>WHSQ01000069.1 GCA_009380005.1 Actinomycetota bacterium | reverse complement strand
TTGAAAAAGGGTTGCCCGCAAGGGCTTGTGGGTTCGAGTCCCACGCCGTCCGCTGGAATCACACACCACGCCCTCCGCCATGTCTGACTTGGTCGTCGATCCTCTTCGACTCTCTCCCTTTAGCCGAGTTCCTTTCGGTGCGCCAGGAACTCTCTGTAGACACGCATCCCCACCCGCTCGTACAAGCTCGTAGCGTTCGTTGTGTTCTCGGAGTCGACTCCCAGGCCGACCTTGGTGAAGCCTCGTTCGAGGAACAGGCGAAACGTCATTAGGAGAAGCACTTGAGCGATGCCACGCCCCCTCCAAGGCTTCAGGACGCCGAGGTCGCGTACCCAGCCGCGATCAGGCGCCGCGCCGTTGATGCAGGCGCCGACCATGTGCTCGTCTTCATGAGCAACGAGCGTGAGCGCGGGATCGAAATCAGCACGACTCTCATATGGCCCCCACCAGTCCTCGAAGGACGTCGGAGACCAGCCCCAGTGCTCGCTGAACGATTCCTCCATGACTGAATGCAGAGCGCGGGCATCGCGGGCGGGGTCTAGTGCACGGATGGCAATTCCCACGGGCGGATCCCGCAATGGGGGTGCCTGGGATAGGTCTATCTCCATGTGCCAGAACGAGCGCACGTGCTCGTATCCGGCGCTCTCCAAGAGATCGCGTCCTCTGTCGTCGGCGCGGCTCGTGTAGTTGAAGAGGCCGGCGCCCGCCGATATCTCACGCGCGCGCCCTTCGCAGAAGTCCAGACAGGCCCGCCCCAGACCATGGCCAAGATGGTTGGGATGGACGAGACAGAAGAGATCGATCTCAGAGTTCTCCTCGTCCCGGGGCCATACCTCGGCGTACGCCACGATCTCTGCGTCCCTCTGAACGCAGCGTACGTTCGCCGCAAGATCCATTCGAGGACGGCGAAAATCCTCTGCGATGTCCTCTGGAGTCGCCCACGGCGGGGCACCCTCGGCTCGATCCGCCGCGGCGAACAATCCTGCGATATGAGCCACGTCCTCGTGCCGCGCGGCCCTTGCCGCATACCCCTGGGGCCAATGCATGCCCGGAGCGTACGCGCACGAGTCTTGTCGCGTCCAACCACGACCGCGCAAATGCCCAGCCGAAGTCGCACTCTCCGAGCTCCGCATTCTTGATCGCCAACCATTGCCAGCCGTGGATCAGGAAGCGATCAGAGAAACGATGATGAGCCAGGACGGAAAACCGTGTCAGGACCCCCAGGGACATCCAGGGACAAGGGTTTGTCCTCCAAGCACAGCTCTCGACCCAGTCGACTCCCCGCCTCGTCCCCTAGCGCACCAAGACGCGCTCGAGTCCGTCGAGGATCAGATCGAGTCCGAACTCGAATTCATCTGCGTACTGCCATTCCGACTTGTTGATGACCTCGGCGATCGTTTGGGCAAGGTAGGGGTAATCGTCGGAAGGGAACTGGCTGAGCATCGTCTGGGCTACCTCGTCAACTTCTCCGGGATTCTCGAAGGGCAGCTGCTGCTCTTGAAGCGCGAACCCGTAGATGTAGCTGTCGAGCGCGGAATACGCATGGATGGCCATCTCGATCGAGAAGCCGCCTTCAGTTAAGCAACGGATAACCGAATCGTGGTGGCGCAGGTTGGTCGGTCCCGGTTTCATCCGCGATTCCGTGAGTCCGATCGCCCATCGGTGGCGAGAGAGAACCTGACGCGCCGACAGCGCTCGCTGACGCATGGCTGTCTTCCAATCCGTGCCGCTGGGAGGATGGTCGATCTCGCCGAAGACGACATCGACCATCCCGTCGACCAAGTCGTCCTTGTTGGCCACGTGCTTGTAGAGCGCCATCGGTACGACTCCGAATTGCTGCGCGAGCTTGCGCATGCTTAGTGATTCGAGCCCGTCCTTGTCGGCCAGGGTTACAGCGGCCCTCAGGATCCTGTCTCTGCTCAGCGGGGTGCGTCCGACCTCGGCGTCTACCTGCTTTTGCATCCTCACCACCTCTCAGAAAAGGGCGCCTATCCCTTGACAGGTGTACATCGTACACCCATAGTGTACGATGTACACCATAGCCAGTCACTAGTGAAAGGTAGAGAAGATGAACGTGAGATCTGATGCAAGGTACCCGGCACGACTCAATATCGACTTCCCGGACCGCGGTCTGGACCGCATGGCGACACTCCTGCGGCTCGTCTATGTCATCCCGGTGGCGATCCTCCTCTCATTCATCGGTGGGATCGCACTCGGAGACGCAGGTGAGGGGGGCCGCATGGGCGCCGTTGCCGGCGGTGTGTTGGTGGTGCCGGTTCTCTTGATGGTGCTGTTCCGTCAGAAGTATCCCCGCTGGTGGTTCGACTTCAATCTCCAACTGACGCGCTTCTCCACGCGGGTGATGTCGTACTTGGCCTTGATGTCGGACCGGTACCCATCGACAGACGAAGAGCAGTCGGTGCACTTGGAGCTCGACTACCCGAGCGTCAAGGAGGAGCTGAATCGCTGGCTGCCATTGGTGAAATGGTTCCTTGCCATACCCCACTACGTGGTCATGTTGTTCCTGGGCATCGCAGCCTTCTTCGCCGTGATCTTCGCCTGGTTCGCGATCCTCTTCACGGGACGGTATCCCCGGGGGATCTTCGAGTTTGTTGAAGGGGTGTTTCGCTGGGGTCTTCGAGTGAACGCCTACGCCTTCCTTCTTGTCACGGACCGCTATCCGCCCTTCAAGCTCGCTTCATGAGCGGGACCGGGCCGGTTCCGGCTGGTGTCTAAGCACCCGGGTCCGACCTTCAACCACCACCTAGATAGAGGAGAAGTCTGATGAAAGCGATCGTCCAAGATAGATACGGCTCTGCCGATGTTCTGGAACTGCGCGACATCGCCAAGCCCGAGATCGGAGAGAGCGAGGTTCTGGTACGTGTGCACGCGGCGGGTGTCGACCGAGGAGTCTGGCACCTCATGACCGGTCTCCCGTATTTCCTACGCCCCCTCATTCCAGATCTCGGGCTCAGAGCGCCCAAGAATCCCGTTCGAGGTAGCGACTTAGCCGGCGTCGTCGAGGCGGCGGGCAACAACGTAACGGCGTTCAAACCCGGTGACGAGGTGTTCGGCATCGGCATGGGCTCCTACGCCGAGTACACGCGTGTGCCTGAGGACAAGCTGGCACCGAAGCCGGCGAACGTGACGTTCGAGCAGGCGGCCGTGGTTCCCATCTCCGGCTTGACCGCACTGCAGGCGGTGCGCGACAGCGGCAATGTTCAACCGGGACAGAAGGTGCTGATCATCGGCGCGTCGGGAGGCGTGGGAACGTTCGCCGTGCAGATCGCCAAGTCTTTCGGAGCACATGTGACCGGAGTGTGCAGCACCACGAAGGTCGACCTGGTCCGATCCCTCGGCGCGGATCACGTCATCAACTACACGCATGAGGACTTCGCCGAGGGGGACCAACGCTACGACGTCATCCTCGACACCGGGGGTCACTCCTCGTTGTCACACCTGCGACGCGCCCTCACTCCGAAGGGAACGCTCGTCATCGTGGGTGCCGAGACCGACGGGAAGTGGTTCGGGGGCTTCGATCGAAGTATCCGAGCCATGGTGCTCTCGCGATTCGTGGACCAGCAGCTGATCGCATTCGTCAACTCGGAGAACGCGGAGGACCTGATCGCTATCAAGACGCTCATCGAGGCTGGGAAAGTCACGCCGACCATCGACAGGTCGTTCTCTCTGGACGAAGCGCCTAAGGCGATCAGGTATCTCGAAGAGGGACACGCTCGAGGAAAGGTCGCCGTCACCGTTCCGACGGCAACCAGTGCGTGGTGAGACCGACAGAAGCCCTCACGTGAGCTGGGATCCACAGCAACTTGGACAGCAGGTCGAACGGACCTTCGTCATCACCGGTGCCAACAGCGGCATCGGTCTCGAAACAGCTCGCGATCTCGTCGGCCGAGGTGCGCATGTTGTCTTGGCGGTGCGCGACACAAGCAGGGGTGAGGCCGCAGCCGCCCGCCTCGCGGGTCCGGGCTCGACCGACGTCGTCGAGCTCGATCTCGCCGATCTCGATCAGGTCGCAAGTTGCTCGAAGCAACTACTCGACACTTATGAGAACTTGGCCGCGCTGATCTGCAACGCTGGCATCATGGGTGGGCCGTTGCTGCTCAGCTCGCAGGGCTTCGAACGCCAGATGGCAACCAATCACCTCGGCCACGCCGCGCTGATCGCCGCGCTGTGGCCGCTCCTGGATGGGAGCGCGTCGCGAGTTGTCCTGGTGTCGAGTAACGAGGGGCGGCGCGGACAACTGTCGCCGCACACGACGCGAGAACAATTGCTGAATCCGGATCCATACGACGGCAAACAGGTCTACCGAAACACCAAGCAGGCGAACCTGCTCTTCGCGCAGGAGCTGAATCGCCGTTGTGCTGAAGCCGACTCGCCGGTGACCTCGGTCGCGGTACATCCCGGCGCCGCGGGCACCAACCTTCTTGCGCGCCAGCTCGAGCGAGGCGGTCATGACGTGCTGGCACGCGTCAGCAAGGTCGTTTCGACGGTGCTGCTCCGATCTCCGGCGCTTGGTGCCTTCGCCACGCTCCGTTCGATCGACCCCCAGACGCCGAGCGGCGCGTTTGTCGGACCAACCAAGTTCGGGCAGCTACGTGGTCCACCCGAGCTGCTCGACGTCTACCCCTCTGCCAGAGATCCGGACACGGCGGCGCGCCTTTGGGAGATCACCGAATGGGTGCTTGAGCGGCCATTGCCGATCTGACATTCGGCGGCGGACGCGCCGACGCGCGGCTAGGGTCCCAGGAGACGCTCGAAGCCGTCGAGGATGAAGTCGAGGCCGAACTCGAACTCTTCCGTGTAGTCGTAACCCCTACTGCCGAGCTCGACCACAACCTCAGCCAGATACGGATATTCAGATCCCTGCTCGCCAACGGTGGCCTTCGCCATCTCTGCGGACTCTTCAGGCGTTTCGAACGGGATCGTTTTTTCCTGGAGCGCAAACCCGTAGGTGTAGCTGTCCAACAAGTTGTATGCGTGGACTGCTTCCCTGAAGGGGAACCCGGCTTCCCGCAAGCAACCCATGGTCGCGTTGTGGTGCACGGCGCTCGCCGGTCCAGGGTGCATGCGCGTTTCCATGAGGCCGATCGCCCAGGGATGGCGTCGCAGTGCGGCGCGGGCGGAAACGCCGCGCTCGCGCAGCTCGGTCTTCCAGTCGCCTCCGATGACGGGGGCGTACATCTCACCGAAGACGACATCGACCATGCCGTCGAGCAGGTCTTCCTTGTTGGCCACGTGGCGGTAGAGCGCCATCGGAGCGGCGCCGAGCTCCTCCGCGAGGTTGCGCATGCTGAGCGACTCGAAGCCGCCGGCGTCCGTGAGAGCGGTGGCGGCCTGCACGATCCGATCCTTGCTGAGAGGCTCATTCTTGGTGCTCGCGCCTCGAGCCACTAGTGACCTCCCGAGAATTCCTCAAGTTCCGTCTTGACATGCGTACGGCGTACGCACTACCCTACCAGATGCGTACGGTGTACGCAAGGACGGGGACGTAGCTGGCAGCGTCAGGGAGAGAGGTGCTGATGACCGAAGCGTGACCCGTTGCCTCAAGGCCCGGTCCCCCGGCCATGGGGGTCGGGGACCGTCGAACGAAAGGAAGTCAGTTGGATATTCAGAAGACCGCAAGACTCTTCGGCTGGTTGTTCATAGCCACCTTCGTCACCAGCATCGGAGCAAAGATCCTCTTCGTGAATGGACTGGGCGGCAGCTTCAGCGAGTTGCGCTTCATCCCGGGCGCCGTTTCCGAGACCAGTGTGTATCTGGGCGCGATCCTCGAGTTCGGACTCATCGCCGCCAACATCGCTACAGCGGTCGTGCTCTACCCGATCGTCAAGCGCCTAAGCGAAAAGCTCGCCCTCGGATACGTCACAGCGCGGATCGTGGAGTCCGCCTTCATCCTGGTCGGCCTAATGAGCGTCATTTCCATGGTGTCTGTGAGCGATGCCTTGTCCGGAGCTACAGGAGCCGAGGCCACCGCGCTCGCCGTCCAGGGCAGTTCCCTCGCGGCCACATACGACTGGGCGTTCCTGTTCGGACCGGGGCTCGTAGTCGGTTTCGGGAACGGGTTGATGCTGGGTTACCTGATGTACCGCTCGGGTCTGGTGCCTCGTCGTATGGCGATGTTGGGGTTGATCGGCGGTCCGATGTTGATCGCCTCGTTCGTACTCATCCTCTTCGGGGTTTACGAGAACGGGTCCGGGCCCGCGTTCCTGATGGCGCTGCCGGAGATCGTTTGGGAAGGCTCGCTCGGCATCTACCTCGCATGGAAGGGGTTCAAGACAACGAGGATCATCTCCCTGGACACGCGTGCGCCGGCGGTCGAGCCGAGCATGGCTACCGTCTAACTACACAAAAGGCGTCTATCAGCGCCTGTGAGAGACAGTCCTGTGAGAGACAGTTCCGAGAGGGCGCCTCCGGTTCTAGCCGGGGGCGTTCTCGCGCAGTCCGCGATCACGCGAAGCGGCGCAGATGCGTATCCCCCCCCGACCGGTTGGTTGTCGCTCTGCTGTTTCTGCGACCTCGACCGGTGTGTGTCTAGGGCTGTCCTCGCAGCTGCCCGATGACGCTCGTGAGTTCATGTTGCCGAAGATCGATGAGATGTTCGATCAAGTGGATCGGTGAATGCGCTATCTGAGGACGTCGTCTTTCGTCTACATCCACCTCGCTCGTTGACTTGACAGGTGACCAGATGGTCACCTATTATGCCGGCCATGAAGGACGACGACGATCGCGTGTTCAAGGCCCTCGCGGATCCGACGCGTCGTTTCCTCCTCGACCGGCTCTTCAGGCGTGACGGCCGCACGCTGACAGAGCTCGAGTCCGAGCTGGAGATGACCCGCTTCGGCGTGATGAAGCACCTGAGGGTCCTCGAGGGCGCGGGCCTCGTGGTCACGAGAAAGTCGGGCCGGGAGAAGCTGCACTTCCTCAACCCGGTGCCGATCCGACTGATCCACGACCGGTGGATCGACAAGTACACCGAGCGTCGAGTATCGGCGCTCGTCGACCTCAAGACCGAGCTGGAGGAGGGATCCGCATGACCACCGCGGCCGACACGGAACGACGGACGGAGCGAACCATGGAGAAGGTCTTCGAGATCTATATCCGCACTACTCCCGAGCGCCTGTGGGAAGCCATAACCGACACCGAGATGAGGAGCAAGTACACCTTCGGCACGCGCATCCACACCGAGTGGACGCCCGGCGCGCGCGTTGAGGTTGGTCACCCGAGGACAGACGGGCCTCTGAGCGAGGGGGAGATCCTCGAGGTCGACCCACCTCGCCGTCTGGTTCAGACCATGAGGGCCCTGTGGAGCGATGACGTGAAGGCGGAGGGATTCTCACGGATCACTTGGGAGATCCAAGCGATCAGCGTCGACTCGTGCCGACTGACCGTCATCCACGACCAGCTCCGCGAGGGTGCTAACGACGAGCTCTACGGTGGCTGGCCGATGATCCTCTCCGGTCTCAAGACCTTGCTCGAAACCGGTGAGCTGCTGACCACCCCCGGGTCGCTCATGTACGACAGCTGACCCAGGTCTCCGCCCACGGCCCCGAGTGATCGTTCGGTTGGAAACAGGCAACCGGACTGATCACTCGGCGGGGCTAAAGGTCGCGTCGCCGATCTTCGAAACTTCGTAATCGTTGGGACGCACGATGGGGCGCGAAAGAGCTGCCTGCTACTTCGGTGGCGGAGGAACCTGGCACGACACCGGTGTGGACTGGTTGCCGACGTCGTCGACCGCGTAGACGACGGCGTCTCCCTGACCGATGATGTGCCACGCCACTGCGCTGAGACCAGATCCCATCTTCTTCGCATTGGGCGTAGCCCCGGGAGCTTGCGTGTACTTGATCGCGGTGCCGCTGTCGAACGGCCCGAACACGGTTCCAGTGGCCGGGTCGAGAACGAAGATGTCGGGGTCCGGGTCGACATTGTCGGTCGCCGACAGCTCGTAGAACCCGTCCGGGTTCTGTCCACTCTGAGGGTTCGTTCCCGCCTGAGGGATGCTCTTGCCGGCAGGGTTGGTCGTCGGTGCGCACTGGGCCGTCGGCGCGGTCACGTCGGGTACGGAGATGGCGATCTGCTGGACGAACTCCGGACCGGACAGCGCGCCCTCGACGAGCCAATCCACGGTGCAGTTGAGCGTTTGTCCCTGAGGTGCGTTGAGGGCCACTGAGATGGTCTCGGTGAAGCTCGCGTCCTCGCCGCTCTCCACCGTAAGACTGGTCGCGTTGAAGGCTACCGAAAGCCCCGCGTCACAGGACCCGACCTGCGGTGTCACGGTGACTGAGATAGCCTGGATCCCATCGAGGATCGCTTGTGACACCTGGTTGGCCGCTACATTGTCGAGGAACACGCCGGTCGTCGCTGTAGTGATCGCGGTCGCTTGACCGGTCGCATCGAGCCCGCTGTTGCCGGGAGTGGGCGTGTTTACGGCGACCACGCGGCTACCTGCCGCCTGGAGTGCATCGATCGAATCTGGGAGGGTGATACCGCCACTCGGGTCGTGCCCGGGGGCATCGCCGAACCACGCGATTATCCGGGTGGAGTTTGCCCGAAAACCGATGGCCGGGTCCGTTGCGAGCTGGTTGAGGGCGAACAGCTGCGACTCCGGTTCGTCGCACCCTTCGCCCGGTAGCGCCTGCCAGCTGTTCACGGCCGTCTGTACCGCGGTCTGGTCGGCCGTGATCGCTTGGTTCAGGAGGAACGGATCGTTGCTACCGCAGCCGAAATCTTCATATTCCGCGACGGCGAAACGGGCATTCGGCTGAGACGTGGCGATCTCGGTCATGATGTTTGCGATCGCGCTCTGCACGTTCGCTATCGCCGGTCCCATGCTTCCCGTGGTGTCGGCGAGAAAGACGACGTCGGGCGTCGGGGGTACTTCGGCCGTGTGGACGATCTTTCCCTGGACGAGGTTCCCGCCCGGAGCAACGGTCGCTGAAACGGTGGAGGGATCGACCCCGATCTGCGGGTCATGGCCTGCGGCCGGTGACGCGAGAGGGACGACTACGAGAAGACCTGCGAAGAGCATCGCGATCCTCGATGACATGCGTGACGCCATGTTCGTGACTCCTTAGTTGCCCGATGAGATATAGCAGCGACGTTCACACTGCGACGTTGGCGGGTCAAGTGAAAGATCGCGTTAGTCCGTAAGTTCACTCGCTAGGGTGAAGCCTGATACCCGAGTCTGTGATCGGGCTCCCCCTTCGGTGTGAGCCGGCGCGCTACCGAGGGGCGTTCCCTGCGTAGAGGATCCCACTAAGGCTGCGATCCGAACTTCGTGCTGCGGGCATGGCAAGGTTCAGCCGAAGTACTTCTCATAGAGCCGGTTGCTGAAGACTCCTGAAGGGTCATACTTCGCCTTCAGCTCCAAGAAGACATCGAGCTCCGGGTACGCAGCCCGGATCTGCTGTTTGGTGTAGTGGAGTTGATAAGGAAGATAGAAGGTGCCGCCGAGTGATCCCGCAAAGTCGATGAGCTGTCTTGTCAGGCGCCCCATATCAGCGTTTCCTTCCGCGCCCGTCCTTTGGCTGAAGTAGAGCACCACCGCAAACACGTCATCTTTGGCGTAGCCGAGCACCAAGTCGTCTTTGTGAACCACTCGAAGAGATGCATTTAGAAGATCGGCCTTCTTGTCGGCCAGAGCTCCACGAAGACCATCAACGAATTCGACCAGCCTGTGCCTGGGAACAAAATACTCTTGCAGTATCTCGGTTCTGCGCTTCAGGCTGCTCTTGAGTGCATCCGTCGAAGAGTACATAGCCTGGTTTCGAGAAATGAGGCACGCCTCGGGCGCGGTGAGCGCCTGATTCCGTGACTCGTAGCAGGGCCTCACATGCGGCAGGACGTACTTCTCGACCATCCATTTCGTCCAGCGTCCGAGGGGGCCGGCTTTGCCGATATTGAAGGTCAGCCTGCTGACCTCTACGTATCCCGCCTCTCGCAGAGGTGGAATTGATACTTCGGGCCGGTCCGCCGATCGGTAGGTGTAGAGGAGCATCTCTCGGAGAAAGTTGTGAGGCGCGGTGGAGAGATGACCGTAAAGCAACTTATACCGGTCGTCTCCGGCGATCGTGGTCTCGAAGAGATCGGGAACCTCTCGATAGTCGATGACGCGCCGCTCGAGCTCGTACATTTCATTCACGGTCACCTCGATGTCGGCCTCCACGATCACCCCAAGCAGCCCATAGCCGCCGACGATCGACCGAAAGAGCTCCGGCTCCTGTTGCCTGCTTAGCGTCACCAGGGTCCCATCGGAAAGCATCACCCGAAGCGACCGGATGCTCGATTCGATGGTTCCAACCCGATGGTCTATCCCATGTGCGTTCACGGCGATCGTCCCCCCCACCGTCAGAGGATTCACCGACTGCATCGCCTTGACCGACAGCCCGCGCGGATGCAAGAAGTCTTGGACCTCCTTCCAGGTGGCGCCGCTCTGGACGGTCAGAACGTTTCGCTTGGGATCAACCGTCATCTGGTGAAGGGCAGTCATGTCCACGACCAAGCCGTTCTTGACGAAGGATTGGCCGCCCATGCTGTGGCGCGCTCCTGCGATCGATGCTCTGAGTCCCTTCGCGCGCGCGAATGCCAGTGTTTGGCGGAGGTCCTCGATCGTGGTGGGCCTCACGATTCCGAAGATTCCCGTCTCGTTCAGACAGCTCGCATCGTTGATGGTGCCGCCCTCTTGAACAAGCCGGAGGGTTCTGGGGACGTTTGCGATGTGCTCGGGAGCCCCGGCCGTCGAGGAGCTGGGCTGGGCGAGGCAGTACTGGTCGTCGCTTGGGGGTGACGTATAGAGAAGAAACCTGTTTCTCAAGGTGGCGGTGGCATAGAGAAGTAGCGGGACAAGAACGACGAGCGCCCTCGTCCGGTGCTTCCTTGCGCTCGAGGTTGTAGTCGGCCGGATACGACGTAACACGGCATGGAAGAGGGCCACGGGAAAGACGAGGGTTCCGTATAGCCACCAGACGAGGAATCGTCGGGTATTCGGGTGCACGATGATCGCCGGAACCAGTCCCAGCCCGAGAGCAAAGGAAACGAAGCCGACTGCCAGCATCGCCAGACCGCCGAAGCCGACTAGTCGACCTAAGTCTCCGGGTCCTTGTGGATCCACAACGACGACCGCATCGACGGAGACCAGAAGCAAGCCGGCTGCCACCAAAGGAAGACTCGTGTGTACCTTCGTCGTCCCTAGAGTCCGCCTCACAGACAGGGGAAGTAGGACGAACAATAGGCACCACAAGGCGATGACCTTGAGAACGTCCGCGACCGGTGCCACGCTCGTAGCCAGAGCATCACGCCGGACGATCAGAAAGGCGACCAGAACGGTTCCGCTAACTGAGGCCATCCAAGAGGCCCAACCGAGATGCACGTGTTGAAGGCGGAACGAGACACCTCGACCCTCATGTGCGTTACCCGAATCTCGCAGTAGGAACCAAGCGGCGGTTCCCAGCACCAGGTAATCGGCCACGAGGCGGACTGCGCTAACGAACAAGGCGGACTCGTTTCATCCGATCGTCGATGCCGGCTTGCAAATTGAGCGGTTTCCGTCGGGCCCCAACTTGAGCCACGGTTCTCTTCTTGTCTGACACCGCGACGACCCTCCTGTCGACGAATTGTCAACGTACGGAGCCGGAAAAGCCAGGAGGGACGGGGAACATTGGGATGTCCCTGGTGGAGCGGTGGGAAAGACGTACCCGGCGCGAAGGTCAGGCGGTCGGGCCTAGATGCCCACGAGCGAGCGATGGATCGCAGTGAACCTTGGGTCCGTCGTTCGCCACGTCTCGCCCGCGTCGTCGGTTTCCCACAGCGTGCCGTCGTCCAGGCCGGCAAGGAGATAGCCCGGGGCGTCGGGGTGGGTCAGGAGCGCGTAAGGCATGTGGTTGAGCGGCTGCGGAAGTCCTTCGTCGAGCCTTCGCCACATCCTGGCGTCGTCGGTGCGGAAGATAGCCGCCCGTGCATCTCCGTGCGAGTGCGCCTTCATGGCGGAGGGGGATGCCGCGAAGTAGGCGCGCTCGGGACGCTGGGGATCGGCGGCCACCGCCCAGCCGTAGCTCCTGTCCAGTCCGTCGGTGGGCCTCGTCCATGTCTTGGCGCGGTCCACGCTGATCGCGATGCCCGGGGTCTTCATGGCTCCGCCGCCCTCGTAGACGTGTCTTCCGTCGGGATGGAAGAAGAGGCTGTGACAATCGCGGACCGATCCTTTCAGATGGTTGCTCCAGGTGCGCCCACCGTCTTCGGTCCGCACCACGGCTCCGGCCTCCATACCCGCGACGACGATTTCGGGAGCGCTGGGCGAACAGGCGAGGGCCTGCACGTACGGCGTCGAAGGTCGTTCTGCCGGCTGGCGCCACAATCTCCTCCCGCGGATCCGGCGGAACGACTCCAGCTCGCGCCATGTCCGGCCCGCATCTTCGCTGCGATAGACCAGAGGAGGTTTGGTGCCGGCGTAGACCACGTTCGGCTCAGCGGCACAGAAGCTCAGCGACTTCACGATCTGGCCGGGAAGGCCCGACGCGT
>WHSQ01000068.1 GCA_009380005.1 Actinomycetota bacterium | reverse complement strand
GACATAGCCGCGGGCCGGACGGAGGTTTTTAAGACCGACGAGGACTTCCTCGCCTCCTTCGACGACTAACGTTCGGTTGTGCCCACCTGGGAAAAGACGGACCAGTTCAAGCGCGACGAAAAGACCCTTACAGAGGATGAGCGCAAGAAGCTGAAGGCCGCTGTCGCCAAGTTCCGTGACGATCTGGCAACTGGGCGGGGCTTCCGTCCCGGGCTTCGGGTCAAACCTATGCAGGATGCCGAGGGCATCTTTGAGATGACGTGGGAGATCAAGGACGGCCGAGCGACGTTCGAGTACGGCACTCCGCTCACAGAGGGCGTGACGCACATCATTTGGAGGCGCGTCGGAGGCCACGGAATTTTCGGCAACCCTTGATCCAAAGGACCCACTACCGCGGGTTGAACCTTCCGGGGACGGATCCCGTAATCCCACGCGATATGCATAGAGCGCGGTGCTTCCATGCTTACCGACGGGGATCGGGGCCGGGATCATGAGATCGACGCTGTCGTCGGCGAACGAAACGGATGTGCGGGCGCTCTACAACGCGCACGGAGGCGAGCTCTATGGGTTCGCCTTCCATGCTCTGGCCGACGACGCGCTCGCGGAGGAAGCCGTCCAGGAGACGTTCCTGCGAGCGTGGAGGGCGCGCCATCGCTTCGATCCCGACATAGCTTCGGCTCGCACCTGGCTCTTCGCGATCATCCGCAACGTGATCGTCGACCTGGTGCGATCCCGGCGGTCTCTGATCCTGCTCGAGGATCCCGAAGCGGTGTCGCGCCCGCACGAGCCGATGGAGACGGCCCTACTCGGCTGGCAGATAGAAGAGGCTCTCTCCCGCTTGAGTCACGATCATCGCGAGGTCCTGCTTCACACCTACTTCCGCGGGAGCCCCTACGAAGAGGTAGCGCTCGAGCTCGGGATACCGGTCGGAACCGTAAAGAGCCGTGTGTACTACGCGCTGCGAGCGTTGAAGCTCGCGCTCGAAGAGATGGGATGGGAAGCGTGACCGACCGAACCTGCCGCGAGTGGAGAGAGCGCTTGGGACCATGGGCGCTGGGCCACGGTGACGCCGCGGAACGAGCCGCGGTGGAGAGTCATCTCGCGGGATGCGTCGACTGTCGCGCGGAGGCGGAGAGCCTGCGACGGGTGGGTGAAGCCCTCGCCTACGCCGATATCGATCGGGCGCGTGCTCGTCCGACGCCGTCGCCCGCGGTGTGGGACCGCATCGAAGCGGCCGTTCGGCACGATCGCAGACGACGCCGCGGCTTGCTCGTGGCGGCGGCCGCAGCCGTCGCCGCCGTCGCGCTCGGTGTCTTCGTGCTGCTCCAGCCGCCGCCCAGCCGCGACGTGAGCCTGGCGGCGAGGGGAGAGCTGACCGGGAACGCGGCGCTTCGCTCGAAGTCGTGGGGCACCGAGATCGCGATGGAAGTGACGGTCCACGACGGGTCTCTCTACAACGTCTGGCTCGAACGCAGCGACGGCAGCAGGGTGCCGGCGGGGTCGTTCCGGGGCCTTAACGACCGGAGCCTGCAAGTGACGCTCGCCTCATCCCTCGATCTATCCGAGACCGAGGCGATCGGGATCAGCACGCCCGAAGGCGACACGGTGCTGCGCGAAGAAGTCGACTGAGCCTTCCCGCCGCCCGCTTCGGCGCGCGTTGAACCTCGAGCAGGCCCCCTCCGTATCCAGAGGCATCGCCCATCGCATCGACCCATGGAAGGGGGTTTGTCGAGATGAAGCGAGGACTCATCGTGCTTGTGTTGGTCGCCACCCTGCTGCTGGCGCTCGCGGCGCCGGCGCTGGCGTTCGTTCACGTTCGGGTTCCGGGAGACGACTGCGGCGGAGGCCCGGAGAACCCGACCGCAGCGGCTGCGATCACCAGCCAGGCTCGGCCCGGCAACATGCCACCGCTCGGTGATGACGGCGGTCACGACCGCTCGCCGGACGACTTCTGTCCCGCGGACGGGTAGCGGCCGGCGGCAACTCGGCGCGTTTTCGGCACGGCGATAGCGTGGTACACCGCATCGATGGACCGTGGGAGGCCCGGGATATCGCCTGCGAACCTCCGTCATCTGGCGCGCATGCTCAAACAGGGCCGGCGACCTGCATCCACCGTCTACGACAGCATCGGCTCCGACTTCTTCCTGTCGCCCGCACCGGGATGGCTGAACCTCGGCCTATGGGAAGGCGAGGGTGACGAACGCGAAGCGGAGGCGGCCGTCCATCGCCTGGTGCGAACCCTCGCGTTGGAACTGCCTACCGGTGGCACGATCCTCGACGTCGCCAACGGACTGGGGGCCCAGGATCCCGTCATCGCCGAAGTAACGTCGCCCCGCCTGTTCGTCGCAGTCAACATCACCGAGAGCCAGCTGCGCGCGGGTCGCGACCGACTGGACGCCGCGGAGGCTCGTCCCGTGCTGGCCGACGCGGTCCATCTCCCGGTGATGTCCGATGCCGTCGACGGAGTGATCAGCGTCGAGGCCGCCTTCCATTTCTCGTCCCGCGAGCGGTTCTTCAACGAGGTTCGTCGCGTCCTCCGTCCGGGCGGGAGGTTGGCGATGTCCGACATCGCGGTCGAGCGGCAGCGACCGAGAACCGTCGGGGAGGCGGTGGCGGGGATATCGAACCTGCGAACGTGGGGCGTGAGACGGCGCGCCCTACAGTCGGCCTCCGAGATCCGAGCATCGTTGGACGCTCTGGGATTCACCGACATCGAGATCAGGTCGGTGGGTGATCGGGTGCTGGTACCGGCGATCGCCTTCATGCGGGGCCGCCTCCAACGCACGCCGGAGGCGCCGGCGCTGCACCGGTTCGGGGCCAAGCTGTTACTCAACCAGTGGGAGCTTCTGTACCGCCGCGGGATGATGGATTACATCCTCACGACGGCCACGGCCGCCCGCTAGGGTTGCCAACCTCCTACCCGAGGCAGCAGGGCCCACATCTGAGGGCGCCCGGAACGTCCGATTTCCAGGATTCTCCGGGTTCCCAGGATTCCCGAGACACTGGAGAACCCTGGAAATCCGCCCCCCTCCACGAGGGAGGTATGGGCGGGCTCCGCCGCCTCATGCCTTCTCCGCCCTGAACGCCTGCGTGATGTAGGGGAACTCGAAGCGATCGCTCCCCGCGAACGCGGAGTGGGCTTCGACCAGCTGCAACACCGACTCGGTCACGCGCCGGCGGTCGGTCTCGTCCATGGCGGCGACGTTGCTACGGGAGTTGACGTGTGCCAGCAGCCCATCGCGATCGAGGACCTGGGTGAAGCGGAACCTGTGGGACTCGAAGGGTCCGAAGTGGGCCACCTTCGACATCGACCCACGCGTCGACTCCGAGTTGTCACTTCCGGAGATGCGCTCTAGCTCCGCGACCCAGTCAACCGACCGGTCGCGGACGTTCCAGACGACGCCCAGATGTCCGCCGGTCCTCAAGACGCGGGCGATCTCGGGCAAGGCGCGGTCCCGATCGAACCAGTGGAAGGCTTGCCCGACGGTCACGACATCCGCCCACCCGGCCTGGATCGGCACGGCTTCGGCACGCGCGCATATCGTTCGCGCCCCCGGCACGACCTCCTTCAACCGCAACAGCATCGGATGTTGCGGCTCGACCGCGATGGTCTCCGAGGCCGCTTCCGCGAGCGAAGCCGTGAGCTTCCCGGTTCCAGCCCCGAGATCCACCACTCTTCCCCCGGCGCCGATCAGCCACCGAACGGCTTCCTCCGGATATCCCGGACGCCCGCGCTCGTAGGCCTCCACCACCCGCCCGAACGAGCCGGCCTGCCGGAGCTGCGCTCGTTCGCTCAACGGCCGCCACGGCCGAGGATGCGATCCACTATCGCATCGCCGACCTCCTGGGTCGTGGCGCGCCCGCCGAGGTCCGGGGTCTTGATGCCGGCGACGAGAACATCCTCGATCGCGTCGAGCACCGCGTCCGGCAGGTCCCCGAAGTCGAACGCGTCCAGGAGCATCTTCACGGTCCAGATCTGACCGATGGGATTCGCGACCCCCTTGCCCGCGATGTCCGGCGCGGAACCGTGAACCGGCTCGAACATGGACGGATGCTCGCCCTCAGGATTGAGATTCGCCGCCGGAGCCATGCCGATGCTGCCCATGATCGCTCCCCCGATGTCCGTCAGGAGGTCTCCAAGCAGGTTGGAGGCCACGATGACATCGAGAGTGTGCGGTTGCGTAACGACGAAGGCAGCCAGTGCATCGGCAAGGACGAGGCGGCTCTTCAGCTGCGGATAGTCCTCGGCAACCTCGTTGAACACGTCGTCCCAGAACGGCATGCTGTAAACGATCCCGTTGGATTTCGTGGCACCGATGACCTCACTGCGACCTTCGGCTTTCGCGAGCTCGAAGGCGTATCGAGTTGTGCGTTCGATTCCCATCCGAGAGAAGTAGTTGACCTGGACCGCGACCTCGTGCGGCGTGCCGGAATGGATCCGGCCACCCATGTCTGAGTACTCGCCCTCGGAGTTCTCGCGCACGACGACGAAGTCGATGTCGCCCGGCTCCCGGTCGCGCAAGGGACTCCGCATCCCCCGCAGCAACTTCACCGGTCGAAGGTTGACGTATTGCTGGAAATGCCGCCGGATGGGGATGAGCAGTCCCCAAAGGCTGACGTGATCCGGCACCCCCGGCCAACCGACCGCACCAAGGATGATCGCATCGAAGGGGGCCAGGATCTCGAGTGCATCCTCCGGCATCATCGTGCCGTGCTCGAGGTAATAGCTGCAGCTCCAGGGAAAGTCGACGAAGTCGAACTTGACCCCGCCGTGGACCTCTGCAACCGCCTCCAGCACCCGCTGCGCCTGGGCGACGACTTCGGGTCCGACGCCGTCTCCTGGGATACACGCGATCCGGATGCTCTCGGTCATAAAAGTCCTCCGTTCACGTTGAACGTCTGACCGGTCACGAAAGATGCCTCCTCCGACACGAGGTAGCGGACCATCGCCGCTACCTCCTCCGGGCGACCGAGACGGCCGACCGGGACGCGTCGCTCGGAATGATGCTTCGGAGGCGTGTCTGCGCGCGACGTGTCGATCATGCCCGGAGACACCGCGTTCACCGTGATGTTGTTGGCGGCGTACTCGAGCGCGAGAGCCTTGGTCAACCCGATGAGACCGGCCTTCCCCGTCACGACGTGGGCCCGGTGACTGGCCCCCGTCTGACCGGACAGGCCCGCGATCATCACGATCCTGCCCCATCCCGCCTCGAGCATGTCGGGGAGAACCTCCCGAGTGCATACGAATGCGCCGTCGAGGATGACGCCGGTCACTTCCCGCCAATCCTCGGACGTAAGGGCGAGGAACGGCGCTTCTGGACGCACGGCGGCATTGTTCACCAGTACGGTCGGGGAGCCCAGGGCCTCACGCGCTTCGTTCGCGACACGCGCTATGCCATCCTCGTCGCGGACGTCTGCCAGCCCGACCACCGCCTGCCGACCGAGCTGCCTAACCTCGTTCGCAACCTCCTCCGCCTCGTCACGGTCGCTGCGCACAACCACCACGATGTCCGCGCCGGCCTTCGCCAGCTGGAGGGCGATAGCCCGGCCGATGTTCCGACCGGCCCCGGTCACCATCGCAACCAGACCACGGTCGGGGGCCCTGCCGGTGCTCGTCAATCCCGCCGCCTCTCGGATCGATGCGGAAGAACGGTCGGCTCATTATGATATGCGGCGTCCCAGGGGTGCCTACTGGACGGAAAGGTGTCCTACGATGCAGGACGAAGGTCCGAAGACCGTACAGGCCTTCGACCGGGCTCTGGCGATCCTGGACGCCTTCACCCCGGAACGTTCGGCGCTGGGCGTGTCGGAGATCGCCCGCATCACGGGGCTCAGTCGCAGCACGGTTCACAGGCTCCTCGTCACGTTGCGACGTCACGAACTCGTCCAGCAGCTCCCCGACAGCACCAACTACGCGCTCGGCCCCCATCTGCTGAGGCTCGCGCAGATCGCGTTCTCGAGCGTGAACCTCCAGAGCATCGCGAAGCCCATCATGGAGCGCCTGCGGGATCGGTGCGACGAGACCGTGGGCCTCCACGCACGCCTCAATCCGACGACGAGGACGGTCCTCGATCAGGTCGAGAGCAGCCAGCCGCTGCGCCGCACGTACACGGAGATCGGCCACCCCATCCCGATCTATCAGGGAGCGCCGGGGAAAGTCCTGCTGGCGTACAGCTCCCGAGAGCTCCAGGACGAGGTTCTCGCCGGAAAGCTCGAAGCCGTGACGCCGCGGACGATCACCGACCCGGAAAGGGTCCGCGCCGAGCTCGCGCGCATCCGCAAGAACGGCTACGCGCTCTCGTTCGAAGAGCGGGTCCCCGGCGTGTCGACGCTCGCCGTGCCGATCGCCAACCACACCGGCGCGGTCGTCGCAGCCATCAGCGTCGCGGGCCCGAGCACCCGCCTGAGCCGCAGGCGCCTCCTCGGGTTCGTCCCGTTCGCATCCGAGGCGGCGAGGGCGATCTCGGCCAAGCTCGGCTACGCGGGCGAAGAGGGCGCCGCGATCCCGGGGGTCGCCCCGAAGAGCGTGCAGGGCGAGTGGCCGCCGCGCGCCGGCGCGGTTTGACCGCGCGGGTGAGGGCGCAGTACGGTCACGACATACAGAACGGTGTTCCGCATCCTGGAACAAACGCTTGGGGGAGGCACGCGGTTGGAGCATCGCAGGGCGCGATCCCGGAAAGCCTCATGCGGCAGCGCATCGGCGTGATGCTCGGCGACGGCATCGGCGCGGAGATCGTCCCCCAGGCGGTGGCGGTGATGGAAGCTGCCGTCGCGCCCGAGCCGGATGTGGACCTGGAGCTGCATCCCTTCCCCGTCGGCTGGAGCAGCTACCTGGACCAGGGCCACACCCTTCCCTCGACGACGCTCGAGGGCCTGGCCGCCATGGATGGCTTCGTCCTGGGGCCGATCGGTCACGCTCAATACCCGAAGGACCGTCCCGAGTGCGTGAACCCACACCCGATCATCAGGAAGCACTTCGACCTCTTCGCCAACCTGCGCCCGGCGCAGTCGCGGCACGCGTCGTCGCCTCTCCACGACGACGTCGATCTGCTCGTGGTGCGAGAGAACAACGAGGGCTTCCAACCCGATCGCAACATGGTCGCCGGATGTGGCGAGTTCCAGCCCAACGAAGACGCCGCGTTCAGCATCCGGGTCATCACGCGCCGCCAGTCGGAACGCATCGCGCGCGCGGCATTCGAGGCGGCGCGCCGGCGCGACGGCAAGCGCCGCGTGACGGCGATCCACAAGCGCTCGGTCTTCAAGCTCACCGACGGCGTGTTCATGGACGCCGTCGAACGGGTGGCCAAGGACTACCCCGACATCGCATTCGACGACTACCAGGTCGACACGTTCGCCATGCATCTCGTCATGCGACCGCAGGACTTCGACGTGATCCTCTGCACCAATCTGTTCGGAGACATCCTCTCCGACGAGGCGGCCGGACTAGTGGGCGGCCTGGGCATGGCGCCCGGCCTGAACACCGGCGACGACTACGCCATGGCACAGGCAACCCACGGATCCGCGCCCGACATCGCCGGCAAGGGCGTTGCCAACCCCTACGCCATGATCGTGTCCACCAAGATGCTGCTGGAGTGGCTCGGCGCCGAGGGATCACATGACGGCCTCACGCGCGCAGCGCGCCGCATCGACCGAGCCGTCGAGCACACGATCGCCGACGGCCGGCACCTCACCCCCGATATCGGCGGGTCGGCTTCCACCCACGACATGGGAAGCGCCATCGCCGACGCCTGCTCGCACGTTTCGCTCGAAGCCGACCGGAAGGGATGAGCATGTCTCTCACCCAGCACGTCGTGGATTTCGTGCTCGATCTCGACTACGCGGGCATACCGGAAGGCGTGCGGCGGACCGCGGTCGAGCACATCCTGGACGGTTACGGACTGGCCCTCAGCGGGTGCGACGAGGAGGGCCACGCCATCATCCGGCGTCTCGTCGAACGAAGCGCTTGCGCCGGGGAGGTCGCCGTGCTCGGGACCTCGCTGCGATCGTCGGCCGAGCTCGGCGCCCTGGCCAACGGGCTGGCGATGCACGCCATGGACTACGACGACACGCAACTCTCGACCAATCCGGACAGCGTCTACGGGCTACTCACCCATCCGACGACGCCGGTGCTCGGGGCGACCTCCGCGATCGGTGAGCTCGTCGGGTCGAACGGGAGGGACCTGCTCACGGCTTACGTCGCGGGCGTCGAAGTGGCATGTCGCACTTCCGACGCCTCTAACCCGCGTCATTACCAGAAGGGATTCCATTCCACCGGCACGTTCGGAGCGATCGGAGCGGTCGCCGGAGCCGCGAAGCTGCTCAAACTGTCACGCGAGCAGCTATTGATGGCGTTCGGGATCGCGGCGGCGTTGTCCGGCGGCTATCGCGAGAACTTCGGCACCATGACCAAGCCTCTGCACGCGGGTAAGGCGGCGGAGGCCGGGGTGCTCGCCGCTCGGCTGGCCGGGGACGGCTTCACCGCAGCCACCAACATCCTCGAGGCCAAACGCGGGATGTACAACGCGTCGAGCGACGGCTACGAGCCCGCTCGCATCGAAGGCAGGTTGGGGCGCCCGTTCTACTTCGAGGATCCCGGCGTGTCGATCAAGCCCTATCCATCCGGGTCTCTGTCGCACCCGGGACAGGACGGAGTACTCGAGCTCGTGCGCGAGCAGGACGTGCGCCCGGAAGACGTCGAAGAGGCCAGCGCCGGGACGAACTCGGCGATGCCGAACGCGCTCATCTACGAGCTTCCCCAGACGGCGCTCGAAGCGAAGTTCTCGTTCCCGTTCTTCCTCGCGATCGCGATCCTGCGCCGAAAGGTCGGGATCGACGAGTTCCGCGACGAGGTCGTGCGCAGCCCCGAGGTGCAGGAGATGATGAAGCGCTGCCGCCACGTGGTGGATCCCGAGATCGACGCGCGCGGTTTCCAGCATCTCGACACGCGGATCACCATCCGGCTCAAGGACGGGCGCGTGCTCGAGAAGCTCGAGTCGGTCGCCACGGGCCATCCGCGCAAGCCGATGACGCGCGACCAACTCGAGGCGAAGTTCTTCGAATGCGCCGCGCTCGCGATCGATCCCGACCGCGCGCGGCTCGCCGCCGACATGATCTGGAACCTCGAAGACCTCGAGCACATCGGGAAACTGCACGAGATGCTGGTCCCTGGATGAGCTGGTCAGCATGAAGCTCACGGTGCGCAAGGTCGACATGGGGATCGGAGTCGTCGTCGCCCTCTTCGGCGTCTTCTCGTTGAGCCGGGCGCTGAAGCTCGACTTCTACGACGAGGGCGTCCCGGGCCCCGGGTTCTTCCCGAGCGGGCTCGCGATGCTCCTCATCGTCGGGGGACTCGCCCTGACCGTGTCGCGCTTCGTGAAGCCCGATAGCGAGTCCGAGGATTTCGACCTCCCCTCCCGCTTCCAGGCCCGGCGATCCCTGGGGGTTTGGATCGCGCTGCTCGCAACGGTGGCGCTCGTCAACGCCATCGGCTTCATCCTGGCGATGGTGCTCCTGGTAGCCATGGTCCTGCTCGGGATCGAGAGGCGCCGGGGCCCGGCGGCCATCGCCACGATCATCCTCATACCGCTGCTGGTTTACCTGCTGTTCGCCACCTTGCTTCAGGTTCCGCTGCCGACCGGTTTCGGAGGAGGTTAGGTGCTGAAGAACCCGCGCTCATCGACGATGCCGATCGACCGTGACGAGGAGGCATCAGGCGACGATGGTTGACGCCCTCCAGGGACTGACCGACGGTTTCGCCGCCGCCCTGACCCCCACCAACCTGTTCTGGGCGTTGTTCGGAGTCACCGCGGGGACGATGGTGGGCGTGCTCCCGGGGCTCGGGCCGCCGGCGACGATCGCGATCCTCCTTCCGCTGTCGATCAACCTGGAACCGGCGACCGGCTTGATCATGATGGCCGGCATCTATTACGGAGCCAAGTACGGCGGATCGACTACTTCGATCCTCCTCAACATCCCGGGCGAGGATGCGTCGGTCGTCACCGCCTTCGACGGTTACCAGATGGCGCGGCAGGGTCGGGCCGGGCCGGCCCTGGGTATCGCCGCGATCGGATCGTTCGTCGCCGGAACCGTCGGCCTGGTCGGCCTGACTTTCCTGGCCCCCGCGGTTGCCGCCCTTGCGATCATCTTCGGCCCCCCCGAGTACGCGGGTCTCATGGTTCTCGGCCTCAGCCTCGTGTTGATGCTCGCCGGGTCGTCGCTCCTCAAGGCCATGATGTCCGCGGCCTTCGGGTTCCTCTTGTCGACGATCGGCCTGGACCTCTTCTCGGGCACGACGCGCTTCACGATGGGCCAGATCGAGCTCACCAACGGCATCGAGTTCGTCGCCCTCAGCATCGGGCTCTTCGCCATAGGTGAGGTCATGATGAACGTCGAAGAGGAGACCGGACGCCAGTTGTTCAAGGTCCCCAAGCGGCTCAAGGAGCTCTTCCCGAGCCGCAAGGACGTGAAGGACTCGGCCGCGGCCATCGGGCAGGGATCGGTTCTGGGCTTCTTCGTCGGCGCCCTCCCCGGCGCGGGCTCGACCGTCGCATCGTTCATCAGCTACACGGTCGCGAAGCGGTTCGCCAAGCACCCCGAGGAGTTCGGAAAGGGCGCGATCCAGGGCGTCGCCGCGCCGGAATCGGCAAACAACTCGGCGACGGCAGGGGCCATGGTCCCGCTTCTGACCCTGGGCATCCCCGGATCCGCAAGCACGGCCATGATGCTCGGCGCCCTGTTCCTCTACGGGCTCCAGCCCGGGCCGCTGTTCTTCAGGGACAATCCCGACGTCGTGTGGCCGATCATCGCCAGCATGTACATCGGCAACGTGATCCTGGTGCTTCTGAACCTCCCTCTCGTTCCGCTGTTCGCGAGCGTTCTTCGCATCCCGTATCACATCTTGTATCCGGGGATCGTCGTCATCTCGGTCGTGGGCGTTTACAGCATCAGGAATTCGATGTTCGACGTGTGGATGCTGGTGGTCTTCGGTCTGCTCGGCTACCTGATGCGGAAGACCGACTTCCCGACCGCGCCCTTGGTTCTCGCGTTCGTCTTGGGGCCACTCTTCGAACGCGCGGTCAGACGGTCGCTCATCCTGTCCGCCGGAAGCCCGACGATCTTCCTCACCCGGCCATGGTCACTCGCGTTCCTCACGATCACGGTGGTACTGCTCGTGAGCCCCCTAGTTCTGCGCAACAAGATCCCCACAGATGTCATCGAGGTTGAAGCATGAGCAAGGAAGCGGCGGATCCTGGGAGGTGAGGTACCGGATGGAAGTTTCGAAGCACGACCGGACTACGACGGAACACGACGATACAAGGAGGTCAGTGTGATGACGATCCTCGTGCGAGCAAGATGGTTCTCGCTATTCGTTCTCCTTTCGCTGGTCGCTGCGGGTTGCGGTTTGCAAGGAGATGATGGCGGGGGCTCAGGTGCCGACTTCGAGCCGCCCTCGAAGACCGAGTTCCTCGTGCACACCGGTCCAGGAGGAGGGAGCGACATCTTCGTGCGTGATCTCATATCGATCATGCGCACGGAAGACGTGATCTCGTCGAACTGGCCGGTGCGGAACGAAGAAGCCGGCGAGGGCGCCGGCGCCATGAACTACCTGATGGGCAAAAGCGGTGAGTCGGACACGATCTCGGCCATCACCACGACGTGGGTGACGACGCCGCTCACCATCGAAGAGGCCGGGGACGTCACCCTCGAAGACCTCACAGCGATCGCCGGGCTCATCGTCGAGCCCGAGGTCATGGCCGTCGCCGAGGACTCGCCCTACCAGAGCATCACCGACTTCATCGAAGACGCCAAGAAGCAACCCGGCAAGCTCATCCAGACCGGCGGCTCGACGACGGAGGTAGGAGCGCTGAACGGCGCGCTCCTCCAGGCCGAGTCGGGAACCGAGTGGAAGTTCCTCTCCTTCGAAGAGGTCGGCCAGCGGGTCGCAGCTCTGCTGAACCGCGACGCCGACATGATGTTCGGCAGCGCTCAGGACTTCGCGGCCCACGTCGAGGCGGGTAAGCTCAGGATCATCGCGTCGATCAGCCCCGATCCGTCACCGGTGTTCCCGGACGCCCCGACGGTTCAGGATGAAGGCTTCGACGTCGAGTTGGTCCCACAAGTGCGGGGGATCGTCGGCCCGCCGGACATGTCCGACGAGGCCATCCAGTACTACGAGGACATCTTCGAGCAAACGCTGGGTACGCCTTCGTGGGAAGAGTACGCGGAGAAGAACGGTCTCGTGACGCAGCTCAGGTTGGGCGACGAGTGGGAGGCCTTCCTGGCCGAGAAGCACGACACCGTGGAGCAAGCCCTCGAGACGGCCGAGCTCTAGCCCCGAGGCAGGACCCCCTCAGGGGCGCTCCGGCGACTCCGCCGGAGCGCCCCTGCCCCTGGGGACGGAAGGCCCGACGCTCGCTCTGGCCCGGTTCGTCGCCCGGCTCGATCACTCGCACGTCCCCGCCCCCGTCGTGCACCAGGCGAAGCGCTGCCTGCTCGATTGGCTGGGAGTCACGCTTGCCGGCTCACGCGACCCGGCCGCCTCCGTCCTCGTGACCGTCGCCGCCGAGCTCGGTCCCGAGGGCGATACCACCATGCTGGGAACCGGGCGGCGCGCCGGACTGTTGCCGGCCGTGCTCGCCAACGGATTCATGGCCCACGTCCTCGACTTCGACGACACCTA
>WHSQ01000067.1 GCA_009380005.1 Actinomycetota bacterium | reverse complement strand
TCGGTACGTCGTCACCATGGGACCCCGCTGATCGCCGGGGTGGGTCGGACTGTCGTGATCGCTGACAGGCTTGCTCGTAGCGGAACCCTGGGACACTCACAACCGCCCCGTGTCCCACCTGTCCCACCCCAGGAGTGACCAGCGGATACACCTGGGACAGCCCTGGGACACAAGTGTCTCGCTGTCCCAGGCTGGAACATTGGGGGGTGGGTAGTCCACAGACCCCTTGATGCCCTCATCGGTAGCACGGTGCATCATGCTGGGCACCGATCGTGCCGTGGTCGCGCCATACCAATCAACGAGCGGCGCATGCCAGTAGGGTCGATCACGGTCGGGCCTAGCGTGCCCGCATCCCCCCAATGTTCCAGCCTTGTGGAAGCGTTTGCAGCATCGCCCGAACTGTTACCGATCGCCTGAGCCGGTCAGTCCATCCGTTTGAGGATTTCGGTAGCAAGCACGGAGTGCGTAGCGCGACCATCAGGGAGCACATGCCACTCACGCGGAAAGACCTCTATTGCGGTCTTACGGATGATCGTCGCGAGTTTTGTGGGATTGATGGTCATGTCCGGTGGCAGTTGGACATCGCTCAACCGGACTAGCTTGGCTCTCTTCTGCTCGCTCAACTACCCTGTCCTCCCGATCTGTCCTGCGCGCACGCTGATGACCATCGTCCTCTCAGGCACGATGTCTGGCCTCCTGACACACCGGACTGGCCTCCGATTTCGACCCTCTGTGGACCTATCGTGGACCAGGCGGCTCGTCCGAGGACCGACGCCACGGCGTATTTGCAGGTGAGAGGCGCAATAGTGGTCGAAAGCAGCCCGGCCTCCGGAGCCGTGAGCGCAGGTTCGAATCCTGCCGGGGGCGCCCAGTCACCACCAGTCCGAACAGGGCTCTCACCTGCGGAAACGCCGCTCAGGTGACGTGACGTTCTGTCTCACTGTGTCTCACTGAGATTCGCCGAAGCTCGTCGTTTGTGGGCCAACTGTGGGCCAGATACGGGCCAGGATGATCAGCGGCTGACGTCGGGGCTCATGTCGTAGGCACGCGAGGACGACATTACCGTTGCCACACACCGCCGACATACCCACCTCAAGGTCTTGCGGGACGCTCCCGGAGTGAAGCAGGCCGCCACGCCTGTCCCCCGCCAGTCAGGCGCCGCTACCTCCACCGCCGGATGACCCGTCGATGCCGAGTGCCTTCTGGATCAGACTGTTGTTCCGCTCGTGGCGGCCATCGAGGCACTTGGCGTACCGCTTCATGAGAACGTCCACACTGTTACCCGCCCGCTCGGCGACGTCGGTGGCATCTACTCCCCCATTGAGCCAGGTGGAGAGAGCCGCGTGGCGCAGGCCGTATGCAGTACCGGCGAGAGGGCTGTTGACCTGGCACTAGGCACTGGCCGTTCTCATCGCTCTCCTCGAACTTCACATCAGTCACAGGTGTCTCCTAGTTCTCAGGAGTTACACCGAAGAAGCTTCAGTCCCCAGCGTCGACCTGCACGACGCGAGCGTCGTGGCGCGGCGGGGTTTGGTCGTTCGGTCGCCTGGCGGGGGTGAGGACGCCTACGATCCGGCTATGGCTGGAGTGTGGCCGCTGACTGGGCGGGCTGAGGAGCTTCGGTTCATCAACGCCACGATGCGGCGCCGGGACGGTTCGCGTGGTGTGGTTCTGGCTGGCGCGCCGGGCGTCGGGAAGACCCGGTTGGCGTGGGAGGCCCTCGCGGGAGCTGGACGGTCGGGCTCGACCATCCGATGGGCGGCGGCTACCGCGTCGGCGCGTGCACTACCGCTGGGCGCCTTCAGCGCACTGATCAGGTCGGTTGGCAATGACCCCACGCAGACGCTGCGCGGCGCGATGGAGGTGCTGCTCGACGTTTCTACCGGTAGCGACGTCGCGGTCGGTGTGGACGACGCCCACCTGCTTGACGAGCTGTCAGCGCTGCTGGTGCATCAGCTGGTGTTCGATGGCGTGGCCACCGTGGTGGTCACGGTGCGTACCGGCGAGCGGTCGCCGGACGCGGTCACCGCACTGTGGAAGGACGGGCACCTGGATCGGCTGGAGGTCCAGGCGCTCTCGGAGCCGGAGACCGGGCTGCTCCTCGAGGGGGTCCTGGGCGGACCGGTCGAGAGCAGCAGCGCCAGCCGGGTGTGGTCGCTGACCCGGGGCAACGCACTCTTCCTCCGCCATCTTGTCGACGCTGAGGTGGAAGCAGGCCGGCTGCGCTCGGTCGGCGGGGTTTGGCGCTGGTCGGGGGCATCCGCGATGTCACCCCGGCTGACCGAGCTGGTCGAGGCGCGGATGGGCGGAATGGCCGAGACCGTGCGCGAGGTGGTGGACGTGCTCGCCGTCGGTGAGCCGTTGGGGCTCGGGCTGCTCGGGCGACTGGTGGATGCCAGCGCCGTGGAGCAGGCGGAGACGGCCGGCCTGGCGACCGTCGAGCGAGAAGGCCGGCGGATACAGGTTCGGCTGGCCCATCCGCTCTACGGTGAGGTCAGGCGGGCCGTCATCGGGCAGTTGCGCGCCCGCAGGCTGCGTGGCCGTATCGCCACGGCGTTGGCGGACGCTGGTGGGCGTCGTGCGGGCGATACGTTACGCCGAGCCGTCCTCGCCCTGGACTCCGACGCCGAACCCGAGTCGGACTTGCTGACCGCAGCGGCGCGCTCGGCCGTCCAGCTGATGGACCTGACCTTGGCAGAGAGACTCGCTCGCGCCGCCATCGCGGCCGGAGGTGGCTTCGAGGCGCGACTCACCTTGGCCTACGCGCTTGGTTGGCGTGACCGAGGCGTGGAAGCGAGCGTCGAGCTCACCGAGGTCGCCGAGGTCGCCCGTTCCGACGCCGAACGAGTAGCGGCGGCAATCGCCCAGACCGGGAACCTGTTCTGGACGCTGAGTCGACCAGCCGATGCCGAGAACGTACTCGCCGCGGCCGAGGCGACGGTCCGTGACCCAGAAGCTCGCAGCGGGCTGGCGGCGATGCGTGCCGCGTTCCAGGCTTTCCGTGGACGGCCCGACCTGGCGCTGCGGACAGCCAGAGAGGCGCTCGGTTCGGAGCGGCTTCCCGACCCGTCGGTCGTGCTCGCGACCTGGGGGCTGGTTCTCGGGCTCGGCCTGGTCGGTCGCGCGGACGAGATAGCGACTGCGGCGGTACGTGGGTACGAAGCGTCCACGCGGACGTTCGAAGGTGGCGTCCTGCGGTTTGGTCAGAGCCACCTGCAGGTGATGATGTTACGGCTTGCCGGCTACCTCGATGACGTCGACGCCATTGCGCGTGACCGCCGGGCCGAGGGTGTCGCCGTGCCCGGTCCGATGCCCCTGGCCAGTGCGACCATGCTCGGGTTGGCCGCGCTGGCCAGGGGCCGGTTGCGCAGTGCCGTCCGGTGGCTGCAGGAGGGGCGACACAGCAACCTGCCGGGGTGGGAGTTCTGCTGCCTGGTGCATGTCACCGTAGCCCTGGCGATGGTAGGTGACCGGACCGCGGCGGTGCGGGCGTTGGCCGAGCTGGAGGCCCGCCGTCATCCCGCGTTCGGTTTTCTCGAACCGGAGGTCGTGTTGGCGCGGGCGTGGGTCACCGCGTGCCAGGGCATGGTCAGCGTGGCGGTAGACCTGGCCCGTGAGGCAGGGAGGGTCGCCGCCGGGCAAGGACAGCCCGCTCACGAGGTGCTGGCCTTGCACACGGCGGTCTGCTTCGGCGACCGCACTGCGGCAGACCGGCTCGGCGAACTCGCCGGGCAGGTCGACGGTCCGCGCGCGTCGATCGCTGCGCGACACGCCGTCGCGCTCACCGAGGACAGCGGCGACGCCCTGCACCAGGTCTCGGTACGTTTCGAGCGAATGGGCGATCTGGTGGCCGCGGCCGATGCCGCCGCCCAGGCATCGACCGCACACGGCCGGCACGGCGCCCCCGCACCGGCCCGGGCCGCGGCGGCCCGGGCGCACCAGCTGGCCGAAGCGTGCGAGGGCGCGAGCACCCCGGCCATCGTCGCGGCTGTTGAGCCGTTGCCGCTGACAACCAGGGAACGGGAGATCGTCAACCTGGCCGCTGCAGGACTGACCAACAGGGACATCGCCGACCGGCTCGTGGTCTCGGTACGTACGGTGGAGGGGCACCTTTACCGTGCGTCGGCCAAGCTGGGGGCCAAGAGCCGCGCGGAGCTGGGCGCACTGCTGTCACGTGGCTGACCTGGTCCGCGGCACCCGTGCTGCGAAGGGCCCGGTCGAGTACCCGACTACTCGTGCTTGACGGGGGTGGCGCAGGCATCCTGGTGCGTAATGGACGAGCGGCCTGGTCGACGTGAGGCGGCACGTCGTCGCCTCCCGCGTATCTACGCGCTCGCCTTGGAGCTCAGGGACGCCGGCGTGTCGGAGGCCGAGATCGCCCAACACCTCGATATCGAGTCCGAGGCGCTCGGCCCGCTGTTCCAGGTGGCCGAGGCGAAGCTCGCCGCAATCTGCGAGTCCCTCCCGCCGGAAGACGAGTAGCCGACTACTCGTGCGCAGGGCGCCTCAGGGCGTCAACGTAGGGGCGGGCGGGGCACCCGCTGCCATCCGGCCCCGGTTACTCGAGGAGGAACACCATGCCAGCAGAACGCAAGTCCGAACTCTTTGTGCCGCCCGACAGCACTGCGGTCTACAAGGGCCATCTCATCCCCGGGAGCAACGTCGTGCGCGCCATGATCGTCCAGCTCAAGGACGAGATCGCGGTGGACAAGGTGCTTGCCGGGCGATGGGAGTCTGAGCCACGCGTCGTCTTGGCCGAGCGCGGCTTGATTCCCGACTACCAGGACGAGGTGCTCAAGGCGGAAGGTCGGCTCGGCCGTGAAGCGGACTGCACGATCACTTCCTTGACCGGCTGCTGCGTCACCCTCATCTGACCAACCTGCCACTCGCCGGGACCACGAGATGAGCCTCTCGCACGAGGACTGGACGAGGAACTCGGCGTATCGCCTCGTCGTCGCGTCAGTACTCGACGACGTTCCGCCTGGTTGGTTCGCGACCCGGAGGACAGACTCTGCGATCCGGTGGGTCAGCCTCGACCGACAAGGACTCAAGCTACCGCCACACGGATGGAAGATCCATGTCTCGTGCGCCTCGGACGAGGCACACGAGATGCTCGCTGTGTGCGTGGGTTTCCTGCTCGACGTGGGGTGTCCGGCCAAGTTCCCGAGCTCTCTCAGCGACGTTGTGCGCTTGAACGCGGGGCGGGCCGGGCTGTCCCAGATCGGAAAGATCCTGACCGTCTATCCACCCGATCCGGGCAGGTTCGAGTCCGTGGCCCTGGGCCTGCTCAGCCGGTGGACGAGCGAACGCGGCCCGTTGATCAGCAACGAGATGCGCCTGGGGTCATCCAGGCGCATCTTCGCACGCTATGGCGCGTTCGAACGCATCCTCCGCCGGAACTCGGCTGGTCTGGTTGAACCAGCCATACGAACGCCGGACGGGCAGCTCGTTGTCGATGAGCGGAGCTCCGGCGGCTCGGCGCCGGGTTGGGCGCCACCGCTTCCCGGCAGATTCGCGGCGGCGGAGCAGGTTCGTGAGCCCGTCACCAGCAACCCTGCTGAGCTATCGGATGTGTATTACTTCCCGGCGAAGCCGGGCAACAGCGTTTCGCTGAGTATCGACACATCGACGCTGGAATGCTGCGTGGTCAAGCGTGGACGTCGAGGCGTACATTCCGACGTCAACGGGCACGACGCGATCTCCAGGTTGCGGCGCGAATACGACACGCTCTGCCACATCTCGTCGGCATCCAGCGAATTGGCTGCGCGAGCTGTGGAACTCACCGACGACGGTGAGCTAGCGGAGCTGAGCGTCGAGGACCTGGGCGGCCAGTGCGTCGCGTTGTCGTCGCGGGCGGACCAGCGGCGCGCACTGCCCTGGTTGGCCGGCGCACTCGGTGCCCTTCATCGCATGGGCTACGTGCACCGCGACGTCAAGCTCGAGAACGTGATCCGCACCGATCACGGTTATCGACTGGTGGATTTCGAGCTTGCCGCCCCTATCGGTGACCCGTCGCCTCCGGTCGACGGGACCGAGGGCTATGTGCCCCCCGAGGGTCCCGCGGCCACTGCAGCCCCGAGCGCCGACGCGTATGCACTCGGGGCTACCTTGTTCCGTGCCCTCACCGGGATCGACCCGAGTACGTTGCCGTCGCATCATCGAGTAGAGCGGATGCTCGGGCTCGTCGCGGTCACTGGTATGTCGCCGACGGCCACCCGTCTCGTCGCCGAGTTGATGCGTGAGCGTCCCGAGCAACGTCTTTCGGTTCTCGACGCCGAGCCGCGCATCACCGCGCTGCTCGGGCAAACCGGCGCCGACGGACGGGTCGCCGTGACACCGCGTACGAGCCGCCAGGTCTTTCGGCAGATCGCAGCAGGTGCTGGTCGTGCGGCCACCGACGGCCTCAGTCACTACGAGCAGCGGAGCCCGGCAGGACGGTACTGGGTCGTTCCTCAGCATGGCGGTTCCGACGCAGCCGAGGACGTCGACAGCGGTGTCGCGGGGATCATCCTGGCGCTTAGCATCGTGCGCTCACGACTGAGCGACTCCAGCACACGGCTGCGGATCAGGTCGGAGTGGCTCGCGTCGAGGGAGCCAGATCCAGCCGTACACGGTCTCTTCGTCGGGAACTCCGGCGTGGCGCTCGCCTTGGCCGTGCAGTCGAGAGCGACCGGGCGCCGCGACTTGGCGGTCGCGGCCAGGGCTCGTCTCTCGGCCGCAGGGAAGGCACGCGACATCGGTCCCGACCTCTACGCCGGGACAGCAGGCGTGATCTGGGCCGCATGCTGCATCGCGCGCGTCCTGGGTGCCGCATGGCCGCTCGAGCACGTCGCCGAACTACCACCCTTGTTGATGTCGTCGGCTCAGCAGGTGGGCGGCGTCGTGTGCTGGCCGGCGAGCCGTGACTACGACCCGAGGACTCGTCCCTACCTCGGCGCCGCTCACGGTGCCGCAGGAGTGGCGGCAGCACTGGGCGTCTGGGGAGCCGCTACCGACGACGCAGCGTCGGCACAGTTCTCGCGCAAGGTGCTCGAATCACTGGCCGCCGAGGACTCATTCGACGAGAGGGCCCGGCTGCGGCAAGGACCGGACAGGCCAGGCACCCGGCCATGGATGTGGTGCCACGGGACGGCGGGCCTGCTGTGGTGTGCGTCGGTGGTCGAGCGCTCGATCGGTGGTGTCGGCGCGGTCGTGGACCACTGCCTGGACGCCCTGGAGGAACAGGACCTCTTCGCTACCGCTGATCCGTCACTCTGCCACGGCGCTGCAGGCGTCCTCGAGAGTCTGCGGACCGTACCCGCTGCCCACAGGTCTGCCTTCGTCCGGTCCACGATCGACCGTTACGCCCAACTGCTGGCCGCGACGTTCGACCGTCAGGCGGAGCCAGCGCTGTGGAGCACAGCAGGCAGCACGATGCCCGGCCCAGGACTGATGACGGGATTCATGGGACCCGCCGCCGAGGCGGCGGCGCTCGTCACGGGCAGCGACCAGCCGCTCCTGTCTCCCGAAGGCCTGACCGGCCTCGCGTTCCGGCGAGCCGGGACACGGTGACCGACATGTCCACCCGTGATCGTCGGTCGTCCTACGCCGACGACATCCGGTTGGCGCGTCAGCAGCACACGGTAGATCCGGACTGTTGGTCCGTCCACGCGGCTGGCGATCTCGACCCGGAGGGTTGGGTCAGGGTGAGCCACAGCGGCGTCGTCCTGCCCGAGCAGGGCTGGAAACTCCATGTGTCCGCCGCTGTCTTCACCGCACCCACCGTTCTCAGACAGGTGCTACCGGTGCTGTTCAGGAGTCTGACCGTCTTCAAGGTCGCGGCTTCGCCAGAGTCCCTCGGGCGGCTCAATGACGGTACCCGGGGCCTGTCCCAAGTCGGGAAATTCATCACCGTGTACCCCGTCGACGACGATCACGCGGTGCATCTCGCGGCAGCGCTGGATACGGCGACCACGGGACTGCGCGGCCCGGCGATCCCTTCCGACCGCGCGTTCCGTACCGGGAGCATCGTGCACAGTAGGTACGGCGGCTTCGGCGGTTTGACCTTCCAAACGCGGACCGGTGAGGTCGTGCGGGCGATACGCTCGCCCGACGGAGAGCTCGTACCAGACCTGCGGCGCGGCTCGTTCTCCCCACCGGACTGGGTCACCGATCCCTTCCACTCGGCGGGCGCGACCGAACGGCCGTCGTCCCGTTCGCTCGTGATCGGCGAACGCTTCCTGCTCACCGGACTGCTCCGGCGATCGGCCCGCGGCTGCGTGTACGTTGCGGTGGACCTCGAGCGAAACCGACCCTGCGTCGTCAAGCAGGCACGGGCCGGGTCGTTCCAGCTTCCCGACGGCAGCGACGCCCGCGCCTTGTTGCGACACGAGTGCGACGTCCTGCGGGCCTTGGCCCCGGATCGCCGGTTCCCCCGCATCCTCGACCTCGTCGAGGAGGATGACGGCTGCTATCTCGTGATGAACGACGTCGCGGCGAAGTCGCTGCAGGACCATGTGCTGCCGCTGAGGTGCCGCGGCCGCACGGTGCCGATGGGACAGGTCGTCCGGTGGGGGCGATGCCTGACGGCCATGCTCGAGCAGGTTCACGCGGCCGGTTTCATCTACCAGGATCTCAAGTCGACGAACGTCCTGGTCCGCCCTGACGACGAGCTCGGGCTCGTGGACTTCGAGTGCGCCTACCCACCGGACCAGTCCTCGGTCCTGCCCGGTGCGGGCACGCGGGGCTACGTCTCACCCGGGCAGCGAGCCGGCGAGGCACCCGAGATCGCCGACGACATCTACGGGCTCGGTGCACTGCTGCTCTACCTGTCGACCGGTGTGGAACCCTCACTGATCGCGGACCCTGACCGGCTCCTTGCGCGCCCGCTGCACCTGCTCAACCCCGCCATCGCGCCGGAACTGGTTACCGTCATCCATCATTGTCTGGCGCCGGATCCGGTGGACCGCTTCCGTACCGTTGCTGCCGTGGACCGTGCCCTGGCATCGGTCGACGCTACCTCGGCAAGGCCGGCACCTCCTCGACAGGGCCATGCGCTCTCGTACCGGAGCGAGGACGAGGTACGTACCAGGTACCGCCGGCTGGCGCACCGCGTCGGTGACACGCTCTGCTCGGCCGCGCGTCGTGACCCGGAGTCGGGCACGGCCTGGTGGATCTCCCGACACCCGCTCAGTGCCGGCGTCCCGACCCGGGACGTCAACACCGGCGTCGCGGGAACGGTGCTCGCTCTCGCGGAGCTGGTGGCGGACCTCGAAGACCCAGCACATCGGGAGATCCTCAGCGCGGGCGCCGCGTGGCTCTTGCAGTCACCACCTCCGGGCAGGGAGCAGCTTCCCGGGCTGTATGTCGGCGAAGCAGGTACCGCCGCCGCAGTGTTGCGGGCCGGGCAGGTCCTCGCCGACCCGCGCCTCGTCGGCATCGCGGTCGACCGGGGGCGCTGGATCGCCTCGCTCCCGCACGACTCACCAGACCTCTTCAACGGCACCGCCGGCCGCTTGCGGTTCCACCTGCTGCTCTGGGACGAGACGGGCTCGATCGACCACCTGACTGCCGCCGTCGCCGCCGGCGAGCGGTTGGTGACGACCGCCTGCACAGTTGGTACGAACGAGTCCTGCTGGCCCATTCCACCGGGATACGGCGCGCTCAGCGGAAACGCCTACCTCGGTTACGCCCACGGTGCAGCGGGAGTCGCCGACGCGCTGCTCGACCTCTACGAGGTGACCGGGGAGGCACGTTACCTCGGTGCTGCACGGGCCGCGGCGCACTGGCTGGAACGACTCGCCATCCCCGCACTCGACGACGGCAGTGGCCTGAACTGGCCGAGCCGCGCCGGCGCGGAGCCGGCCGCGCCCTACTGGTGCCACGGCGCGGCCGGGATCGGCCGGTTCTGGCTGCACGCGGCGAGACTCGACGTCCTCGAAAACGCGCGCGACATCGCGCGCCGCTCCGTGCTTACGACGGCCCGCGGCAGCCGCTGGGCTGGCCCCACACTGTGCCACGGCCTCAGCGGAAGCATCGAGCTCCTCCTCGACGCCTACCAGGACGACCTGGACATGAGCCACCTGGCCGAGGCACGGTCGTTCGGTCGGTTGCTCGAGCCGCTGGCCGTCGAAATCGGCGCTGGCCTCGCCTGGTCGTCCGAGTCCCCGTACGTCATCTCACCCGACTACAACGTCGGCTACGCCGGCCTCGCCGACGTCCTCCTCAGGCTGGCCGAACCCGAGAAGCGTCCACACGGGCTTGGCCGTGCCGCGTTCCGTCCCGGCAACCGCTGCCATCAGTGACAGCAGAACGGAGTCCTACCATGAGTTTCCCAACCCCCGACGAAGTCAGTCGGATCAGGGCGTACCAGTTGATCGTGCGATTGGAACGAGACCCCGCGCTCGCCGAACGGGCCAAGGAGAACCCGCGGTCCGCCCTCACCGAGGCCGGCGTCTCCGAGGAGACAATCGACGAACTGCTCGGCGTCGGCGCAGCGGCCCCGTTCGCGGCCGCACCTGCGTACGAGGATGACGTGCAACTGTGCACCGACACCACCTGTTGGTCCAGCGACTGCCCAGGAACCTGCTACCTCACGACGATCACCGATGTCGAGGGACTCGTCGGTTGAGCATCTGCGGGCCGGTTGGCGGCGTTCATCGTTATGAGTACAAATACTCGTTGTGTTAAGGGCCCTTGATAGCTGACCGAGAGGACCGAGAGGACGCCCGGACCTGCTGCCGGCCTCGACCTTGCGTTTCGCGCCCTGGCCGATCAGAACCGCCGTGCGATCTTGGGCGCGGTCCGGTCCGACCGCGCTGGCCTCCGCCCTCGGTGGCGAGGTGCGGTCATCTGCCGTGCTCGTGGCCCCCTCGGGGTGACCTCGGCGCGGCCGGGTACACACATCATGTCGACGGCCTGACGGACCGTGCCGAAAAGATCTGTGGATAACGAGGTTCCAGCCCGACCTGCCGAGACTTCACAGCAGCACCGACATCCGACCGCGCTCGCCTGTCCTACCGGCGCGCCGCCGAGCTCTTCACCGCCGCCACCGCCCGGTTGTCCGGCGGGCTGGCCGTGGACGCTACACCAGCTCCGGCACTTCCTGGTTGTCTGGATGGATGTCATGGTCGCGCCTCACTTTGTTCCGATGCCGATGTTCACCACGGTGTGTAGGACAGCGCCTGAGTCGCCGCCCGATCGCTCGCGCAGCATGATCGATGGCCTGTGTGCCGTCCAGCTCCGACCCGGAACTGCAGCTTCGGCGAGTCATGCTCCATCGCGCGGGGTGCTGAGCTCGCGGCCCGGGCCCATCGCTGGTGCGCGCGTCGACGACGCCGTACACCGGGTCGGTGAGCGCGACGTTCCAGCTCGGTGGCAGCTCCTCGCCGCGGCTGTTGCGGGCGCCGTACAGGGCGACGACATCGACGGCGACCTTGATGTTGGCGTAGCGGCCGCACACCGGGTCAAGACCAAGACCGCGTTGTTCACCATGCGGCTGCATCCCTCGCCCGGAGGTGTGCAGGTTCGCTTCGCTCGTTCAACGCCCAGTTTCCTCTCGGTTGGCGGGCACTCGTGTACAGTCACCGTCCCCTACGGCACCGACTACCCGCCTTGTGTCCCAGGTGTCCCAGATATCCCAGGTGTCCCAGGTGTCCCAGATGTCCCAGACGACTGCTGACCTGCACCAATACCTGGGACAGCCCTGAGACACCTTGCGTTCCGTTGTCCCAGGGCAGGGCTGGAACATCTAATGGTGTTCCAGCACTCCTGACGTGCCGACAGGTCTCCGTTTCGAGCATCTGTGGGCCCATCGTGGCCAGGTGTCTAGGGTGCGGAACGGCGTGACGGGGTTCGCGCAGGTGAGAGCTGTCGTGGCGTTCGAAAGTACCCGGCCTCCGGAGCCGTGAGCGCAGGTTCGAATCCTGCCGGGGGCGCGGACTGCATCTACACAAGCACCCGGCGTCTGGCCTGGGGTGTTGTGTGTAGATGGCATGGTGTCGTTGATCCTTTCCGCCGCGTCGGCGATGTCGGGTACCGCGTCTGCGGGCAGTGTAATGGTGATGGTGACGCGGTCGCCGTCGTCGTGGAGACGGACGGCGAGCTGGGTGGTCTCGAACAGGCGCCGTAGCAGTTCCTCCGGCGCCTCGGTCAGGTGCAGGGTCAGCTCGGGGAGTGCGTCGAGTAGGGCGGCGTCGTCTGGACCGGGTCGAGTGAGTTCGGCGTCGTCGGCGGCGTCGAGGTCGGCGACGGCGGCGAGCGCCGTCGTCTTCTGCTTCTCCAGGTCGTTGTAGCTGGTGCGGAGCGCCTTGGTGAACGGGTCGTCGGGGTCGCCGTCTTGGGCTTGCCGGATCATCGATTCCTGCCGGCGCGTCAGGTCGGCGAGCATGCGTTGCAGCCGTTCCCGTTCGGCCTGCCGCTGCCGCGCGGCGTGGTCGTCGGTCTGGTCGAGGTCGGCGGCGAGCAGGTGGCGGCGGTCGGGTCCGAAGACGCGATCGGTGAAGAACCTGCCGATGGCGTCGAGGATGGCGTCCTCGCGTAGGTACACGGCCTTGGGGTGGTCGTGGTAGGCGCTGGGTTTGCCGCGGTTGTTGTTGCGTGGCCAGCACTGGTAGTAGGCGGCGCCGTGCCGGTTGTTGCCGTGCATCCGCCGCCCACAGGGGCAGAACACCATCCCGCGGAGCAGGTAGGTCCGCCTGGTCGCTGGGTGGGCGTTCTTGGTGTTGCCGTCGCGGGATCCGCGGCGGGCTTGGCGGCGGGCGACCAGTTCGTCGAACATCCATTTCGGGATCAACGGCTCGTGCGTGGGCTCGGGTGACCAGACCCACTTCTTCGGGTCATTCACCTTCCCCTGCTTGGACCGCGACGCACGGCGGTTGAACACCTGG
>WHSQ01000066.1 GCA_009380005.1 Actinomycetota bacterium | reverse complement strand
GAGCTTCTTATCAGGCGCTCCCTTCTCGTAGGCAGCGGCCTGGAGCGCCCTTCGAGCCATCGCAGCAGTCGCTCTCCAACCCTCGACTGAAGCGCATTGGTACGCCTCCTTTGCATTCTCAGCGATGGGAGTGGGCACGTCGGGGAAGTCCCCCTTTGGCGTGGATCGAGGAACATACTCTCGGAGTTGAATACCGTCCCACTCTCCCGTCACAGGTCGGTTACAGGCATCGCAGCGAAAGACGCCGAACTTCACCCCTCCACGACCCTGAATATTCACTTGCCAGGTGTGGACGGAAGTGAAGTTCGAGATCGCCCGGCAGTGAGGGCACGTCAATGTCGGCGGCATGAGATGAGCCTAGACGGGGTGGGGTGTCGAGGGCGACGTTTTCAGAGGGAGGCCGCGGCCAGGCCGCGCGATAACGAAAGACCGCGCACAATCAGGAAATCTCACGACTCAACGAGTGTCCTGGTCAGCGCTCAGATTGGAAGCTCTTCGCTGGTCAAGAAGATCCGTCGCACCTGCTTTGCAAGCAGGAAGTCGTCGGTTCGAGTCCGATCCGCTCCACCCAGCCTTGCGGTGCGCGCCGGGCGCCTTGACCGGGCAGGGTTTACGACTTCCAGGCTACGCAGAGGACAAGCGCGATGATCCCCGGATGACCAAGGCGGTGGTTCCGAGCAGTTTGAAGACCACGAGCTTGTGAGACGGATGGTGGTGACGTGACCGAGACACTGCTCATTGTCGGGATGGCGGCGGCCGTGGTGTTCGTTGCCGTTTTTCTTATCGAGGGTGCGCTTCGACCCGGGTACGACCCCACCTATCACACTGTCAGCCAGCTGAGCGTGGGGGACCGGGGTTGGATTCAGATCGCCAACTTCCTACTGATGGGAGTGGCAATGTTCGCCTTCGCGGTCGGCGTCAACCGGACCCTAAACGCTGCCATCGGGGCCGTACTGTTGGCAGTCTTCGGACTCGGAGCGATCGCCTCCGGCGTGTTCGTGACGGACCCCATGCGCGGCTACCCACCCGGAGCCCCAACCGGAGCTGCGGCCTCCGTGACCTTGCACAGCAAGCTCCACGACGCGGTCGCCCCCCCGATGTTCCTCGCTATCTTTGGGGCGTGCCTAACGCTGGCAGGCCGCCTCGACGGTCCCTGGCGGCTGTACACGGTGCTCACCGCGATTGTTGGCCTCGCGCTAACCATCGGTACGGCTCTCGCGTATCAGAGGGACGCTGCTAACCTCGGACTCATACAACGCGCCCTCCTCCTCGTGTACTGGAGTTGGATCGTCCTGCTGGGCATCCACCTCCTCTGACATCCGCCCCCAGCTCTCACTCACGGAGGGTCGCGCTGCCCCGGAGCGGTTCGAGAAGTTTTCTGTACCTCCCGGTGACCGTCTATAGGGATAGGCGGAAGGACAAAAGTCGGGGGACTCTTTCGGGCCGGTTCGCGCACCGCCCTTCTGGGACCACGAAGGATGGCGTGGCCGAGAGTCACGCCTCGTTATCTCTGTGATCCGAGGAACACCGAGGCCCGCCAGGCTTCGCTCTCAGGTGTCTCACTCGATGAACAGGCAGAAGGGATGACCGGCGGGGTCGAGGTAGACGCGGACGTCGTCCTGCGGCTGGAAGTTGGCAAGCGTCGCTCCCGCGGCGACCGCGTGTGCTCCGGCCTCATCCAGGTCGTCAACCCGGATGTCCAGGTGCAGCATCTTCTGTTGCTCCCCGGGTCGTTCCGGCCATACCGGGGGCCGATAGTCCGCCTCGGACTGGAACGAGAGGCTCGTTCCGCCTTCGGGGGGCCTGATCAGGATCCAGTCCGGCTCGTCCCCTCTCACTTCCCAGCCCAGTAGCTCGCGATAGAAGTTCGCGAGGACATGAGCGTCGGGACAGTCCAGGACGACGGTGGCGAGCGAGAACCGGGGCTTATCGGTCACCGTCCCCCCCCGACTCCAGCTTCCGATCCATGGTTCGCGCCTCCACTTACGTGCGTGCCAGGAGATCGACAAGATAGCGCCGCAGCCGGCGGGGCCGGCTACCTGCGCCGGGAGGTTTTGGGCGCCTCGTAGCGAACATTGAGGGATACGAACGAAAGGACATTCATGCGCCGCGCTCTCGCCCTCCTCGTCACGTTGTTGGTGCTTCTTTCGAGCCAGACCGCCTCGGCCCACAAGGAGCGGCCGGTCCTGTCTCCGCCCCGCATCGGCCAGGTGCCCGATCAGAACCGGGCCCCAACGCAGGTCATCGACGTATGCAAGACGGGGGAATGTGCCTACGAACACATCCAGGCGGCCGTCAGCGAGGCCACCGACGGCGTACTCATCCGGATCTGGCCCGGTACGTATCACGAGGAGCCTTCCGCAGCCGCTCCCGACCTCCCGCCGGACAACGACGACGGGACGTACTCCTACGAGTTCCATGTGGAGAACCCGAACGCTCAGAACCTCATCGCGATCGTCGGCAAGAAGGACATCACGCTGCGGGGGATGGGAGAGAACCCTCGCGATGTCGTGATCGACGGCGCCTTCCAGAAACACGTGGTGATCCGAGGGGATCGATCGGACGGCATCATCATCGAGAACCTATCCGTGTGGCATGGGCTCGAGCACGGGATCTACATACTCGACACGAGCGGGTTGCTGATCGACCGCGTGCACTCCGGCTACAGCAGGGACTATCCGTTCCTGACGTTCGCGAACGACCACGGGCTCATGAAGGATTGTGAGGCGTTCGGCGCGGGAGACGGAGGCATCTATCCCGGTGGATCGGCGGAGACACCCGGCCGGTTCTCGATGGAGATAACGGGTTGCCGGTCGTACCACAACGTCCTCGGGTATTCGGGCACACAGGGCAACCACGTATGGGTGCATCACAACGAATTCTTCGACAACGCGGTCGGCCTCGTCTCGGACTCCGAGACCGACCATCCCAACTACCCGCAGAACAACCTGGTCTTCGAGAACAACAAGGTCTACGACAACAACTTCAACCCGTACCTGACCACGTCGGACGTGAAAGCGACCGTCTTCGCCGACTTCGCTTACATCCCGGTCGGCACCGGAGTGTTCCTCCTGAGCGGCAACGAGAACACGGTTCAGAGCAACGAGTTCTGGAACAACGAGCGCTATGGGCTGTGGCTCGGATCGGGTTACGGATTGATCCTCGGACCGACCGGGCCGGTCACGACGGGAGAACCGTTCGCACCCCCGTGGCTGAGTTCGAAGAACAAGGTGCTCAACAACTTCTTCAACTCTCCATCGGGCGACCGCCCGAACGGGATCGATATCGCGTGGGACGGGCTCGGGGAAGGCACGTGCTTCGAGGAGAACTGGCGCGGCGACGGGGTGCCGGCCACGACGGACGCAGCGTTCCTACCCCCCTGCAATATCCCGGAGTATGGACAACCGATGCCGACCACGGCATCGGTTCCGACGGCGACGAACCTCTGGGCGCAGGCAAGTCTCGTCATCGTCGAGGGGGAACCGCTCTGCTACCGCGCCGGAGAGTGCGAGTGGGGGCCCGGACCGGCTCCGGAGGACGCCCGCAACCTGCCGGAGGGATATCGACCGCCCCCCGACCCGACGCCGTGCGGGCCCAGCACGTGCGATCGAACCTAGGCGACGCTCTCAGCGCCACCTCAAGACGCGGAGCGCGTTCGACAAGTCGTCGGTCCACATGGTGCCGCCGATCCGGAGGCAGCGGTCGCCACAGTGGAGCATCCGAGAGGGGCGCCAATCTCGATCGGTCCTCGGCCATCGCGACCCATATCGATGGCGTTTTCCCCTCGAGGTTGCCTCCGCGCCTGAGGTCCTCGCCGACCCGGGCGGCCATCCCCGCATCTGCCGCGAGGTTCGCCAGGACCGGCCTCAGATCCTGGACGCAAGAAGTTCTGAGGATGTGTGAGGGGTCTGGGGTGATGAAATAAGCAGAATGCCTGATGTGTCGGGGGCGTGGACGAGGTTGGATAGCATCTTCTTCTCTGTCCCGAAGGAAGGACGAAGGTGCTCTTCGGCGGTGGGTTGTTCTTTCTAGCGGCGCTGGCGTTGTGGGTCTACTGCATCTTCGACGTCGTTTCGACCGACGAGAGCCTGACGCGCAATCTGCCGAAGATCGTTTGGCTCATGCTCGTGATCTTCGTACCGACCGTGGGGTCGATCGCGTGGTTGGTCCTGGGCCGGCCCGTGGACGCCGGGTTCACCCCGGGAGATCCCCGCCCGCGGATCGCGCCGCCGCGTCGATCCCAACGCGCGCTCGGCCCGGACGACGACCCGAGATTCCTGGCCGACCTCGGGGAGCGACGGCGTCGCCTCGAGGGTTGGGAAGAGGATCTGAAGCGGCGGGAGGAAGAGCTCAAGCGTCGCGAGGACGGCGACGCCGTCTAGCCGAAGAAAGGCCCCCGGAGGGGCCCTTCCGAAGAACGGCTCGACCTAGTACTCGACTTCCACGTCGCTGGCCGCCTTGGGCATGGCGTTGAACACGCCCTGCAGCTGCATCAGCTTCATCATGTTGCCCGAGATCTTCAACTTGCCCTGCATGAAGGCGTTCTGGGCATTGAGCTCGGACTTGGTGATGGCCACGGCCGTCTCGTAGTTCTGGCTGATCGTCGCCTCGGCGTCGGCGAGCTCGCCGACCGCGACCTGAGCCTTCCCGCCGTCGAGCTCGAAGTAGTACTTCGCCTCGCCACCATCGGGCGTGTCCGTGACCACCTGCTGGAGCTTCGCGCTCTGCCCCGCAGCCGCCTTCTGGAAATCCTCGGAAGAGTTGAGAGCATCGGTCATGGTTGTCGCCCACTCCTCCGACAGGAACTTCACCGCCATGGGTGCCTCCTTGGGGAACCGGTCCTTCCTTTCCGAGCGCAGACCTTACCGTTTCGTCAGAGCGACCGAGGAGGTGTGGTGGATCGAGCCCCGGAGATCAGAGACGCAGCAACGCTCGTGATACTGAGAGATTCCGAGCACGGCCCCCGCGTCCTGATCACGGTTCGGCCCGAGCATCTCCGCTTCATGGCCGAAGCGTGGGTCTTCCCCGGCGGAGCTCTCGCCGACGCCGATGGCGACCCGCGCTGGTGGGAGGCCGCGACCCTCGATCCCGGTGCCGCTCCCGCCGGGCCACAGGACGAAGACGATCAGGCTCGCGACCTGGGTCTCCGCATCTGCGCGCTCCGGGAGGCTTTCGAGGAAGTTGGATTCCTCGTGGGCTCCGGCCCCATCGGATCCCTCGGCCGGACCGATGCAGACGATCCCGAGCTCTTCCTCGCACGGTGCCTGGAGCGCGGCATCGTCCTGGATACGGGCGCGCTCGTACCGGCCGGCCGGTGGACGACGCCACTCGGCGCGCCGATGCGCTTCGACGCGCGCTTCTTCCTCGTGCGCGCTCCCGAGAGGTGGGAACCTGTCCCGGACCCCGATGAGGTGGCGAGATGCATGTGGCTGACGCCGGCCGAGGCGCTCTCCGAACACGGCGCGGAGCGCGCTCCCATGGCCCCACCGACCGTGGAGACGCTGCAGATGCTGGACGGCCATGAGGACGTTGCTGCCGTGATGGAAGCCGCTAATGCGCAGAACGTGGGTGGCGGTTCGATCCCCGCCACGCGCTTGTCGCCCTTGATCCAGCTTGTGCTGGCTCCCAACCCGGGACTGATGACGGGTCCCGGTACCAACACCTACGTCGTGGGCCGGAGGCCGGCGGTCGTCATCGATCCGGCGGTCGATCATGACCGGTACCTCGCGACCCTCCACGAACTGGCCGGGGAAGTCGCGGCGATCCTGATCACCCACAGGCATGCCGATCACGTCGGTGGCGCTCTTGCGCTCCAGCGACGTACCGGGGCTCCCGTGAGGGCGTTCGGTCGTGAACCCGCGGGTGGCGCGGTGGTCGAGCCGCTGGCCGATGGAGACGGCGTTGAAGCGGGAGGGGCGCGTCTCATCGCGTTGCACTGTCCGGGTCATGCCTCGGACCATCTCTGCTTCCTGGTCGACGGCTCCGCCGATCTCTTCGCCGGGGACAACGTCCTGGGCGAAGGCACCGCGGTGATCGCTCCTCCGGACGGAGACATGGCCGCGTACATGGACAGTCTCAGCCGCCTCGCCGGACTGGATATCGCTCGGATCTATCCCGGTCATTTCAAGCCTCTGGATGATGGTTCAGTCGTGATCGCGGGTTACATCGAGCACCGGCGAGCACGCGAACGCTCGATCCTGGAGGCGATACGGCATGCCGACCGCGCTCTCAGCGCCGAGGAGATCGTCGAGATCGTCTACTCGGACGTCTCACCTGCGCTGCACCCCGTGGCTCGTTTCTCGGTGGAGGCTCATCTGGACCTGTTGCAGTCGCAAGGTCGTGTGCGGCGAGACGGCGAGCATTGGACGATGAACTCGGCCGGATAGGGTGTAGGTGTTCCTTATACGAACGCGATCACGGGATGACTCGATGACGCCTGACGCCGAACGTCCGGAGCCGGTTCGTCCGCGGCTGGTCTCGGCGATCAGATATTCGGGATTTGCGGCGTTGGTCCTGGCTGCCGCTTTGACGGTGTTCTCCCTCGTCCTCGACGTGCCGGCGTCTACGCGCAACGTTGGCCTGGCGGGAGCCGCCGTCGTCCTGGTTCTTGCCCTGTACTCGGTGCTCGTCACCCGGGCGATCGAGGATGGTGCCGCTCCCGCCGCACCGGAGGCTGCGCTCCCTTCGACGGACATGGGAGCCATCATGGGGGCGCTGGATGAAGCGGTCGTGTACCGCGACGCGTCCGGCAGCGTGTGCGCGATCAATCCCCGCCTGGCAGACATCTTCGCTTTCTCGACCGATCCTTTCATCGGTCGTCCTCACGTCGAGCTGCTGCGAGAGATCGCGCGCTCGATGGAGGATCCAGAGGCGCTCATGGAGGCGTACCAGACCTTGATCGAGGATCCATCGGCGGTACTCGCGTATGAGTTCGATCAGGTTGTGCCCGAACAACGTCAGCTACGTTTCGTGTCCCGCCCGGCGTCACCCAATGATCCGAGCGCCGGTCGAGTCGACGTGATCACGGACGTCTCGGAAGCCAACCGGCGCGCAGGACAGGTGGAGCGATTGCTCGACCAATCGCGCCGGACGGCCGAGAGCTACCAACGTGGCCTGTTGCCGCAATCGATCCCGCGTCTCCCGCGCATCGGGCTTGTGGCGCATTACGTCGCGGCGTCCGGGGACAAGGGCGTATGCGGTGACTTCTACGACTTCGTACCGTTCCCGGATGGGCAGATCGGCTTGGTTCTCGGCGACGTATGCGGTTCGGGCCCTCAGGCCGCTAGTGACGGAGCCCTCACTCGCTACAGCTTGAGATCGTTCGCGACCGAAGAACCGGGCCCCGGGGCCCTGTTCGAACGGCTCAACCGGCATGTGGCGCATAACCTGCCCTCCGAGCGTTTCGCTCGGGTGCTGCTCTGCGTGCTCGATCCCGAAAGAGCGACGCTCGAGTACATCAATGCCGGACACGTTCCTCCCGTGATCTATCGAGCCGCCGACGACCGGGTCGAATGGCTGCCCGAAGGGGGCCTCGCTCTCGGTGTCGAGGAAGACACGCAGTTCAAACCCGCCACGATGGAACTGGAGCCTCGCGACGTCCTGGTTCTGTACAGCGATGGGGTTACCGAGGCTCCCCGCCGAGGCCGGCCCTTCGGGCAGGGGCGGTTCGGTGATCTGGTGAAGGATTGGTCGAAGGGATCGGCCGGCGAGTTGGTGCAGGCCGTCCGACGCGCAGTCGAGGCGTGGGTGCCGGAGGGCGAGCTCCGCGACGACCTCGCGCTTCTGGTCTGCCAGGTCGTGCCGGACGACACGCTGAACGAGCCCACGAGGGAGCTCGTGCTCCCCAACGAGGCGGCACGCAATCGGGATGTACGCGCGTTCGTTGCTTCCTTCCTGGCCGACGTACGGGCTCCGGTCGAGCTGTCGAACGACGTGCTCGTGGCCGTGGGCGAGGCTGCTGCGAACGCGACTCGTCATGGCCGGGGGGACAACTCCCGGAGCGAGGTCCGGATCCGGTGCGCCGTGGAAGGCGCGGACGTGATGGTGACGATCGCCGACGACGGTCCCGGTTTCGATCCCGGGGACGATCCCGGTGAGGAGCTCCCGGACCGGTTCGCGTCGGGGGGCCGAGGCCTCTATCTGATGCGCCATCTCGTGGACCAGGCGAGCTTCGACTCGTCTCGAGGAGGGACGACCGTCACGCTGCGGCGTCGGGTCTTCGAGGTAGGCGAAGGGCCGGGCGGGCGCGATACTTGACCTTACGGTCAAGTTCTCGGCACGGGACGAGCAAGGAGAAGAGACATGGCACGCGATGCGGTGATCGTCGAGGCCGTCAGGACGCCCCTCGGCAAGCGCGACGGCAGCCTCAAGGGCTGGCACCCGGTGGACCTCCTGGCCGAAGTCCTCAACGAGTCGGTAGCCCGGTCCGGGGTCGATGCCTCGATCGTCGACGACGTCATCTGCGGTTGCGTGTCGCAGGTCGGCGAACAGTCGTTGAACGTCGGACGCAATGCGTGGCTCGCTGCCGGTCTCCCCGAGGAGGTCCCCGCGACCACCATCGATCGCCAGTGCGGGTCGTCGCAGCAGGCCGTGCATTTCGCCGCCCAGGGCGTGCTGTCCGGTGCCTACGACGTTGTCATCGCCTGTGGGGTCGAGTCGATGACTCGGGTCCCGATGGGCTCGAGCGCATCCGTGAGCGGGTTCCCGTTCAGCGAGCGCCTGAGCTCCCGTTACGAGGGCGGCCTCGTCCCCCAAGGGATCTCGTCCGAGATCATCGGAGAGCGTTGGGGCCTGACGCGCGAGGAGGTTGACCGCTTCGGGGCGCGCTCACACGAACTCGCCGGCAAGGCGATGAAGGAGGGGGCATTCAAGAAAGAGATCTTCCCGATCAAGATCGAAACGGAAGATGGCACTCACCTTTTCGAGAGCGACGAAGGCATCCGCACCCCGAACCTCGAGAAGATGGCGCAACTCGTGCCGGCCTTCAAGCCGGAGGGTGGCATCACTACAGCGGCGAACTCCTCACAGATAACCGATGGTGCCGCCGCGCTCGTCGTTACGAGCTCCGAGAAGGCGGGGGAGCTCGGACTGACCCCCCGAGCGCGCTTCGTCCAGTTCGCCCTGGCGGGAACGGACCCCATCACCATGCTGACCGGTCCCATCCCTGCCACTCGTAAGGTGCTGGGACGCGGGGGCATGGACCTGACGGACATCGATCTGGTCGAGATCAACGAAGCTTTCGCCACGGTCGTGCTCGCTTGGAAGAAGGAGCTCGGCATCGAGGACGACTGGTTCGAGGATCACGTGAACGTGCACGGCGGCGCCATCGCACTCGGTCACCCGCTGGGCGCGTCCGGTGCGCGGCTGATGACGACACTGCTGAATGCCCTCGAGAGGCGTGGGGCCCGCTTCGGCCTGCAGACGATGTGTGAGGGCGGCGGCCTGGCGAACGCCACGATCATCGAGCGTCTGGGCTAAGGAGAGTTGGAGGGGGTCCGGCCCTCGTCCCGGACCAGGACCATCGGCTCCATGCAGTGAGTGGGGGCCTTGTCTTTCGCCGCGACTTCGACCCTGAGCTCGAGACCGCACATGGTACAGACGTACTTCAGGTGATACTCGGAGACGTCGGTTACCTCGGGATCGGGAGGAGCTGCGACCAGGAACTGCATATACCGGGCTCCAACGATGAAGATCCCGTAGAACATGCCGGCCCCGATCAGGGCCCGCAGATAGCCGAAGCTCTCGCCCAGCAGGACGAGGATCCCGACCGCAGCGATCGCTCCGGAGAGGGCGATCACGGCAGTTGTCCACGGGGTTTTCCACAACCGTGGATAAACCACATGCTTGTCATTCGCTCCCTCGCCATCTCATGCGGCAGCATGGGTGGGCCCGACAGGGACCAAGGTACCGTCGGCGCCGTCTAATGCCAGCGTGTGGCGACCACGAACGAGCCCGAGATCAGCAGGAGCCCGTACCAGAGGCGAGAGTTCTGGGCGCCGTCCGGGAACGTGCCCACGTAGTTGGCGATGATCACCACGACCCCCGCTATGAGCAGCGTGAAGAACAGCGCGCCGACCCACCGGGGCGAACCCTTCGGAGGAGATGGCTTCGGTGGAGGCTGCCGCTTGACGCGCTTCGACCTGCTCTTCGGCATGGAGCGAGATAGTAGCCCAGGGATACCCTCGGGCCCATGAAGGTCGTCGAGGTGATCGGCAAGTTCCTGATCTCGGTCGGGGTCGGGATCCTTCTCTTCGTCGCGTGGACCTTATGGGGGACCCGCCTTTACACCGACGGACAACAGGCGGCTCTCGCGGACGAGTTCGGAGCGGCTCCTCGCGTCAGTGTTTCGAGGAGCGGGGGGCCCCCGGAGGGGTACGCCCCGGCGCGTGGAGAAGCGGTTTTCCGCTTGCGCATCCCCTCGATCCGCCTCATCAGGCTCGTCGTCGAGGGCGTGGGGAGCGAGGAATTGCGTAAAGGGCCCGGCCATTACCCGGAGTGTCGTCGAGGCTTCTCCCCACCTCTATGCATGGACTTCGATTCCCCCTGGCCTGGGGAGACGGGACGGGTCATAGTTTCAGGGCACCGCACCACCTACGGCCAGCCCTTCTGGGATCTGGACAAGCTCGAGAGAGGCGACGAGATCGTGACGGTGACGAAATGGGGGACGTTCACCTACGAGGTGACCCGCAAGCAGATCGTGCAACCGACCGATGCCACGATCGTCCGCCCCAGTGATGTCGCCGAGTTGGTGCTCACCACGTGCAACCCGCGCTTCTCGGCCTCACAGCGCCTGATCGTTTACGCGGAGCTTCGCCGGTGAACCGGCGACAGCGCCGGCCCTGGCGTTCGCGTCTGCTCGAGCTCTTGCTGTGGGCGGCGGTGGCCGTGGCCACGGCCGTGATCATGGTCCTGTTGTCGGAGCGGTTCCTGCCGGCCAACTTCTGATCCCGTCTCGCCGGCGCCGTAGGGTTGGGGGATGGCGCTCAAGCTGCTGCTCATCGACAACTACGACTCGTTCGTCTACAACCTGGCTCAAGCCTTCGGCGGGCTGGGAGCCGAGCCGGTGGTCATACGCAACGACGCGACGCTGGACCGGCTCGAGCCCGTCGCGTTCGATGCCGTGGTTATCTCGCCCGGGCCCGGCACTCCCGACGACACGGGAATCTCGCGTTCCGTCATCGACCTCTTCGCCTCGAGGGGCGTTCCGGTCCTCGGCGTGTGCCTCGGCCACCAGTGCATCGGCTCGCTCTTCGGAGGGAGGATCGAGCGCGCCCCCGTCGGCCCGGTCCACGGGAAGACGTCGAAGATCCTCCACCAGAGTGAAGGGGTCTTCGCCGGGCTCCCCTCTCCCTTCATCGCTACCCGCTACCACTCTCTGGCTATGGACGCCGGATCCGTACCTCGCGATCTCCGCGTCACCGCCCGTAGCGATGACGACGTCATCATGGGGGTGAAACACCGTTCCCTACCGATAGAGGGCGTGCAGTTCCATCCCGAATCCGTGCTCACCGACGAGGGCCCGCGTCTACTGAAGAACTTCCTAGCGTGGGCCTCCGAGCTGTCTCCTCAGAAGAGATAGGTGTAGAGCGCCATCACCGCGATGAACGGGCTCCCGATCGCGGCGTCGAGCTCCGGCTCGACGAAGAGCGTGGCCTCGTCCCCCTCCAGGACCGGCCGGCCCGGTTTCGGATCCTGATCGCAGACCGTGCCCGGCGGCTGCGTACAGGATTCTTCTGCCTGCTCTTGCGTGACGTCTAGTCCGTATTCGTCCTCCAGCTGCTCCTCTGCGCTGTCGGCGTCGTCTCCGCGCACGTCCGGCATCTTCCTCTTTTCCGGACCTTCCGACACCGTGATCACGACGGTGTCTCCGGGTTCGACCTCGGTGCCGCCGGGAGGCTCCTGCGCGGTCACCTCGCCCTCGGGGGCGTCGTCGGTCTCGCGTCGTACTTCTGGATCGAGCCCTGCGCCTTCGATCGCGGCGATGGCTTGGTCTTCCCTGAGGCCGACCACGAACGGAACCGTGGCCGGTTCGGGCCCGGCCGAGATCACGAGCGCTACGCGCGTCCCTTCGTCCACCTCTTCGCCCTCGGTCGGATCCTGACGAAGAACCGTGCCCTGGGGTTCGCTCGATGGTTCCCGACTCACGGGGCCGACGCGCAGATCCGACCGACGAAGCTCGTTGCGCGCCTCCTGAAGCGTCGATCCGACCACGCCGGGTACCTCGACCTTGCGCGGGCCACGCGAGACGAAAAGCGTGATCGTTTCGTTCTCGTCGACCATCTCCCCGGCCTCCGGATCCTGTTCGATCACCTCGTCCACCGGCGCGTCGGAGAAGCGTTTCTTCACATCCGCCTGGAGGTTGGAATCTTCGAGCCGGTCGCGGGCAGCATTCACCTCGAGACCGACGAGGTTTGGGACCCTCACGTCGCCTCCGAGGACGTTCGTGGCGAGCCACCATGCCAGCAAGCCGAAGAGCGCCAGGATCGCAACGGCCAGAAGGGCGTACCATCCGGCGCGGCTCTTGGTTTCGTCCTCCTCGAGCGCCAACTCGTCCCGGCCCAGCACCTGCGTTCCGCTCCCCACCGCGGTGGCTACGCGGGTCTCGCCGCCGAGCAGGGGCGTGGCGCGCACGCGCTCGCCCTTGGTGAAGCGATCCAGGTCCTCGGCCATCTCGGCAGCGCTCGTGTATCGATTGTCCGGGTTCTTCGCGAGCGCTTTCATCGTCACCGCTTCCAGTGGTGCCGGAACGTCCGGGTTGTGGCTCGAAGGGGGCCGGGCGTGCTCTCGCACGTGCTTGTAGGCGATCGATAAGGGTGTGTCCCCAGTGAACGGCGAGCTACCGGTGAGCATCTCGTAGAGGACGCATCC
>WHSQ01000065.1 GCA_009380005.1 Actinomycetota bacterium | reverse complement strand
CGCCTCGATGACGTCTTCCTGCTCGACGCCTTCGAGGTAGCGGAGCAGGATGTCCGCCGCTCCCTCGGTGTCCTGCCGCGCGAACTGGGAGCCTTCGAGGAGCCCGAGGATGACCTTCTCGACGATCTCGGGATTCTCGTCGACGTACTGCTCGGTCGACGCGTAGATGTTGATGTCGGAGCTGTAGGGGCCACCACGGGAGATCGGGACGACGGCGTCACCCTGCTCACGCAGGATCTGCGAGCCATAGGGCTCGTAGGTGATGCCGGCGTCGATCAACCCCTGCTCCAACGACACCGCGACCTCCGTGAACGGGATGTTCACGAACTCGACGTCGTCCTCGCCCATGCCGTGCTCGGCCAGGAAGCTGCGCACGTACGTGTCCAGGAGCGTTCCCTCGTGGATCGCGATCGACTTGCCGCGCAGCGTCTCCGGGTCATCGGGGTCGATGCCCGAGTCGGCCAGTCCGATGAACGTTGCGCGCTCCATGTAGGAGATCCAGAACGGGTTGTTCAGGGCTGGCACGACAGCCACCAGGTCGAGCCCACCCGCGCGCGACGCGGGGATCCCGGCCGCGGCGGCGTTCGTGAGCCCGAAGTCGCCTTCGCCCGCGCCGACGGCCTGGACGATCTGGGAGCCGCTCTCGATGATCCGCAGGTCGACGTCCACGCCGTGGTCGATCCAGTACCCGTTCTCGGCGGCGGCCATCGCTGCCAACGTGCCCGTGTTGGGCACGATCAGGACGGTCGCCTCATCGAGCTCGCCGTCGCCGGCTGCGTCCGCGGAGTCGTCGGAGTCGTCTTCCTCGGTCGCGTCCGTTTCCTCGGCATCGTCGGCGGTGTCCTCGTCATCTCCGCCGCAGGCGGCGAGGACCAGCATCAATGCGAACGCCAACGCCAAGAGCCACATCGTTCTGAACCTGTCATGCCACATTGAGTTCCCTCTCTTCATGCAACACCGGTCAACATGCTCACATGCCATGATCGAGGGCTCCTTGGAGGGCTCCCTCGACGCCTCCTATCCGACAATCTCGACACGCTCGATCCAGAAGAGCCTGCCGAGCCGCTCGAGGTTCCGAGGAGATACGGACCGCAACCTCACACCGCCGTCGTCCTCACGACGGTGGTAGGTCCCGTAGTTGCGGAGTTCGTTGACGTGGTAGCGCTGCGGCTCGAAGGGCAGGTGCACGATGACTTCGGCGGGCGCGTCGCCGGGGTCGCCGTCGATTCGCGCGGATGACGTCAAGGTGCCGTAGGCGTAGTCGCCGAAGACGAGCACGAGGATGGTGCCGATGCCAACCGCCATGGTGCGCAGGGGCTTGGCGGGCAATCGCTTCCGCAGGGGTGCGGGGGCCTGGCTACTCATCGCTGACCATCCCCCAGCGCGCGATCGTGCGCATCTCGAGCCGGTGCAGGACGAGCCGGTCCAGCGTCATCCCCATGAGACCGATGACGATGCAGCCGGTGATGATGATGTCGGAACGCAGGTACTGGGAGGCGGAGTAGATCATGTGCCCCAGGCCCGAGCTGGCGCCGACGAGCTCGGCCGCGATGAGTGCTCTCCAGCCGAATCCCAGGCCGGCGCGGATCCCGGCCATCATGTTCGGCAGCGCGCCCGGGATCGTGACGTGAAGGATGGTGTGCCACCTGCTCGCTCCGAGTGTCTGGACGCCGTCCTCCAGGACTCTCGGGACCAGCTGCACCCCGAGCATCGTGTTGCTGAACACCAGGAAGAACACCGAGTTCCAGATGACGAAGATCACCATCGCGCGGCCGATCCCCAGCCATGCGATCGCCAGGGGGATCCACACGATGCCCGACAGGCCACTGAAGAACATGATGAGGGGTTCGAAGAACTTCGCGACGCGTCGGTTGAGCCCGGCGATCACGCCGAGCACCACGCCGGTGACGACGCCCGTGATGGCGCCGTAGACCAGGCGTTCCAGGCTGGCGAGGATGTTCGTCCAGAGCGAGCCGTCCGAGATCATGCTCCATGCGGTGTTGGCGATTCGCTGGATCGGAGGGAGCGTCGTGGTCCTCGGCTCGAAGATCGCCACGATCCCGGCCCAGATGAGCAGCAGGACGACGAACGGAATGATGGGGCTGGCCGCGCGGAGCTGCCCGAGTCGACCCGGACCAGCGGCGCGTGCCTGCACGGTGGTCATGACCGCAGCACCCCCCACCGGCCGACGGTGACGTCCTCGATCGGCTGGAGAATCAGCCGGTCCATCACCAGGTACAGGCACCCGATCACGATCATCCCGGCCATGATCTGATCGATGAGGTTGGCGGTTCGCGCCTGGAAGATCATGTCGCCGAGGCCGCCCTGGGCGGCCAGCATCTCGCCGGCGATGAGCGCTCGCCATCCGTAGCCGATGCCGAGGCGGAAACCGACGATGATGTTGGGCAGCGCCCCGGGGATGTAGACGTCGCGGAGGACGCGCAGCCGGCTCGCCCCCAGCGAGTTGCACATCTGCGCGTATCGCGGGGGGACGGTCTTGATCCCCAGCATCGTGTTGAAGCCGAGGGGCAGCGTCAGGGTGTAGATGATGACCAGCAGGATCGTGGTGTTGGACAGGCCGTACCACACCACGGCGAGGGGCAGCCAGGCGATGCCCGAGACGTTCTGGAGGAATCGGAAGAAGGGCTCGAAGGCCGTCGCGACGTTCTTGTTGAGGCCGAGGACGATGCCGATCGGCACGGCCGTGAATACGGCGATGAGCGTTGCTCCCCCCAGGCGCTGGATGCTCAGGCCGATGAAGTCCGTAAGGATGCCGACCCGGACCAGCTCCACCGTCGCGGTGATGACCGCCCAGGGGCTGACGAGGACGTTGTCGCTGATGTCGAAGCTGGCCTTGATCACCCACCAGATCACCGCGAGTACGCCGAACGGCGCGAGGATCCGTGCTGCTTCCTTCAGCCGCCCGAGCGAGGCGGACCCGAAGGATGTCGTGCCCTTCGGCCGTTCCGTCTCGAGAGCGGCCGGCAACGCAGCCTGGCGCCCTTCCTGGACCTGCGCCATTACTGCACGGCCTCCGCGTGCTGTGCCCGCTCCTGCTCGCCGTGCTCGGAGCGGACGAGGCTCAGGACGTGCTCTGTGACGGTCTTGAGGTCGGGGTCGGTGTTGTACCGGCTCCAGTCCCGCTCCGCCCGCGGCACCGGCACCTTCACGTCCTCTTTGATCCGGCCGGGACGGGCGGTCATGGCGATCACCCGGTCGCCGAGGAAGACGGCCTCGTCGACGCTGTGCGTGATGAACATCACCGTCTTGCCTGTCTGGAGGCAGAGGCGGTTCAGCTCCTCCTGGAGCGTCAGCCTCGTCATCGCGTCCACCGCTGCGAAGGGTTCGTCCATGAGGATGACGTCGGGGTCGGCGGCCCAGGTCCGGGCGACGGCGACGCGCTGCTTCATACCGCCCGAGAGCTGGTGAGGGTGATGATTCTCGAAACCTTCGAGGCCCACGAGGGTGATGAGGTAGGCGACGCGCTCGTCCCGTTCCGCTTTCGGGGTCTTGGCGATTTCGAGGCCGTGCGCGATGTTGCGACGCACCGTGCGCCACGGGAGGATCGCAAGGTCCTGAAAGACGACGCCACGGTCCCGTCCGGGCCCTTTGATGGCCTTGCCGTCGCACAGCAGGGTCCCCTGGGTCGGCTTGATGAAGCCGGCGATGGAGTTGAGCAGCGTGGTCTTTCCGCAGCCGCTCGGACCGACGACGGTCACGAACTCGCCCTGGCGCAGCGTCAGGTCGACGGCATCGAGGGCGTGCACCTCGTCGCCGGTCTGCTGCTGCATGAACCAGTGGCTGACGTCCTGCACTTCGATCTTCGGGCGCCCGTTCGCTCGGGTCATGGTGGCTCCCTCTAGCCGGCGGCCGCGGCCGGCTGCCGCGGCGGGTTCGCCGCGCCGCATCGCGCGGTCGCGATGGTCGCTCCGCGCGTTCTTGCGGAGTCGGCGGGTCCGGCCCCACTTTGCGCCTCACCCCCAGCCGCAAGCGGCGGTGATGCCGCCAGGGGCACGTGGGCAGACCCACATCCCGGTCGTCCGTCAGGACACGGCACTTCATCGACAAGCAGGTACCAATCCGTTTCGAATCTCCGGGGACCGGCGTCTACTACCACGCCCGAACCCATCGATGTGGATCGAGAATACGGGCGGGTCGTATACGAGTCAATACTTCTGTATATCGCTCCCCCCACGGCATGTCAGAGACTCGGGAAGAGCCGTCGGACGAAGGTCCGGGAGTGATCGGAGATGCTCCGTCCTAACCCAGCCCTCGCCCGCGTTCTCATATACGTAGCAAGCCAGCAGTATACGAAATTCGGATTGGAGTGATACGCTCCCGCCATGCTTCGACCATCTTCGTTTCGATGAGCATCCCGTCGCGTTCCTCCTGACGGGGTGCCGGCAGGTCCGCCTGCTTCATGCCCTGCTGCCCGCGCCGGTGGCGGCATCGGTGCCCACGGCAAGGACCTGACGCCCGACGATGTCCCCGGTCTCGAGGCGGTCGAAAATGGTGTTAATCTCGGTCAGGGGGAGGACCTCGGAGACGACCGGGTCGATCACACCGGCTGCCAGCAGCTCGATCAGTCGCATGAGCTCGCCTCTGGACTTGCCTCGCGATCCGAGCATCGAGATCTCACGAAGGACGACGTCGGCCTGGGGGAACGGCTCCTCGGGCCGGTCCTCACGGTAGCCCACCATGACCACCCGCCCGCCGCGGCGGACGCTCTTGGCAGCGAGCATGGTCATGCCGGGCGCGCCGGAGGTCTCGATGACGGCGTCGAGTCCCTGCGGGGCGAATTCGCGAAGCTGATCGGGCGTGGCGTCGTTCAACGGGTTCAGGGCGACGGACGCCCCCTGGTCGAGCGCCAGCGATCTGGCCCGCTCGGACGGGTCGATGACGGCGACGGCGGCTCCGCCGATCTTGGCGATCTGGACCGCGTGCACGCCGACGCCGCCGCAGCCGATGACCGCGATGCGTTGGCCGGGACGGACATCGGCTTGCGCCACGGTGGCGTGGTACGCGGTCCCGACTCCGCAAGGAAGTGTCGCTGCTTTGGCCATGTCGACGCTCGGGGGCACCGGCAGCACGCACTGCTCGGCCACCACGATGCGCTCCTGGAAGCCGCCGGGATGCGTGGAGCCCAGCCACATCCGCATCGAGTCGCAACGGTTCTCGTGACCGTCCCGACAGCCCGGGCAGGAGCCGCAGGCCTGGTACGAGTACACGATGGCAGGCGTTCCCACCTCGAAGGTGACGCCGTCCCCGACTTCTTCGATCGTGCCGGCGATCTCGTGCCCGGGAATGTGGGGCAGGACGATCTCGTCGGAGAACGAGCGCTGACCTCGGGCGGTCTTCAGATCGGTCCGGCAGACCCCCGAGAACTGGATCCGGATGGCGACCTGTCCCGGCCCGACGTCCTCCGGCTCCTGGTCGATCAGTTCCAGCGGCCGGTCGTATGCGGTGATGGCCATGGCTCGCACGAACCTGTCCCTTCCTCTCGGCCTCTCGGCCGCGCGGTGGGCTCTCACCTCTGCGCGGGGCGTGACCGAGCCTTCGCTGCGGCCATGGCGTTGCGTCCACGACGGCGGGATGGCCCCCCAGGATTGCATATATCATAGATTACAGGATGAGGGCCACCCTTGGTCCCTGGATGCTGCAGGGCCGGCATGCCGGAACGGTGCTCGGCTGTATACGGACTCGTTGACACGTATTCGATTCATGAGTACGGTTCGGAGGCCCTGCGGGCCGAGCGCCGAGCCGGGATCGAGTGGCGCCATGCGCGTCGGCGGGTGTCGTGTGCCCCGTGACGAAGGCCCCCCGGACCATCGGCACGGAGCCCTGCTCATGCCGTGCCGAGGGCAGGTTTCGACGAAGGACGTTCTGTGGACAAGCTGATCATCACCGTTGCCGTCGATTCTTCCGTCTCCTACCCGGGCAACCCCAACATGCCCGAGCACGATGACATGAAGAGCGTGTCGCGCCAGTACATCGACGCGGTGAACGCCGGAGCGAGCATCACGCACCTTCACGGCGTTCGCTACCTGGACAAGGAGTTCGGTCCGGACGGCCGCAAGTCGGTGCGGATCGACTTCGACGGCTGGCAGGACCTGACCGAGCGGATCCGGTCCGAGGTCGACGCCGTCATCCAGTACGGCATCGCGGTCGCGCGCCTCGAGGACAAGATCAAGCTCATGGACTTTCAACCTGAGATGATGTCGTACGCCTTCGCCGCCCAGGACATGTGCTTCCAGCCGGACCCCGAGTACTCGCCGAACGAGATGTACGCGCTGCACCCTCGTCCGGAGCTCGTCGAGTTCGCCAAGGCCGCGAAGAGCAAGGGGGTCAAGCCCGAGCTCGAGTGCTTCTACACCGGGCCGTTCTGGAATGCCGAGCACGTGCGCAAGGAAGGCGTCCTCGACGATCCGCTCTGGGCGACCCTGCTCATCGGCTGGCCCGGAGGCACATGGACCCCACCGACGCCGGATGCGTTGATGTACCTGGTCAATCATCTGCCCCGGCCGGCGAGCTGGAACCTCAGCGTGATGGACCCGGTGCAGCAGTGGAGGCTGGTCCCGCTCGCCATCGCGTTGGGCGGTCACATCAGAGTCGGCTGGGAGGACAACCCATACCTGCCGAACGGCGAGCTGTCCACGAGCAATGCCCAGCTCGTCGAGAACGTGGTGAAGATGGCCGAGTGCATGGGGCGCGAGATCGCCTCCCCCGACGACGCGCGCCGCATCGTCGGTACGTCCGGCGTGCCGGCGGCCTGACCCACCTTCGTCTGCCCCGATCCGGCTTCGATCCCTCGGAAGGACAACGGGACCTATGGCACACATCGAACCACTCGCACGGGAAGAGCTCCCTGAGTTCGAGGACATCTTCGAGCGACGGGAGTCGGCGTGGGGCGTGGTGGCCAACGCCATGCTCATCATGGGTCGGCGGCCGAATATCCTGCGCTCATGGAGCGCTCTCATCGACGCGGTGTGCTTCGAGGGCACAGTCGACCGGAACCTGAAGCGGCTCGTCGCGCTCATGCGCAGCAGCGCCGTCGGGTGTCGCTACTGCACCGCGCACACCGCGAGCCACGGAGCGAACGAGGGCGTCGAGGTCCAGAAGATCGAAGCGATCTGGGACTTCGAGAGCGATCCGATCTTCAGCGACGCCGAGCGGGCGGCGATCCGGCTGGCGCGCGACGCCGCGCAGGTCCCGAACGCGGTCACCCCTCAGCAATTCGAGGATCTGCGCAAGCACTTCGACGACGGGCAGATCATCGAGATCATCGGCGTCATCTGTGTGTACGCCTTCATCAACACGTTCAACGACACGCTGGCGACTCCGCTCGAGCAGAAACCGCTCGATTTCGCGTCCGACCATCTGGTCGCATCGGGCTGGGAGCTTGGCAGGCACGGATAGTCGCGATCGCACTCCGCGGTTGCCGCGGGGAGGGGGAACCATGGTGGAACGCACTGGCGCCGAGCTCTTCGACGGGTACGACGTCTCGCACGTCTTCTTCGTGCCGACGATCCTGAACCACTCACTGTATCAAATGGAGATGAAGGAAACGCGCGTCAATCGGATCATGACGCACGGTGAAAAGTCCGCCGCGTACATGGCAGACGGGTATGCGCGAGCTTCGGGCCGGCCCGGCGTGTGCATGGCGCAGACCGTCGGCGCCGCGAACCTGGCCGCAGGGCTCCGCGGTTGACACATGAGACTGCTGAACTTCTCTGACGGCCATGGCGAGCGTGTCGGGATCGCCGAGGGAGACGAGGTCCTCGATCTCACGCCCCTCGGAAGCATTCGCGAGATTGCCGCGATCCTGTCGACGGGTGACAGCGGCCAGGCGGTGGTGCGGCAATGGGCGCAGCGGGGAGAACGGCATGCGCTGGACGCCGTCGACGTGCGAGCGCCGATCGACAGCCATGTTCGGACGTTCTGCGCGGCCCTCAACTACGTGGACCATGCCGCGGAGTCCAAGCGGCCGCTGCATACCGAACCGCTCCTCTTCTTCAAGCTGCCATCCAACATCATCGGTCCCAGCGACGCGATCGATCCTCCACCGGTCGGGACCTTCCTCGACTACGAGGGCGAACTGGCCGTCGTCATCGGTCGTCCGGGATCGGACATCGCTCCCGAGGACGCCATGGGGCATGTCCTCGGTCTGGCCGCGATGAACGATGTCACGGCCAGGGACCTGCAGCGGCGGGAGAGCGCCACGCACACCACGATGGACTGGTTCTCGGGAAAGGCGCTCGACAACTCGACGCCCTTCGGCCCCCACATCGTGACGCTGGACGAGGCCCCCGACGTCGCGGACATCACGATCGCGACGACGGTGAACGGAACGATGGTGCAGGAGGGCAAGGCTCGAGAGATGATCTATTCGGTCGAGACTCTGATCTCCTACGTCTCTCAGCGTGTCACCCTGCAGCCGCTCGATGTGATCGCGACGGGCACGCCGGCGCGCAAGGAAACGTACCGGAGCCGGAAGCTGGAGTCGGGCGACGTCATCGAGGTCAACGTCACCGGGGTCGGAACGCTGAGGAACGTGGTCGCCTCTAGAGCATGACCCTTCCCCCGTTGGAGTCCAGCGTCCCGCCGTTGACATACTGCGCGGCGTCGGAGGCCAGGAAGAGGATGGGGCCGACGTGGTCGTCGGGTTCGGCCAGCCGCTGTAAGGGCGTCAGCTCGGCGAGCCTGTCGATCGCCTCCGGGCTATGCAGGCCGCGAACGCGCTCGGAGAGCGTCGTGCCGGGCGCCACCACGTTGGCCGTGATCCCGTCCGGCCCGAGTTCGCGAGCCAGGTGCCGGGTGAAGCCGATCACGCCTGCTTTGGCGGCGAGGTACGGCCCGAAGTTCTTGGCTCGCCCTCTGGTGAGCGGCATGCGGGCCCCTTCGGAGGAGACCGTGATGATCCGGCCGTAGCCGGCCGCCTTCATGCTCGGGATCACGGCTCTGCAACAACGGAAGACATGACCGAGGTTCAGGTCGATGCTGTGAGCCCATTGGGCATCGCCGATGTCCTCGGTGAGGATTCCTTCCGAGAAGCCTCCGGCGGAGGTCACGAGGACGTCGATCCGGCCGGTCCGCTCCTGCACCTGCGACGCCATGCGGTTCACGGCGTCGGTGTCGGTGACGTCGACCACCAGGGCGGTCGCGTCGAGGTCGCGGTCGCGGAGCGACGAGGCCAAGGTTTCGGCTCGGTCGGCGTCGAGATCGACGAGGAAGGTGGTGGCGCCCTCGTGGGCGAACGCCGTCGCCACTGCCGCGCCGATGCCTTGCGCCCCTCCCGTCACGATGACGCTTCGACCGTCGAAGGAACCGTTCATCCGTGTTCTCCATTCACCCGCGAACGTGAGCGACGAGCCGAGCACGGCCGATCCAACGTGAGCCGTCCCTGGAAAGGCCGCTCGCGTACGCACTGTATGCATACAAGGCAAGAATTATGTATATTTGCTGACTGTGCGGGGTGGCCATCCGAGGAGGGACCCGAATGATCGTCGAAGAGCGCGTCTACACGCTCCATGTGGGCAAGATGAATGCCTACTTGCAACTGTACGAGTCCCAAGGCCTTCCGATCGCACTCGAGGAGCTCGGCAACCTCATCGGATACTTCAAATCGGAGATCGGCCACCTCAATCAGGTCGTGCATCTCTGGGGGTTCGAGGACCTGAACGACCGTACCCAGCGCCGGGCGAAGCTCGGTGGCCGTGAGGACTGGCGGAACTACGCCTCGCAGTCCGGGACGTACATCCAGCAGCAGGAGACCAGGATCCTAATCCCGACGTCGTTCTCCCCGATTCGCTGAGGACCGTTCAGGATCTCGTGGTGGCCCGGCTTCCTGCATCCGAATCGCGAGGTTCGCTGCGGCGCCGCCAGCGCAGCATGCGCTGTCGACCGGCCAGCATGAGCACCGATCCCAGGAACGAGACGGCTGCCCGCACAACCAGGCGGTCGAGTAGCCGGCCCGGGTCACGACGAGCCCGAACAGGGCCGGGCCGAGCATCCCGCCGGCCGCACCACCCATGAGCGTGATCCCTGACGCGACGGCGGGGGCGTTGGGGTTCAGCTTGACGACCGCCATGAAGAACAGCCCAGGCCAGCCCCATCCCAGCGCGAAGGCCAGCAGGGTCCCGGCCATGGCGACCACGAGATGCGACTGCGCGAAGGCCAGGCAGGCGTAGCCGGTCGTGCCGATCGCAAGCATGATCGAGATCACGACGAGGTGGCGGCCTTCACGGCGGTCCGCCTGCCAGCCGCTGATGAGCCGGGTGACGATGCTCGAGACGCTCCCCAGGGACAGGAGGAGCCCGGCGGTGCCGGTCGCGACGCCCGCCGTGACCAGGGACTCCACGAAGAAGGCTCCCAGCGTGGTGGCCGAGAGCGTTCCCAGCATGGATCCCAGCGCCAGCACGACGAGGGGTCCGAGGGGGACGTCGCCCTCTCGCCTCGGCGACGCCCCTTTGGCGTGCCGTCCGGGAATGGGCGGTGTCAGGACGATCACCGTGACCGCCCCGACGATCGCGAGGCCGAATGCCCATCGCCACCCCAGCGTCAAGCCGATGAGGGGGAGGGTGATGCCGGCGACGAGACCGGCCAGCGGGATCGCCGACTGCTTGATGCCGAACGCGATGCCTTGTCTGGCATCCGAGACGACCCTGGCGAGCGCGAGGTTCGAGGCTGGTTGCCCGACGCCGTTTCCGACGCCGGCTAGGACCATCGTCGCCGTCAGCGTCGTCCAGGAGCGTGCCAGGAGTGCGGCGGACAGCAACGCCGCTGTGGTGATGCCCATGGCGAGGAACATCCCCCTGCGGGCACCGATGCGCTCGGCCAGGCGCCCCCCGAAGACGGACACCAACGAGGTCGTAGTGAAGAAGGAGCCGGCGGAGATGCCCAGCGCCGCCTCGTCGAATCCGAGTTCCTCCCTGAGCAGCACCGACATGCCACCCAGCAGGAACATCGGCAGCACGACCATCGTCGTCGCGATCGTCGCCGACACGAGACCGCGCGTGCTGTGCGTTCCCGGCGACGTGGCCACAGGCGTGGCCTGGGGTGGTTCAGCCAAGTCCCTCCTCGGGGTCGCGTGGTCGGGTCGCATCAAGCGGGGAAGGGCTGGATGTCCATGTCCTGCAGCAGGCCCCTCTGGACGGCGGCTTTGAACGCTTCCTGGGTCGGCGGGTGGAAGAACGTCAAGCTGTCCCGGGCATACTTCTGCAAGGGCGACTCCATCATCACACCGGCCCCCCCGAGCACCTCCATGCTCTGGCGGCAGGCATCGCTGCACGCCTCGGCCGCCACGACCTTCGCCATGGCGGCGAGACGCACGGCGTCCGGTCGGTTCGTGTCGAGGGCATGGGCCGCCCGCCACATCAGCGCACGAGCCGCCTCGATCCTTCCGAGGTGGTCGACGAGGGCGAACCCGATGGCCTGGTGCTCGATGATCGGGCGCCCGGTCTGGATGCGTTCGTGGGCGTGCTGGATTGCGGCTTGGAGCGCCGCACGGGCCGTTCCGATCGCCTGGGCGGCGATACCGATCGGCGTCGACGGCGAGCCGTGGATCGGACCGTCGGGGGAGATGCCGATCTCCCCGCCCAGGACGTTCTCACGGGGGACACGCACACCGGTGAAGGCGATCGACGCGTTGTTCATGAGTCGGAAGCCGACCTTCTCCCACTGCTTCTCGATCGTCAGTCCCGGCGTGTCACGCGGCACGATGAACATGGCGCTTCCCTCGGCCATCGACTTGTCGGGATCGACCGTGGCGCCCACCAGATACAGGCTCGCCTCCCCGCCGCAGGAGATGTAGCGCTTCTGGCCGTTCAGGACCCACTCGTCGCCCTCCAAGTCGGCCCTCGTCGCGAATCGGCCGTAGCGCAGCGAGTTGTCGGTTCCCCGGTCGGGCTCGGTGAAGGTCCCGGCCAGCAGGAAGCGCTCATCTGCCAGGAAGGCCTCGAAGATCCACCGCTGTTGCTCCTCGGTGCCCTGCTCCAGGATGGCCTCGGTGAACTTGTAGGCCTGGTCGAAGATGGAGGCGACGCCGGCGTCGCCGACGGCGAGCTCCTCCAGGACCAGCACCCGGTCGAGGATGGTCGTTCCGCCGCCTCCGAAGCGCTCCGGGACCGCCAGGATCCGAAGTCCGTTCTTGGACCCCTCGACCACCGCCTCCCAGGGGAAGCGTCGATCGGGGTCCTTTTCCCATTCACGCTCGTGCGGGCTGAGGGGCACGATGACGTTCTCGCGAAACGACCGGGCCAGGTCGATGAGCCGGCGCTGCCGATCCGTGGGCGTGAACTCCATGCGTGCACCTTTCGTGATGCCCAGGGGGAAGTCGCGGCATCTCGGCCGCCGGGCCGCACGTGGCGACCTGGACCGGATCCGACCGTACAGTGCACTCTATAGAAATCGGGTGAGACAGAACGGGCGTGTCGTCAGCACGACCCTCATCGTCGTTGGTCAAAGCACCCAGGCCCTGGGGGTTCGCGGCGATCGCCCTGTTCCTCCCGCTCATTCGGGAGGACGTCGACATCACCTTCAGCCAGGCCGGGACGCTCGCCGCCGCGAACACGCTGGTCTACGCACTCATGCAGATCCCCGCCGGCTACCTGGCCGACCGTCTGGGCCCGAAGCGGTTGTTCATCGTGGGCCTGCTCGGCACGAACGCCTAGATGCTCCTATAGACTGACAGACGGGCTGGGGTAGTCCAGCCACGTCACCTCGTCCACCCCGGCCACGGCCTTCGGGTTCATCGCCCGGTAGGCCCCCCGCAGGCGGTCGATGTCGACGTGGTGCAACAGCGCGGTGAACCGTGCCTCCTTGTCCTGCTGTGCTGCTCGACGCACACGCTCCAGCGCATTGGACGCACCCTGCCCGGCGCTGTGTCCGGGGCGCGGTTTGCTGGCCGTGTTCCCCTTGGCCAGCCCCCTTTCCTCCACCGTCTCCGCCGCTGGCATGCCGGCATTGTTCGACGGCTTCGTAGGTACTACGGGGCTGTCCGACCTCCCACGCTCGTGCATCTCAGGCGTCACGCCTCGGCGTTCCCTGAGCGGCCCGCCACCCGATCATGGCGACGGGCAAGCGCGGGACCTCCCGGTTCTCGCGCATGGAGGTCGGGTGGCCCGGGGGAATCGCACCCCCGGGCTCCCACAGATCCCGGCGTGACAGTCTCCCG
>WHSQ01000064.1 GCA_009380005.1 Actinomycetota bacterium | reverse complement strand
CTGGTCGCGCTGCAGGAGGGCGTGAGCGTCGTCGACGCCTCCGCGGGAGGTCTCGGCGGAAGAGTTGAAGAGGTGGGGTTATCGAACTGCATCCGTTCCCAGCGTGGAGGACAAGCTGCACGAATGCCGGAACCTCGTCGGGAACCAGCAGACGCCTTGCTGGGCGGAGCTCGACCAACTGCTCATGGAAAGGATCGTTCCTTGGGCTCCGTTGACAACCGAATTGCTGGTGCAGATCACTTCGGACAAGGTTGTGGACTATTCCTTCGATCAGGCGAACGCGATGCCCGCCCTCGATCGGATCGCAGTCGCCCCGTAGGAGTCAGCGTCGGGCAACGGCCACGAAGACGGAGCCGTTCTCGACCGACACGGCCCGGGGGCTGTGCCCCACCCTGATAGTGGAAACCTCGTTCGAGGAGGGATCGATGCGTGAGACGGTGCCGTCCTCGCTGTTCGTAACCCAAGCGGAACCTCCCCCGACGGCCACGTCTCGCGGGCCATTGCCCACGGGGATGGCAACGGCCTGGAGAGTTCCCGCGTCCACCTTCGAAACCGTGTCACTGCCGCCGTGGACGGCCCAGAGGAAACCCTCGCCGAAGGCAACGGTCTGTGAGTCGAAGCGGAGGTTGGATCTGTGCACGATCTGACGTTCGGTGGGATCCACCTGGGTCAGCGTCCTCCCCGCCACGACCCACACGGATCCGCCGCCGACGGTAACGCCCTGGGGGCTCGCCTCGAGGTCGTCGGCATCGAGAACTACCTCCTTCTCTCGGGTCGCCGGATCGATTCGGATAAGAGCGGGCTCTACCCCGGTCACCACCCAGATCGCCCCCTCCCCGATGGCGATCCCGGTCGCACCCGCACCGACGCTTACGGAGTCCTCGAGCCGCAGGGGATCCGAATCGAAGGTGACGACGGTTCCCTCGAACTGATTCGTCACCCACAAGCGTCCCGAGTCCTCCATCGCGATATCCGAAGGAGCTCCCTGCGTTGCGATCGCGGGACCCAACCTTTCGGCTTCGGGGTCCAGTTTCGTGAGGGTGCGAGCTTCAAGACTGATGATCCATACAACACCCCCCTCGACCGTCATCGCCTGCGGTGAAAGGTCGAGTTGGAAAGCTTCCTTCACGTCACCGCTAACTGCATCGATCCTGCCGATGCTGTTAGCAGGCAGGGAGTCGAGACTCCCGTTCCCTCGGATCGAAAGCACGACGATGGATGAAAGCGCCGTCAAGATGGCCACGAGGGCAAGCGCTAGGGGCAGCCTCTGTTTCACGAGCGGTGGAGGAGTGATGTCGGCTCTTCGGGAAGCTGCCTCATCCTCCTCGAGGAGAGCCGTGCGCTGCATCCCCTCCACGTCCGTCACCTCGAGCACTTGCCATTCACCGGGGACGCCCTTGATCTCGTGTCGCCCACGGTCGCGGAACGAAACGCCGGCGCCGGCAACGAGATCCTTCACGGTCCCCGTGGCGAAGACCCGGCCGCCGGTTGCCATGGACATCACACGTGCACCGATGTGAACGGCGATGCCACGCATCTGTTTCCCCGCGACCTCGGCCTCGCCCACGTGGACGCCAGCGCGCACCTCGATCCCAAGCTCGCGCACTGCCTCCGTGATAGCCACGGCGCAGCGAAGCGCGGAATCCGGATCCTGGAAGGTCGCGAAGAACCCGTCCCCTGCCGTGTCGATCTCTCTGCCGCCGAAGTTCCTGAGCTCTCTCCTGACCGCTTTGTTGTGCCGACTCATCACCTCGCGCCAGCGGCCATCACCCATCTCGCTTGCCAGTCGCGTGGAATCGACGACATCCGTGAACAAGATGGTGGTGAGTAGTCTCGTCCGGCCCCGGCGCGCCATAGGAGAAGTCTCTTAGAACCGGGACCTGCGGGCCAGGACCCACAAGAGTATCGTGGTGAGGGTCCGGCCGGCCGAGCATGCCCCGCGGCCGCATGGGACATCCCGGGAGTCTCGTCTCCGGTACGTTACAGACCGGCGCGCCGCCTGAGGCGATCCATGTCCTTCAACACCACGGTCCGGCCCTGAAGCTCTAGGTAGCCGCGATCGGCGAAGCCGCGCAGGATCTGGTTCACGCTCTGGCGTGATCCTCCGACCATGGCCGCCACCTCCTGTTGGGTGAGGTGAAGATCGAGAAGGATGCCTTGCTCATCCGGTTTCCCTTGTTCTTCGGCGAACCCCAAGAGGAGCTTCGCTACCCTCCCGTGTAGATCCAGGAAGACGAGATCCGCCGTCTGCTCGGTGAGCCGTCTGATGACCGAACCCAAGGACCTCAGCAGCTTCTCCGCGATCTCCGGATGTTGTCTGAGGGACTCCGAGAGAGCCTGGCGGGTGATCACGAGCAGGGTCGTCGGCTCCACCGCCTCGGCCCCCGCCGAGCGAGGCTCACCGTCGATAAGCGCCAGCTCCCCGAAGCTCTGCGCCGGCCCCAGCGTGACCAGCACCATCTCGTCACCATCCTCGGAGATGACCACGACCTTGACGAGCCCCTCCACGACCACATACATCGCATCGCCCGGGTCCCCTTGGTGGAAGACGCGCTCGCCCTTTCGGTAGCTGCGGGAGGCCATCCGGGCGGCGATCGCCTGCAGGACCTCGGTGTCGAGGTCCCGGAACAGTTTCGATCGTGTGAGAAGACCGACCGCCCGCTCCTCGGCCATGAGCTCTCCCTCCGTGGGAACCATCCGCACATTAGACGGTGTGGTCCCGACGAAGAAGAGGGCCGGCTCGCCCGCCGGCCCTCCGCTGAGACGAGTTCTGGAGGCGACCCCCGTCGATGTCGTCTATGCCGTCTTCGGGGAACGCTGCCTGCTCAGGGCGACCAGCAGGGCGGCCACGCCGGCCACGAGCGCCACCGTCGCAAGGATCCAGACGGTTGAGATACCGCTTCCATCGGACACGGTGGCCACCTCGACGCCCTTCTTGATCGTGCCGGGGGCCGTGCCGGGACCCGCGGGAGCGGCCATGGCGGCGGTCGCCAACAGGGTGAGGAGGAGCATGGAAAGGCCGGCTATCTTGAGGGCTCTGCGATACAGGAAACCGAGGTAGCGCGGCATGCGCACGTTCTCGGGGCCTTTCACGTTCCGGCGGTTGAGATCGGCTTCCCTCTTCACTCGGGCCAGTTCATGGTAACGAGCGGCTCGGTTCCGCTGCTCCTCCATCCGAAGCCGTCCGATCTCGGTGGTGAAGTGACCGTTCATCTCTGTCTCCCGTCCCCGCTGCAGCGTGCAGCGTCTCTGGAGACAGCGTCCTCGCTCAGCTCCTCGAGGTCTGTCGCGCGGGCGACGCCCCGGCTGTCATGTTGGCGACAAGAAACGTTGCAGCAGCGACTCGGTCCGGCGCGTGGCTGCCACAGCGAGCCGGGCCCCCGCTGCACTCCGACCGGCCTGGATCCCACGTTGACATGAGCGGTCGGCTCCCCGGCTAGGTCGATGGCGCCCTGGGAAACGCGAAGCAGAGATATGCCCCTTGTGCCCGGGTTGTCACCTTAGGTCTTGGATGCGCCCAACATCTGTGCGCCACTGAGTTCCTTGTGTGGCGCGCCGCCAGAGGATCGGTCGCCTCGTGCTGACGCGAAGTGTTGTTCATCGCGGCTCTGGGTGGGTTCCTCGGGCGCGCAAGCGGAGCCGCAGCTTGTCAGCATTCACCGATGCGAACGTCAGCGCTCACAGGGAAGGAACGCTCGAGGTCGCGAGCACGTCCCACCGGACTCCGAAGGATTGCCTTCAAGCTGGATCTGTCGGTACAGTGCTTGCTCGCCCGAGCCATCGGAGCGAGGGCGGGAAGAGTCGGGCCATGGGGGGCCCTTTGGACGGAGCGTCGTTCCATTCAGCGGCCCGTTTCAAGCGCGCGCGCGACCCGCCTCTCAAGTAGACGCGGGCTCACACGTTCATCCTCGAAGAAACTCAGTTCTCGAAGAGAGAGGAGATCAGTTGAGTAGGACCCGATCCGCCACCCTCCTGCTGGTATCGGCGGCCCTCATGGCACTCGGCCTGCCGGCCGAGGCGGGGCATTCGACCGATCCGAGCACGAACAACCTCCATCCCCTGGGTCACATCGAGGAACCGGCCAGCCTTCTGAACCCGGCCGTCGGGAACCCGGACGTCCATACGGACATAGCGTTCTGGGGGAACTTAGCCTTCCAGGGCAACTGGGATGGTTTCAACATCCGTGACATCTCCGATCCCGGAGCGCCGACGCAGGTTTCCAGGACTTTCTGTAACGGGGACCAGGGCGACATCGTGGTGTGGGGCGATGTCCTGGTTCGATCGTGGAACACCAACACGGGAGCCGCCGGAAGCACTTGTGACGACCAGCCGGTGGCACCAGGGTTCGAAGGGCTCCACGTTTTCGACATCAGCGACCTGTCGGATCCGGAGTTGGTAGCCAGCGTCGACCTGCCCCAGGGATCGCACACCGCCACGGGGGTGCCCGACCTGGAGAATGATCGGCTACTGATCTACAACTCGGCCTCGAGTGGACTCAACCCCGGGATAGATATCGTGGAGATCCCCTTGAGTGCGCCGCAGGACGCCGCATTCCTGCGGTTCGAGCCCGCCGGGCGAAGCTGCCACGACACCGGGGTAATCCTGGGCGACGCGATGTTGGCAGCATGCGCTGGGGGCGACGGATGGACGCTCTGGGATATCTCCGCGAACTTGGAGGACCCGGTCCAGCTCCACTCGCAGACCGTTCCCGGGGTAACGATCGGTCACTCCGCGGCTTTCAGCTTCGACGGCCAGACCCTCGTCTTCGGGCACGAGCCGGGCGGCGGAGTCGACGATCGGTGCAAGGCGTCCGATCCCGTGTCCGACCGGTCGCTCTTCTTCTACGATGTGGATGACGCCACAGACGATGGAAGTCCGATCGGGACGCTCCAGGGAACATGGGTGCTGCCGCGGACACAGTCCGACGCGGAGAACTGCACCCTCCACAACTACAACGTCGTGCCCCTCCCGAGCGGCCGTGACGTTCTCGTTCATGGGTCCTACCAATCGGGGACGAGCGTGGTGGACTTCACCGACCGAGCGAACGCGACCGAGCTTGCCTGGTCGGACCCGCCGCCGATCCCCGTGACCTTCAACACGCCGTTCTGCCAGCCGCCCGGCTGCGAGCTCGGTGGGGCCTGGTCCTCATACTGGTACGACAGCTTCATCTACGAGACCAACATCACCGAGGGTCTCAACGTCTTCAGGTTCAGTGGCAAAGAGACCGCCGGCGCGCGGCGCCTCGGCCACCTGAACCCCCAGACGCAGGAATTCACGATCTAGTACGGACCGGAACCCGAGGGCGGGTGGGCGACCACCCGCCCTCACTAATTTCTGCGCCCTGAAGCTCCTCGGCGTCTCAAAAGCGCGAAACATCCCGCACGCTGGGACGATGTCGGTACCGTCCTGCCGCACGATCGCGGCCTGCCCGTGTCTCAAATGGTGAGCGGGTCCGTCCCCGGCACAAGGACCGTAACCCCGGCTCTTCGAGCTTCGGCACCCAATCCAACGTCAAGAGTGCAGAGGGGAATACGTCGGGATGCCGCCAGCACCAGGTAAACCGCGTCGTACACGGTGAGGTTGTCGGCGAACTGCATGGTCCGTTCGACGAGGACGGCGCTGCTCACGACCACAGGGCCTAGGGCAAGAAGATCGGCGACTCCGTCGACGAGGTGCCGGTGTGTGAATCTCTTCTCCGTTAGGAACCGCTTTCTCAGCGCGTTTGCGACCTCGAGCAAGCACAGATCAGGCGTCCAGAATTCGATCTTCGACTCTGGATCGAACAGGGGAGCAACTTCGCCATGGGAAGGACCGGGAGCAAGGTACTCGACGAACACGCTCGCATCGACTACGACGGCAGTCTCAGCGATCCCGATCCTCCCTCACCAGTTCCCCGGCGCTGCGGGTCATAACCCCGGCCGACCTACGACGCGCCGCGACCCGCCGAGCCACTCTCTCGCGATCTACGAGGGAGTTGGCGAGGGCTCTTCTAAGTATGGCCACCGTTTGCGCCGACAGGGACCTGCCTTCCCGGTCCGCGGTTGCCCTTAGTGCCTCGTAGAGGTCATCGGGGATGTTCCGAACCTGTAACGATGGCATGATGCGGAATGATATCGTTTTGATATCAACGGCGTCAAGACCCTCAGTCGTGTTGCGTTCGCTACGGTTTGGCCCGGCGTCTTGGGTGACGAGGGATGGGATCTCGGGCAGCAAGTCTGCCTACCGTGCTAGCGAGGCGTGGGCTTGCCGTAGCGCCATGCAAGGACTTCGTATCGCCGTCGACCGCTTCGTGGGCCGAGCGTGCGACCTGTGGAGAATGGTCGGTGACCGTGATCTGAGTGGCGCATTTGGCAGGGGGGTGGGGCAACAAACGATTCCTCGTCAGCCCGACGTTTGAAGACCCATGCTCTGTCGCCGGACGGTATGCCGTTCAACGGTCGATTCCTCGCCCGATGGGCTTGCGTCTCCGCCTGCAGACTCGAGCGGCTTCAGGAGCCATAACGATGCCGTGGTCGGCTGCACCGTCTCGCTTACGAGCTCGATGAGGTCGTCACGAAGCGAACCGAGATCGACTTCACCACGCAGACGCGTCGTGAATCTCTCGACGGCCAGGGCGGCGTCATACCGGGTTCGGTAGAAACGGCGATCGATGACCTGCTGGATGCGGGAGAGCGCCGGCTTGAACAGAGCCGCGACGGTCAGCGTTGAACCGGCGACGGCGAGATCTGACGTGCCGGCAACCGGCCCGAGGATCTGCCCCAGGAGTGTGACGACTCCGAGATAGATACCGCCCAGTAAGGCAGTGAGCGATCCGTAGACGAGCGTTCGATTGATAACTGCGTGGAAGTCGAATAGCTGGTGCCGGAGCATGGCAAAGCCGAGCGCAAACGCCATCGGCATCGCCAGCAACCAGAAAGCAGGCACGCCGAACAGATCGAATGCGACCCTGGCTGCGCCCGTCTCCGCGATGAACAGTCCGGGCAGATAGACCGCGCCGTACGCCGCGACCGCTCCGGCGATGGCAATGACCACCCATCTGGTCTGCCTTCGCTGGTCGGGGGTGGCGTTGGAACGGTAGCGGACGGTCTGGGCCACCAAGCCCGTCAGCCATCCGAACATCAAGGTCGCAAAGACCGCGAACGGGACTTGGAACGGATCGATCAAGCTGTACCAGGCATCCGGACGGAGGGCCCATGCGAGTGTGTACGCGATCCAGAAGACAGAGCTGATGCGGCCCCACCGGGGGATGAACCTTCCGTCGGGAAAGAGCAGAAAGAAATGGATCGCGAAGATGAGGCCTACAGCCTGAACGAGGCTGCCGATAGGTCCCAATATCGGGTCCCCGCTCAGCGAATCGAGCGTAGGTGTCACCCAGACCGAGTAGGTAACGAAGACCGCCGAGAAGAACAGACGGCGCCAGTCATCGATCCTTCCCGAAGCGATGCCCGCCGATACGAGCAACAGCGCAACGACGAAGGAGACTTCTAGGCCGGTCACGACGAGGGGATAGATACCGGGTGACGAAGCCGTCTGCAGGAATCCCGTAAGGGACGGGCCCTCGGCAAGTTGCGTCGAGCGTGCCAACGCCTCGAGCTGTTCATAACGCTCGGGAACGGACAAGGCAAACAGGCCGACCGTAAGCGCCAATAGCGCGCGCCACGCGTTCAGCATCAATGGGAAGTACCTGGGCGCGGACGTCTGGACCTGGTTCCTACTCATGATGGTGTGATGCTCCCACGTGGCCGGCTGGGTCGGAAGGCCCCTTCCCTGCATTCGGCTGACGATTGCGGACATGTCGCCTCAACGATCCCTTCGGGGCCGGGCGAACGAGCGCGGCACCGGTCCCTTGACGGCTCCGTCTGGCCCATGTCATATTTATGTTATGGAAAACATAGATGTGACATGACGGCCAATACCGCCAGCGTCCGGCACATGGAAGCGACGCGCACCGCCATCCTCGACGCCGCCGTCGACCTCTTCCTGGAACGGCAGAGCGACGGGTTCTCCGTCCAGGAGGTGGCCGACCGAGCTGGCCTCACCCATCGCACCGTCTACCGCTACTTCCCCACTCGCCAGGAACTCCTCGGCGCCACGGCCGATCGCCTCGCCCCTGCCGTGGTGGATCACCGCTTCGCCGAGGTCTCGACGGTAGAGGAATGGATCGACGCCATCGGGGCGCACTTTGCCCATACCGAAGCCAATTTAGAGCTCGTCCGCGCGATCGTCGCGGCGCAGTTCACCTCGGATGACATGCGACTGTTCGGCCGGGACATCCGCGACCGAGACGCCCACCGTTGGGACGTGTTCCGACGCCAGTTCCCCCACCTCGCCGAACGTGACGCCCGGCGAACCTTTGCCACCCTTCGGCATGTGATGTCTTCGACCTCCTATGTGCTCTTCCGGCTGCGCTTCGGGTTGTCACCGGATGACGCCACCGAGGCGATCCGGAGCGCTGCGTCGCAGATCGTGGAACAGGCCGCGCGCAGAGATCGGGCCGCGAAACAGGGGAGGAGGAAGCGATGACCAACGATCAAGCGACGCGGGCGACTGCCGTTCTGGTCGGCCTGGACGATCCCGTTGCTGAGGTTCCGGCGATCGCCGGGAACAAGGCTGCCACCCTGGCCGTGCTCCGCCGAGCCGGATTCGAGGTCCCGCCGGGGGTGGTCGTTCCCGCCGGCTCTCTCAGCGTCGTCGCCGATGAGCTTCCGGCAAGTGTCCAGGCAGCGTTACTCAAGGTGCCGGAGCTGTTGGAGGCTCGTCCTTGGGCGGTCCGATCGTCGAGCACCGCCGAGGACAGCGAGCAAGCATCCTTCGCCGGCCAATTCGAGACCGTCCTGGGCGTCGAGGCCGACGGGCTGGCGGACGCGGTGCGACGCGTCTGGCGGTCGGGGGTTAGCGATCGGGTCAGGGCCTACGCCGGCGGACGCGGCCGTGGCCGGATGGCGGTTCTGATCCAGCCGATGATCGCGGCCGAGGCCGCCGGGGTCGCCTTCACCACCGATCCGGTCAGCGGGCGCCACCGCACCGTCATCGAGGCGGTGGAGGGGCTCGGTGAGCGCCTCGTCTCCGGGGGCGCCACCCCGGAGCGGTGGACGCTGGAAGAGGACGGCTCCCTCGAGGCTCCCCCCGGGACCACGGCCCTCGACCCCGGCAAGGCCCGGGCGATCGGCGACCTCGCTCGGAGGGTCGAGGACCACCTCGGGCGCCCGCAGGACATCGAGTGGGCCATCGCGGGCGGCTCCCTGTGGCTGCTCCAGGCCCGGCCCATCACGACCCTTCCGGGCGCCGGACCGGAGCTCATCCCCATCCCGATCGAGGTGCCGCCGGGCTACTGGGAGAGAGACGCCTTCCACGAGCCCGTTCCGATCTCATCGTTCGGGAAGGTCATGCTGACCGAGCAGGTCCTGAAGGTGCTCCCCTCCGTGTTCGCCGAGTTCGGCGTCCTCATCGACCGACCGGAGGCCGCCGTGATCGGCGGTTGGATGTATAACCGGCTGGTCCCGGTCGGGGCTCCCCCCGCTGAGCGCCGGGGTGGCCGCGGTCGCCCCAGCGCACCCCCCCGCTGGCTGCTGCGGATCCTCATGCGGGTGCATCCGGCCATCCGCCGGCGCACGCGGGCCGCCCGGCGGGCCATCGCCTCCGACCTCCCCCACACGGTCATCCGGCGTTGGAACGAAGAATGGCGGCCCGAGCACCAAGAGGAGATCGCTCGGGCACTGGCCCTCGATCTGGGCGCGTTGTCCGACGAGGAGCTGGCCGCCCAACTCGACCGTCGGCTCGAGCTCGTGGCTCACCCCTCCCACGCCATGGTGGCGGTCGCTTACTGGATCGTCGTCTACGAGCTCGCCGCTGTGTGCCGAGAGCTGCTGGGGTGGGATACCGCCAAGACGCTCGCCCTCCTCGAGGGCCTTTCGACCACCTCGACCGAGCCGGCCCGACAACTCGCCGGCCTCGCCCAGCTTGCCGAGTCCAGGCCCGCCATCAGGGAGCTGCTCACCAGGGTCGATGAGACCACCCCGGAGCGACTGGCCGACGTGGATGCCGAGTTCGCGCGGGCCTTTGAGCGGTACGTGGAAGCCAACGCTCACCGCTCCGCCCGATACGACGTCGTCGACCCCAACCTTGCCGAGACGCCCCATCTCTTGCTCCGCCTCGTTGCCGATCAGATCGAGATCGAGTTCTCACCCGACGATCTCGCAGAGGGGGCCCGGCGGCGACGCGACGAAGCCGCCGACGAGGCTCGGCGCCTACTGGCATCTCACCCGGAGGCCGACCGGGAACGATTCGAGCGGATCCTGGCCCGAGCCCGGGAGGCCTATCCGGCCTGGGAGGACCGGGTGTGGTGGACCCAGAGCGTCCAGACGGCACTGCTCCGCTATCTGGCCCTGGAGATCGGGCGCCGACTCGCCGACCGTGACCGGCTCTCCGCCGTCGGCGACGTGTTCTTCCTGGAGGCGCGGGATGCCCGGTCCGCGCTGTTCGACGGGGCCGACCGCCGGGAGCCGGCTCGGGTAGCGAAGGGGCGACGGGCGTGGGCGATGGCCAACCCGGGACCGTCAACCTATGGAGAGCCGCCTTCCGGCGAGCCCCCCTTCGATCTTCTGCCCCCGGCGGCTCGGCTCGTGAATCAGGCGGTGCTGTGGGGAAGTACTCAGTTCTTCGGGGAGCCGAAACGTGCAAGCGATACGGCCACCGTGGTCGGCACACCGGCGTCTGCCGGTCGATACAAGGGCGCGGCGCGAGTGGTGATGGGCGAACACGAATTCGAAAAGATCCGGGCGGGTGACGTGGTGGTGTGCCCGACGACGTCACCGGCCTGGTCGGTGGTGTTCCCGAGCATGGGCGCCCTCGTCACCGATAGCGGCGGGATCCTTTCGCATCCGGCGATCATCGCTCGGGAGCACGGGATCCCGGCGGTGGTCGGCGCCGGCAATGCCACCTCGCTCCTCCGGGACGGCCAGACCGTGACCGTCGACGGGACGACGGGTGTGGTGGAGATCGGGTGACCACGCGCCCCATCCGCCAGGAGCGCTCGCCGCGCGATGTGGCCGGCCCCGTGGGGATGGTCGGTTTCCAAAAGATCGTGGGTGGGGCGGCGGCGATCCATGCCGCGGCGGGGGCGGGCCTGTTCGAGTTGCTCGCCGGAGGGGGCAGCTCTGCCGGGCAGGCGGCCGAGGCGCTGGGCCTCGAGGAGCGTGCCACCCGCCGCCTCCTCGATGTGCTGGTGGCCCTGGGCCTGGCGGGGGCGGACCCCGACGGCGTCTATCGATCGACGGTGGAGGAGCGAACGCTCATCGACGACCAGTTGCGGATGTGGGACTCGCTCTCGGAGGTCCTCCGGAACGGCGTGCCGCCCTACCGGCTCGACCGCCCCGAGGGCGCCCAACTCGTCTACCCGAGCCTCGTCGGGCTTCTGGGACGGATCAAGGCGGAGGCGGCCCGTCTGGCAGCCGCGCGGCTTGCCCGCCCCCACCTTCAGGTCCTGGACGTGGGGGCCGGCGCGGCGCCTTGGAGCCTGGCCTTGGTGGCCGAGGAGCCCTCGTGCCGGGTCACCGCCGTCGACCTGCCCGCCGTGCTCCCCGCCACCAGGACGGCCGTCGAGGCCGCCGGACACGCCAGCCGGTTCCGGTACCTCGCCGCAGATCTGTTCCAGATCGAGCTCCCGAAGGAGGCGTTCGACCTCGCCATCGTGGGGAGCGTGTGTCACCTGTTCGGCCCGAACGACAACCGACGGCTCCTCTTCGACCTCTTCCAGGCGCTCCGCCCCGACGGAACCGTGGCGATCATCGACACCCTCCGCGACGGGGAGACCCGGCGTGAGCAGGCCATCTATGCCCTGGGGCTCCTCCTGCGGGCCCCGGAAGGGGACGTGTACCCACCGTCCACTTATCGGGAATGGCTGCTCGACGCGGGGTTCGGGGCGGTGGAGGACGTGGCGCTCACCGAGCGGCCTCCGCTCACACTGGTCACGGCGCGCCGGCCGCCCGCCGGAGCGGGGCCCGACACCCACCCCTCTTCAAGTCCGGAGTGTCAAGTTCCGGCACCTGTTCGTGCCCCCTCTGAAACTTTGAAACTGTGAAACTGTTCGTGCCCACCGAGACACTCTTACACCACGAGCGGGGACGCTACATGAGCGTTGGCTCGTCTTGCGCGACTACGAAGCCTCCCCTCTTGCGACCGCGAAGCTTCCGCCCCTTCGGCCGGCACCCGACGCTACGGCTCGACTCCCACGACCGCGAACAGCCGCCACTCGCCCGGAATCCCCTTCAGCTCGTGGACGCCGCGCGCCTCGAAGTCGATTTTGGAGCCGGCCACGAGATCCTTGACCGTGCTCGACGCCAGCACCTCCCCGGGCTGCGCCTCTGCGGCGACGCGCGCGCCCGTGTGGACGGCGATTCCCGCCACCTTGCCGTCGACGAGCTCGCACTCGCCGGTGTGCAGCCCGGCCCGTACCTCGAGCCCCAACTCGCGCACCGCGCTCACGATCGCGAGCGCGCAGCGGATTGCCCGCGCCGGCCCGTCGAAGCTGGCCAAGAAGCCGTCCCCGGCGACGTCCATCTCACTGCCGCGGAAGATCGAGAGCTGCCGCCGGACGAGATCGTGGTGGCGTTCGAGCACTTCGCGCCAGGCGCGGTCTCCGAGCGAGGCGGCGCGGGCGCTTGAGCCGACGATGTCGGTGATGAGGACCGTGGCGAGCACGCGTTCCGGCTCGCGAGGTTCCCAGCCGCCCGCGTCCCATATCTCCGTCAGGAACCCGCGGATGGCCGAGACGATCGCGTGCGAGTCGCCGACCCAGGGCAGGTGGTCGTCGCCCGGAAGCTCGACATAGCGTGCTCCGGTGATCTGCCGGGCCGCGTAACGCGCGTTGTCCACCTTGACGTTGCGATCGCCGATTCGGTGGAGGATCAGCGTCGGCACCCGCACCGACGACGCAATCGCCCGCGTGTCGGTGTCGATGTTCATCCGCTGCAGGTCGGCCGCGGCTGCCGGGCTCGCGCTGAGCCGCAAGCGGGTCGCGTACCAGCGGCGGAACGCCTCGTCGCGCAGCTTCGAGGGCGCGTCGTTCTCGAGGAGCTCGTCGCAGAAGTCTGGCTTCCCCCAGCGACGCTCGATCTCCTCGACCGCCGCCTGCGCCGACTCATGGCGGATCGGAAAACGGCCTTCGGCCATCCAGTCCCAGGCCAGGAAGGCCCCGTACAGGATCAGCGCCGCAGTCCTCTCCGGATAGGTCGTCGCGAACAGGATGCTCATCGACGCCCCCTCCGAGTAGCCGATCAGCGCCGCCCGCTCCGATCCGACCGCGTCCATCACCGCCCGCACGTCGTCCATTCGGGCCTCAAGGGTGGGGATCTCCGCGACCCGGTCGGAGAGGCCCGTACCCCGCTTGTCGAAGACGATCAGCCGGCAGAAGGAGGCGAGCTGCTCGTAGAAGGAGACGAGCGAAGGTTCGTCCCACGCGTACTCGACGTTGGAGACGAAGCCGGGAACGAGGACGAGGTCGAATGGCCCGTCGCCGACGACCTGGTAGGCGATCGAGACGGCGCCGCTGCGAGCATAACGAGTCTCCGAACCCATAACGGAATGATTGACTTCCGTCCGGCAGGAGGCAAGTCACGCTTCGGCGTCTGCTCGAACGTGGAGAGTCCGCTGGATTCGCCGGCCTGACAATCGGTGGGACGTTGGTCCTGAGCTGACGTCTCCTGATGGGCCGCGCATCCCTTATCTGTAGGAGAACCACCTCGTCAAGAAGGCGATCCCCGCACGGTTTTCACTTCGTGATCCCTCCAGCCCCTCGTAGCCGCTCGCGGCGTCGGCCCGGAGCCGGGGTCAAGGTGGAGCGCCCGTAGCGCAAGCGAGGACGAACGACCTTGAGGCCGGTGAGGACCGGCGCAGACTGAGCCGCGTAGAGGGAGAAGGCTCGAACGTC
>WHSQ01000063.1 GCA_009380005.1 Actinomycetota bacterium | reverse complement strand
CCCTCGTCATGCTGGTGTGCGGACCAATCACCCTGCGACTCCCGCACGGGAAGTGATATCAAAGCCGAGCCACACGTTGTTCAAACGACCCCGAAAATGCAGCAGATGCTACCGGCGACCAGCCATATGCCCGCGACCCCGCTCGACAGACCGCGAGCCACCGCCGAGTCCACGAAGAAGGTCGCCATGGCCGTGGCGCTGCCGCCTCCCACCAGCCCCACGGCCGCCAGCATGATCAGAGGACGGCGCTGTCCCGGACGCCACCTTCCCCCGGCGCGCACCGGCATCCTGGTGATCGGCTGGGAGGCGGCGGCGGCGAGCAATGCCAGCGCCAACGCGGCGGCGCCGATGAACGCCCACCGCCATCCAGCGCGCAGGGCGACGAGGGGGACTGCTGAGCCGGCCACCAGCGCCGCAAAGGGGATAGCGGACTGCTTCAAACCGAACGCGAACCCGTGATGACGGGCGCTGGCGACGCGTGCAACGACCATGTTGGACGTCGGTTGGGCGATCGCGTCGGCCACGCCCGCCACACCCAGCAGCGTCACCAGATGCCACCAGCTCGTCGCCACCAGGCCGATTCCGAGCAGCGCAGCGGCACCCAGCAGCATGGCCAGGCGCAGAGCGTTGCGCGCGCCCAGGCGTTCCCCCAGCGATCCACCGGCGACTGCGGTGACCGCCGACGTGGCGAAGAAGGCGGCCGCGGCGAGTCCAAGCCCGGTGCGGTCGAACGCCATCTCCGCCCGGATCTGCACGGACAATCCACCGACAAGGAACACGGGCAGTGATGTGGCCATGGTCATGATGGTCGCCATGGCCAGGGTGAGGAGGCGACCACCGGCGGTCGCGGAGGCGGTGCCGGTCGTCAATGAAGCAGCCGCAGGCGACAGCGACTCACGTGCTAGATGTCCTCCAGGTCGCCGCTGTAGGGATGCCGCACGCGCTGGCGGCCGTCGTCGTCGGTGACGAGTTCGGGCTGCACCCGCCGCGTGTCCACCCCTCCCTCCCGCGCGGCCTTGATAGCGGCGGCGACGGTGTCGAAGGAACGCAGCGCCTCAAGGTTCTTGCGTGTCGGGAAGATGATCTGCACCTGCCCGGAGCTCGCAGCCTGCAGGGCCTCCTCCGGCGTCACCCAGCGCGAGTTGGTCGTCTCCACCCGGTCGTGCGCCGCGACCTGGTCCCCGGGCATGACCGCCACGAAGAAGCGCGTGTCGAAGCGCCGGTGCACCCCTGCGGGGGTGACCCACCACGACCACCAGGCGAGCTGGCCGAGGTCGAGCACGAGCCGCTCCTCGCGCAGCCAGGGGCGCCAGTCCCAGTCGTCGTCGCGAGAGCAGAGCCGCTCGCGCGCCACCTGGAACGACGGAGCGAGCAGATCGGCGGCCACCAACGGTCGTCCGGCGCGGCTGCCCAGCAGGATGCCGGACTCCTCGAACGTCTCACGGACCGCGGCCACGTGGGAACCCAGCGCCTCCGCCTCGGTCTGGCGCATGCGAGCCCCCGTGGCGGGTAGGTCAATACCGGTCCACATGGACGCCGACAGCGACCGGTCGAACCCGTCGACCTTGCCCCCCGGGAACACGTAGGCGCCCCCGATGAAGTCCGACTTGAGGTGTCGCTCGAGCATGAACACCTCAGGTCCCGCGGACCCGTCGCGCAGCAGCAGGACGGTAGCGGCGGAGACGGCGGGAAGCGCCTCGGCAGTCGTCGTTACGACCGGCCTGTCTCTGTTCGCTGGCTGCTGGGCCATGGCGGTTCCTTGCCGACAACTGCTTCGGGTCGTGCTATTGACTGATCGATCACTCTACCAGAGCTGCCGGTGCCCTCTGGTGCCCGCAAGGGTGGGCCTGCCCGCGTGTTGACAAGCGCGCTTCCGAATGGTTCCGTGGGATGTGATCGAACGATCGATCAGACTGGGCAGACGGGGCCCCGTCCCATCACGGCAAGGTGAGGCGCATGGCACGATCACGGCTAACGAGCTTGACCGAGGCTGCGAACCTGATCCCCGACGGTGCGATGGTAGGCGTCGGCGGTCTCATGCTCTACAACAAGCCGATGGCCTTGATCCGCGAGCTGGTTCAGCTCCAGATTCGGGATCTGACGGTCCTGTGCGCGGCTCCGTCCACGATCGACGTGGATCAGCTCATCGGAGCTGGCTGTGCGAGCACGGTCATCCTGCAGAGCCTGACCGCGGAGCGGGTCGGTCCCGTGGCCCCGCGATTCCGCGCACTCGCCCAGGAGGGCAGGATCAAAGTCGTCGACTGCGACCAGGGCATGATCAACGCTGGCATGCGTGCGGGCCGCTTCGGTCTGCCCTCCCTGCCGACCGTGGCCGGGCTGGGCGGCGACTATGCCGACGTGGCGCCCGATTGGGTCAAGCGGATCGAAGACCCGTTCACGGGGCGCCCGCTGCACGCCATCCGTGCCATGCGACCCGATTACGCGATCGTGCACGCCGCCGTGGCGGACGAGCTCGGACATGCGCAGCAGCTCGCGAGCCCGGTCAGCGACGAGCTGCTGTGTGCGGCCGCCGACCGGATCATCGTGACCGCCGAGCAGATCGTTCCGCGGCAGGCCATCCAGCAGAGTCGCGCACAGACCTTCACCTGGGCCTACAAGGTCGCGGCGGTGGTCGAGGCGCCCTACGGCGCGCATCCCCTGGGGGTACACGGGCGCTACCACTGGGACGGTCGGCACGTGAAGGACTACGTGGAGCTGGCCCGGACCGAGGGCGGCTTCGACAAGTACGTCGCCAAGTACATCTCAGGGCCGGACACGTTCCCGGCGTACCTCGACCACGTCGGCTGGGACCGCCTGCTGGGCCTGCGCTCGCGCGCCGGCCTCTTCGAGGAGTGAGCCCGGTGACGACTACATCAGGCTCGAGGGCCACACTCGATGAAGGAAGAGGATCGATGGCAGCCAACGGCATGGTCAACGAGTACTCGATCTCCGAGCTCATGGTCTGCGTCTTCTCACGCCAGATCCAAGACGAGTCCGTCGGAGTGATGCCCGGCGTGCGCTCGGAGGTACCGCTGGGCTCGGCGTGCCTGGCCGCTCGCATGCATGCGCCGGACATGTACGTACACACGGTGCACGGAGACATCGATCCGACGACGCTGTCGATCTCAGGAACGACGAGCGACTACGAGGGCTCGTTGTCCTCCTACCAGATCCATCCGCTCTACGGCTTGTTCGACATGCTGCACCATGGCGACGTCGATTGGTGCTTCTACGGCGGGATGCAGGTCGACCAGTTCGCGAACATCAACCTCAACGCCGTCGGAGACTGGCAGAAGCCGAAGGTCCGGGGTCCGGGGTCCGCCGGCGGCCCGAGCGAGAACTGGGCGAAGCGCTTCATGGTCTGGATCAACGAGCACTCGCCGCGGGTGTTCATGCCGCACGTGGACTTCGTGGGCGTGCCCGGCTACGAGAAAGACCGGGAGGCGCTGCAGATCCCCGGGATCGGGCCTGACCCCATCGTCACACCGCTGGCCGTGCTGGAGGTGGACCGCGGCGCCGGACGCCTGGCCGTGCGCAGTATCCACTCCGGCGTGGGGCTGCAGGAGGTTGTAGACAGTACGGGCTTCGAGCTGATCATCCCCGACGACGTGCCGCAGACCGACCCGCCCACCGAGCAGGAGCTTCACCTGCTGCGCACCGAGGTGGATCCGAAGGGCATCCTCCGCAAGGAGAACCGGTTCGGGTAGTCCCCCCGGTCGAGAGCGCGGCTTTGGAGGTGCAGAGTATGGCTGGCACTAGTCTCAGCGCTCCGCTGCAGGGCGTGCGGGTCTTCGACATGACCCGGAACTTCGCGGGTCCCTACGCGACGCTGATCCTGACCGATCTCGGGGCCGACGTCATCAAGGTCGAGGACCCGGCCCGTGGAGACGAGGGTCGCTACATGCCGCCGTTCGACTCCCACGGCGTGTCCACGATGTTCGCCGGCTACAACAGAGGCAAGCGCAGCGTAGCCGTGGACCTCAAGCAGGAGGCCGACGCCCAACGAGCCCTGGACCTCGCCGCGACCTGCGACGTGTTCATCGAGAACCTGCGGCCCGGCACGACCGAGCGACTGGGGCTGGGGTTCGAGGCGGTCCGCAGCCGTCGCCGCGACGTGTTGTACGTCAGCATCAGCGCGTTCGGCGGCATGGGCGCGCGCGGGCAAGAACCCGGCTACGACGCGATGATCCAGGCCTTCTCAGGCCTCATGGACCTGACCGGCGACCCTGAGGGGCCGCCTAGCCGCGTGGGGACGGGAATCATCGACATCGGCACGGGCATGTGGGCCGCGCTCAACATCCTGGCGTTCCTCCCGCAGGTCCGCGGTCGCCAGGGCGCGCACATTCAATGCCCGATGGCGGACACCGCGGCAGCGCTCATGATCCATCACCTCACCGCAGTCGTCCACGGCGGCTGGCAACCGACGCGCACCGGCACGGCACAGCACAACATGGCGCCGTATGAGTCCGTGCGAGCCGCCGACGCGGACGTGCTGGTCGCCGCGGCCAGCCAGAAGCTGTTCCACGCGCTTTGCACTGTCCTTGACGCCCCTGAGCTCATCGACGATGAGCGCTTCCTCGAGGGCGCGGACCGGGTGGCCAACCGCAAGCTGCTGGTCGCCGAGCTGGAGCGCCGTACCGGCGGCTACAGCGCAGAGAAGCTGGAGGCGCTGCTGCGCCAAGCGGGGATCCCGGGGTCGCGCATCCGGGGCGTGCACGAATTCGCCGACGACCCCCAGCTACACGCGATGGGAACTTGGGCTCGGGTGCCGGGTTCCGAGCGGGAGCTGCCCCTGACGCCCTTCCGCGTGGACCGGTGGCGCCCGGCGATCTACGACGACGCTCCGGCGCTGGGGGAGCACACCGAAGAGGTCTTCAAGCAAGTCGAGCAGATACTGGGCGGCGCCTGACGACGGCGCGCCATGAGGAGGCGAAGGCATGGGCGAGCTGATCATCCTGGACCCGCGCACCTGGGGTCACCTGTCGATGGAGGCCGTGTCACGGTCATGGGACACGCTGGACCGACTTCGGGTCGGTGTCATCGACAACACGAAGCCGAACTTCGACAACGTGGCGCAAGGCATCGTCTCGGTGCTGAAAGCGAGCTACGGCGTCTCCGAGGTGGAGTTTCACCGCAAGCGCACAGCCACCGCTCCGGCGGCCGACGAGGTCTACGACAGGTTCGGCAGCACAGCCGACCTGGTTCTCACCGGATCGGGTGACTGAGGATCCTGCACGTCGTGGAGTCTCCACGACTCGGTTGAGATGTTGAAGCGCGGGATCCCCTCGGTGCTGGTGGCGTCAGACGTCTTCGAAGGGCTGGCCCGGGCGGAGGCGGAGGGCTACGGATGCCCGGACCTGCCCATGCTCATCGTCCCGCACCCCATGGGAACCCGCTCGGAACAGGAGGCGCGCGCCATGGGCGAGGCCAAGGTCGCCGAGCTGCTGTCCTTGCTCGGCGTGTCGCAGGAGATGCCGGCGTGAGTGTCCAGACGTTGCGGGTCGCCGACGACCCCCTCGAGCTGTGCCGCCAGAGCACGCGCGAGGGCTGGGGTGACGGGCTTCCCCTGGTGCCTCCGACCGAGGAGCGCGTGAACGAGGCGCTGCGGTTCACCGATCGGGACCCGGACGAGGTGCTGGGCAACGTCCCGCCCTCGCGCGGGGAGGCCACCGTCCGCCACGTCGCCGTAAACGCCGTCATGGCCGGTTGCCTGCCCGCCTACTTCCGTGTCGTCCTGGCGGCAGTGGACGCCATGATCCGCCAGCAGGACCGGTTCAACCTGTACGGCATGCAGGCCACGACCAACCCCGTCGGCATCGCGGGCTTCGTGAACGGCCCGGTCATCGAGCAGCTCGACTTCAACGCCGGCTGGAACTCACTTGGCCAGGGCAACCAGGCCAACGCCACGGTGGGCCGGGCGATCCGGCTGTGCGCCCTCAACCTGGGAGGCGCCCGCCCGGGCCAGATGGACCGCGCCACGCACGGTTTCCCCGGCAAGTACTCGTTCTTCTTCGCCGAGAACGAGCCCGCCAGCCCGTGGGACCCGTTCCACGTCGAGCACGGTCACGAGCCCGGCGCGAGCACGGTGACCCTGTTCGGGGCCGCCGGCAACCTCAACATGCTGGAGTTCACCGACGACGGCCACGAGCTCGCCAGGGTGATGGCCGCCAGCATCCGCTTCCCCACCAACAACGACTACCTGTGCAACGGCGAGCCTTGGCTGGTGGTGTCACCCGAGCATGCCGACACCCTGCGCGACGCCGGATACGACAAGGCGAACCTGCGCCAGTTCCTGTGGGAGCACGCGCGCATCCCGATCGCCGAGTTCACCCGGCGCACCCTGGACTACATCGTGCGCGCGATGTGGGAGCCGGTCCTGGGCGAGCTCACCGAGGAGACGTCGATCCCACCCGCGGAGAAGCCCGAGCACATCCGGATCGTGGTCAGTGGCGGCCCCAGCGTGCACTCGCAATACGTGCCGACGTTCGGCGACACCCGACACCTCGTCGTACCCATCGTGAACAACGATGGCGAGCCGATCCTGGACTTCACGGTTCCGGCGCGCTGACGCGCGACAGCGACGCGACCCGGGGACAGAGCAAGGGACAAAAGGAGGCGGCATGAAGGCAAAGAAGTGTGATCTCGGCAGCCGGTTGCTCGCGGTCATGTGGCTGGCGCTCGCGGCGCTCATCCTGGCCGCTTGCGGCGGCGCGGAGACGGACCCGGGAACCGCGGGCGGGGACACCGGCGCCGCCGAGACCGACGCGGCCGCCGACCCCCGGACCGGGGATCCGCAGGACTCCGACGCCGGAGACGGACCAGAGCAGGCCGCCGGTCCGGCGACCACGTGGCAGCACCAGACCATCGCCCCGGAGGGCTGGTTCGGCTCGCAGGCCGAGACGCGCTGGGGGGAGGCCATCGCCGAAGCCACCGACGGACAGCTGACCCTCGAGATGTTCTACGCCGCGGGCCTGAACGTCACCGACTCACAGGTCTTCAGAGCGCTCGCCGACGGCGTCCTGGAATCGGCGGATTACTTCGGCCCCTCCACCGCCGGCGAGGTCGGTATCGCCAACGCGATCGAGCTGCCGTTCCTCATCCCCTACGACATGGAGCTGCGACGCGAGATCGTGGAGGAAATCCGCCCGGTGCTCGAGCAGACGTTCGCCGAACGCGGGGTGATCATGCTCGCCATGGTCCAGCTCGAACCGCGCAACCTGTATACCTCCACTCCTGTCAATAGCCTGGAGGATCTCAGCGGGCTGCAGATCCGCACGGTGGGTCCCCAGGAGACCCAGCTCACCGAGGACATCGGGGCCACACCGGTCGCGATCGACGCCGCGGAGGTGTACACCGCACTGCAACAGGGAGTAGTGGACGGCTATTGGCTGACGCACAGCACCACCCGGGACTTCAACTTCTACGAGGTCATCAACCACTCATGGGAGGTCTCACAGGGCGGTGCGGCTTGGTACGTCGGCGTCAACCAGGCTGCGTTCGAGGCCCTCTCCCCCGATGTCCAGGCCACGGTGACCGAGCTCGCCCTGGAGATGGAGGACGAGATGTGGACGGAGGTCCCCCAGGTCGTGGACGAGACGCGCGCGTTCCTTGAGGACAACGGTGTCACGGTGAACAGCGACGTGCCAGAGGACGATCTCGAGCGCATGCGCGAGGCCTCCCAGCCGATCTGGGACGAGTGGCTGACAGCCAACGGCGAACAGGGCCAGCAGCTGTTCGACACGATCCAGTCCCGCATCGACGGATAGCGCGAGACAGCCATGGCCAGCGAAGACGCCCGGTCCGACCGTGAGTCCCTCGTCACGGCCGAGCCACTCGACGAGGACCGGTCGGACGTGGGTGGGACCGCTCCCGCCCCCGTCCGGGTTCGGCGTCGCAGCTCGTTGCTGGAGCGCGTGTCACTGGCCGCGGCGTTGACCTCCGGCGGCCTGTTCATGCTAATGGCGCTGATGGTCGCGGTCTCGGCGGTGTCCCGCTACGTGTTGCAGCGACCGATCGCGCTCATCGAAGGTCTGTCAGGGTACGTCGTGCTGTTCGGCGTCTTCATGGGCCTGGCCTACACCTTCCGCACCGGTGGCCACATCCAGACCGCTGTGGTCCGCGACCGGCTGCGGCCCGGCACGCGGCTCATGCGTGGTCTGGACGTACTCGGAGGGCTGGTCGCCATCGTGTGGGCGGCGACAGTGCTCGTGGCCGTGTATCAGCGCACCGCCGGCTACCTCGCCGCCGGCACCACCTCCATGACGCTCCTCCAGGCCCCCCTGTGGGTCCCAGCGGCGATGATGGTGCTGGGCTCCGCGCTCCTGGTCGTGGAGATCGTCGCCTGGATCGTCCAACTGCTTCACTCGCGACCCGCACCGGGACCATCCGACGAGGTCCGCGAATGATCGGCGTCTCCGCGCTCTACATGGTCCTGATGCTCGTGCTCATCATGAGCGGCGTCTGGATCGCGTTCGCCATCGGCTTCACCGCGCTGCTGAGCTTGTGGCAGATCATGGGCGACGGGGTGCTGAGCGTCATCGGCACGTTCGCGTGGCAGACCACCACCAGCTTCACGCTCACCGCAGTCCCTCTGTTCATACTGATGGGCGAGGTGCTGTACCGCTCGGGTTTGACCGACCGCCTGTTCGCAGGCCTGTCGCAGACCCTGGTCGGGGTACCCGGCGGGCTGTTGCAGGCCAACATCGTCGGCGCGACGCTGTTCGCGGCCAGCTCGGGCTCGAGTGTGGCCTCCGCCGCGGCCCTCGCGCCCATGACGTACAAGGCTGAGGTGACCGACCGTGGATACGACGAGCGTCTCGTGCTCGGCACGCTCGCGGCGGGCGGCACGCTTGGCATCCTGATCCCGCCCAGCATCGTGCTCATCCTGTACGGCGCCACCACCGGCATCTCGGTGGGAGAGCTGTTCGCCGCCGGAGTCGTCCCGGGACTCGTCCTAGGCCTCATGTACATGCTCTACATCAGCGCACTGGGGTTGGCACGGCCGTCGATCGCTCCTCGGCCCGCGGGCGAAGCCGTCCCGCGCGCAACCGTACGACTGCGAGGCCTAGTCCAGCTCTGGCCGTTCATCCTCCTCGCGGTGATCGTCCTGGGCAGCATCTACGGTGGCATCGCCACGCCGACGGAGTCCGCGGCCCTGGGAGCGGTGGTGGCGTTCATCCTGGCCGTCGCGTTCGCCCGGATCGACCGCACTATCGTTCGCGGGATCGCGCTCACCACGGTCCGCACGACATCGATGCTGTTCTTCATCGTGATCGCGGCCAACGTCATGGCTATGGTGCTGTCGCGCTACGGGGTTGGCCAGTTCTTCTCCGGCCTCGCCGCTGGCGCCGGACCGGCCGTGTCACTGCTGTTCATCGCGGCCCTGTACCTGGTGTTGGGGATGTTCTTCGACGCCATCTCCCTGATGCTGCTGACGCTGCCGGTCGTGATGCCGATCGTGCAGATCGTGGGCTATGACCCGGTGTGGTTCGGCATCATCCTGGTGATCCTCCTGGAGGCCGGGCTGCTGACCCCACCGGTCGGCATGAACCTGTTCGTGGTCCAAGGGAGCACGGGAGCCAACCTGTCACAGGTCGTGCGTGGTAGCCTGCCGTTCATTGTCCTGCAGCTCTTGGCTCTCGCGTTGTTCGCCGCCGTGCCGGAGATCGTGCTATGGCTGCCACAGACCATGCGATGACACATCCCGCGCCTACCCCGGCGAGCGACATGGCCACGCAACGGTCCGTAGAGTCGCGCGTCGCGGACGTCGTGGCATGGACCTCTTTCGAGGATCTCCCCGAGGACGTGGTCGAGGCGAGCAAGCGCAGCATCCTGGACACGCTCGGGGTCACGCTCGCTGCGACGACATTGGCCGGCGAGGATGTCCTGGCCGTCGCTCGGCTGGCGCAGGAGTGGGGAGGAACCCCTGAGAGCACGGTGGTCGGCAGCGGCGACCGGGCGCCGGCCTACTTGGCGGCGTTCGTCTTCGGCGCCCTGGGGCACGCACTGGACTATGACGACCTCGCCCAGGAGGCGGTGGCCCACCCGACCCTGCCGACGATCGCGGCCGCCTTCCCACTCGCGGAGCGTCTCGGTCATGTGGACGGCAAGTCGTTCGTGACCGCCACGGCAATCGGGGTGGACCTGGTCATACGGCTCGGGCTGTCTCTGGGCGCCTCGCCGGTAGCGCACGGTTGGCTGCCCTCCACCGCAGGGGTGTTCGGGGCCACGGTGGCGTCGGCCAAGCTGCTCGGCCTGTCCCCCGTCGGGGTCGGGAGCGCCCTCGGGCTGTCCCTGCATCAGGCGTCGGGCAGTGCCCAGTGCGCCTTCGGCACCGGGTCGTCGTTTCGCGCGATCCGGGACGGGTTCAACGCCAAGGCCGGGATATTGTCCGCTCTGCTCAGCGAACTCGGTGCGCACGGTGATCAGGAGGCCCTGGAAGGCCGCTTCGGCTTCCTGAACCTGCACTTCCGCGGCGACTACGACCGCGACGTGATCCTCGACGGGCTCGGCCGGCGCTTCCTCGGCACCGAGATCGGCTACAAGGCCTGGCCCTGCTGCGGCTACTCGCAGTTCTTTCTCACCGCCCTCAAGCGGCTCATCGACCGCCACGACCTGGCGCCCGAGGACGTCGAGCAGATCGTCGCGGTCGGCGGCGACGAGCTTCTCACCGCCCAGTGCGAGCCGCTGGAGGAACGCGTGAGCCCCTCCAGCAGCATCGATGCCAAGTTCAGCCTGCCCTTCCAGCTCGGCAAGCTGCTCGCCGGAGGGCAGGTGCGCCTGGACGACTTCACCGCGAAGGGCCGCGCCGACGCCCGCGCGATCGCCATAGCCCGGAAGGTGAGTTGGCGGGTCGATCCCGAGGGGGCGCGAGGCAAGTTCGGCCCCGGCATCGTCGAGGTGCACACCGGCGATGGGCAGGTCCTGGTGGAGCGCGCGGATTACGCTCTGGGCCACCCCTGCGAGCCGCTGACCTGGGAGCAGTTGGAGGACAAGTTCCGCGACTGTATCGCCCACGCCCGCGTTCCGCTACAGGACCGCACGGTCGACGAGGCGATCCGGCTGGTCCGCGGAATCGAGAATGTCGCCGACGTGTCCAGCATCATGCGGCTGCTCTCTCCTGCACCCTCTGGCTGACGATAGTCGGCTTCGCTACGGTCGATCCGCCTCGGTGCGTGCGAACAGGCCCGTGGACGAAAACGCCAGCACCTGCTCGTCACGCTGGTTGCGCACGTCGAACCGCAGCCGCACGAAGCCGTTGCCCTTGCGGGTGACTCGGTGCTCGCTCACCGTGACGAACGCGCGGACAGCGTCACCGGCATACACCGGTCGCACCCAGGCAACATCGTCCAGTCCGATGCCGCCACGGCCGTCGGCCGCAACGACGTCGAGGTCGAGCAGAAGCCTCCAGGCCACTGCCAGAGTGTGAAATCCCGAGGAGATCACCCCACCCGAACGGGCCGCGGGCGGCAGCCTGGGGATCGCAGTGGACCGGCTGGGGGTCGTAGGCGCGCGCGAACTCGCCGACGTTCTCCTTGGTGAAGGTGTAGCAGCCGGTGGCGAAGCGGCGGCCTTCGTGCAACTCCTCAAACCTCATCCACTGTCCTGCCGCTCGCTGGGCCGACGTGATCGCCGACGTGATCATAGAGTTCATGGTCTATGATCGACCAATCGATCGAGGCGAGGAGACACCATGAGCACTATCACCGCCCGAGCCCCTCACGATCAGTCCGTGCTCGGTGAAGTCGCGGCGGATGACCCTGCCACCGTCGATGCGAAGGTCGCGCATGCGCGTGAGGCGATGAGGGAATGGACCCGCACCGGTCCCATGGAGCGCGCGACCGCGCTGCTGCGCATCGGCGCTGCCGTGGAGGAGCACCTCGATGACGTCGCACGCAACCTCTCCCTGGAGCAGGGCAAGACCCTGAAGGAGGCCCGCCTGGAGTTGCTGCGCTTCGTCGGCGCGTTCCAGCAGTACGCGGGTCTGGCGACGGACACCGGGGGCCAGCACCTGCTACTCGCCGACGGCGTGCGCGGCTTCGTCGAGCGTGAACCGGTCGGCGTTGTGGCCGGAGTCGTCCCGTGGAACTTCCCGGCGTCACTGTACGGCTCCAAGCTCGCTCCGGCCCTGGCGGCCGGGTGCGCCTTCCTCATCAAACCGGCGGAGACCACGACGCTGGTGACCGCCCGGCTGGCCGACCTCGCCGGGCCACATCTGCCCGACGGTCTCATCGACGTCGTGGTTGGCGGCGCGGACGTCGGCAGGCACCTGATCATGCACACGGGCGTGGACCGCGTCGCGTTCACGGGCTCGACCCCTGTCGGCAAGCGGATCGCCGGCGACACGGCACCGGGGCTCAAGCGCCTCACCCTGGAACTAGGAGGCTGCGACCCCTTCATTCTGTGTGAGGACGCGAACCTTCCCGTGGCCGTGCGCTCCCTGATGGGCACGCGCTTCTTCAACGCGGGGCAGGTGTGCGTGGCCCCCAAGCGCCTGGTGGCCCACGAGAGCGTGGCGGATGCGGTGGTGGAGCTCCTGGCGGCCAAGATCGAGCGCATCGTCCCCGGTCCTGGACTTGATCCCGACTCCACCATGGGCCCGTTGCACACGTCGGCCACCCGCGAGCGACTGGAGGCCCAGATCGATGACGCGGTCGACCGGGGAGCCAAGCTGCTCGGTGGCGGCCGCCCGGACGTCGAGGGAGCAGCCGAGGGCTGGTTCGTCAATCCGTCACTGGTCATCGACCCGCCACCCGAGGCGCGCCTGCGGCAGGAAGAGAGCTTCGGGCCCGTGCTGACCGTCATCAGGGTCCGCGACGACGAGGAGGCGGTGCGCGTCGCCAACGAGACCGCCTACGGCCTCGGCTGCTCGGTGTGGAGCGGGAACCAGGAACACGCCTTCTCCCTGGCCCGCGCGGTGGATGCCGGCTACAAGTGGGTCAACGCCCTGGGACGTGTGTACGACGAGCTGCCGTTCGGGGGCGTCAAGGACTCAGGATTCGGTCGGGAGCACGGCCGGGAGGCGCTGGAGTCCTACCTGGAATCACACACCTACGTGTACGGGGAATAGGTTGCGTCCAATGTCGAATCAGTCCGGGGAGCCCCAAAGGATCGCACTTGTGACCGGTGCGGGAGGCGCCATCGGTGTTTCCGTCGTGCGCCATCTCGCCGACACCGGTGCCCTGGTTGTCGCCGCCGACGTCTCCGGGGAGGCGGCCCGAACCGTGGCGGCCGAGCTCGCTGCCCGCGGCTCGCGGGTCGTCCCGATGCCGGTGGACATGAGCGACGAGGGTCAGGTCGACGACCTCGTCAGCGCAATCGTGAGCGACCACGGGCGGCTGGACTACCTTGTCAACAACGCTGGTATCACCCGGGACAGCACCATCCACAAGATGCCCTTGACGCACTGGCGCCAAGTGATGGCCACCAATCTCGACGGGCCGTTCTTGCTAATCCGGGCGGCCTCGCGGCACTTCAGGGAGCGGGCGGCGGGCGGTCGCATCGTCAACATCAGCAGCATCGCAGCCAAGGTCGGAACGTTCGGGCAGGCCAACTACGCCGCCGCGAAGGCCGGCATGGTCGCGCTCACGAAGGTGGCCGCCCGCGAGCTTGCCCGCTACGAGGTGACGGTGAACGCCATCCAGCCCGGGTTCATCCAGACGCCGATGACCGACGCGATGCCGCCCGAGATCCGCGACGAGCGCGCGAAGGCCTCCCCGTTGGGACGCCCGGGCACCACCGACGAGGTCGCCGCAGCCGTGGCGTTCCTGTGCAGCGACTCCGCCTCCTACATCACCGGCGCCGTGCTGGAGGTGACCGGCGGTCGGGGAATGTGACCAAGGAGGTACAGGAATGCCGGCTTCCGTGCGGCTGCAGGACCTGCCAGACCTCAGCGGACAGACTCTGGGCGCGACCGAGTGGTTCGAGGTGACCCAGGCCATGGTCGACTCGTTCGCGGACGCCACTGATGACCATCAGTGGGATTCATGTCGATCCGGTCCGAGCGCGAGGGAAGGGCCCTTCGGCGCCACCATTGCGCATGGCTATCTCACCCTGTCGCTCGTGCCACGGCTCGTGCGGGAGCTCCTGGTGCTGGAGGACGTCCGCATGGGCGTGAACTACGGCGTGAACCGCTGCCGGTTTCCCCGGCCGGTTCCCGTGGGCGGGCGGCTTCGGGGGCAGGCGACCGTACTCGACGTCGTCGCCGGGCCGGAAGGCGCGTCGAGGGTCACACTGAGCGTCACCGTCACCCCTGGAGGGCGACGACACAAAACCCGCCTGCGTCGCCGAGGTCGTAAGCCTCTACTACCCGTGCTGAGGCCGGCCGGTCGGCCGTGGAGCGGACGACGGGATTCGAACCCGCGACCCCCACCTTGGCAAGGTGGTGCTCTACCAACTGAGCCACGTCCGCGCGGCGGGTGCCCCCGCTGCCCTGTAATCGTGCCCCACGCAGCGCCTCGCCGCAACCTACCTGCCGGTCGAGCCGAACCCTCCCTGCCCTCGCGAGGTGGCCTCCAGGCTGGCCACCTCGACGACCTTCGCGTGCTCGACCCGCTGGATGAGCAGTTGGGCGATGCGGTCCCCGCGGGACAGGTGCACGGCAACCTCCCGATCCAGGTTGACCAACAGCACCTTTACCTCGCCGCGGTAGCCGCTGTCGATCGTCCCGGGCGCGTTGACGATGCTGACCC
>WHSQ01000639.1:280-501 GCA_009380005.1 Actinomycetota bacterium | reverse complement strand
CGCATGCGGTCGAAGTCGAGGTCGATGCGGGAACCGGTGCGGTCCGTATCTTGCGCTATGTGGTGGTGAGCGACTGTGGCCGTCTGATCAATCCGATGATCGTCGAGGGCCAGATCATCGGCGGCGTCGTCCACGGCATCGGCAACGCGCTGTTCGAGCGTATGGCCTACGACGAGAATGCGCAGCCGGTGACGACGAACTTCGGCGAATACACGCTTCCT
>WHSQ01000639.1:0-270 GCA_009380005.1 Actinomycetota bacterium | reverse complement strand
AGGGCGTCGGCGAATGCGGCGTCATCCCGGCGGCTGCCGCGATTATCAGCGCCGTCGAGAACGCGCTCGAACCCTTCGGCGTCCGGATCACCGAAACCCCGGTCTTTCCTCAGCGCATTGTCGAATTGATAGGGATGTCCGGGCGTAGGCCGGACCAGCGCTCGCAGTGCTGACAAGCGCGGCTTCGACGCGGGTTCAACCGCGCCCGAGGAGTCGGTTGAAAAGCCGTGTTGCGGTAGTCCATGCAATGCGGGCTGCCAGGCGAAAGCC
>WHSQ01000638.1 GCA_009380005.1 Actinomycetota bacterium | reverse complement strand
CTAGAGGGAGCTCAACGGTGGGGGCTGCCCTCGATGGTCCTCACCGACAACGACCTCGTATACAACGGACAGCGGAGAAACATCACCGTCGCCTTCGCAGCCAACCTCGGACATCTCGGCATCAAGACGATCACCTCCAGCTTCTATCACCCCCAGACCTGCGGCAAGGCGGAACGATTCCACCAGACAGAACAGAAATGGCTGGCCCAACAGCCCCCAGCCGCCACCCTCGACGAACTCAACCAACAACTCGACACCTTTACCAGCATCTACAACCACCAGCGGCCCCACCGCTCCCTCGGAGGCGCCACCCCCGCCACCATCTGGGAAGCCGCATCCAAAGCCGGACCCGCCGACCGGCCCCTAACCACCCCCAAACGAGTCACATCCGCCCGAGTATGCGTCGACGGCACCGTCTGGTCCCGCCCCTACCGTATCGCCGTGGGACGCCGCTACCAAGGCACCTCAGTCACCGTCATCATCGACGGTGACCAAGGCTAC
>WHSQ01000637.1 GCA_009380005.1 Actinomycetota bacterium | reverse complement strand
CAAGTCCCTTGGCCCCGAACTGGCGCGCGAACTCGGTGAGCTCGTCCGCGCCGCTACGCGTAATGTCGCCCTTGCCGGGCACACCGATCGCCCGGACGACACCTCCGCTTTCGACCGCAGAGCGGAATACGCCAAACTCTGACTGTTTGACGAGGTGTGACACGTCGGCGATCTCGACACCAAAGCGCATGTCCGGCTTGTCATTGCCGAAACGCCGCATAGATTCGTCGTAGGTCATTCTCGGGAACGGGCTCGTCTGAACCTTCAATCCGGCCACCGCGATCAGCTCATGGAACAGCTCCTCGGTCAGCTTCAGAATGTCTTCCATGTCGACGAACGACATCTCCAGGTCGAGCTGGGTGAACTCTGCCTGCCGGTCAGAGCGCTGGTCCTCGTCCCGGAAACAGCGCGCGATCTGATAGTAGCGATCCATACCGCTCACCATCAGTAGCTGCTTGAGCTGTTGTGGCGACTGAGGAAGCGCGTAGAACTCGCCGGGGTA
>WHSQ01000636.1 GCA_009380005.1 Actinomycetota bacterium | reverse complement strand
AGCATGGCAAGGAGCAGCCAGCACGTGACCAGGCCGGCGAGTCCGAGCCAGCCGAAGGAGCCGTACGCGCCGCTGCCCACCGTGCCGCCCACGCTGCTGCCGACGTAGAACGCGAGCAGGTAGATCGCGGCGGCCTGGCCGCGGGCACCAGGGGACGCCTCGGCGGTCACCCAGCCCGTGGCCACCGCGTGCGCACAGAAGAAGCCTGCGGTGAACACCACGAGCCCGGCGAGGATGGGCCCGAGACTGTCCGGCAGCGTCGCCGCGAGTCCGGCGAGCGCGCACACCAGCCCGGTGAGCAGGACGGCCGGGCGGCTCCACCTGCCGGTCGCCCATCCGGCCACGGCCGAGGTGACGCCGCCGGCGAGGTAGGCGAGGAACGCCAGCGAGGCGAGTGCGGGCGCCAGCTCGAGAGGTGGCCGCACCAGCCGGAAGGAGAGCACGTTGTACACGGCGACGAACCCGCCCATGCCGAGGACGGCGACCAGGTAGGGCGCATACAG
>WHSQ01000635.1 GCA_009380005.1 Actinomycetota bacterium | reverse complement strand
ATCCCTGGCATCGGGCCGGGTGGGGTGCATGAGCATGAGCGGGGCCGAGATCCCGTAGAAGGCGTCGAGCATCCGGGCGTACTCGAGGTAGGTGGTCGCGTCGGGGGGTGAGAACCGCCGGATCTCCTCGGGGGTCTTCCGGGGGTCTCGCCAGATGGCGAGGGAGGTGCCGTCCGGGCTCAGGTACACGTACGTTGGGTCGGGCCGGACCAGCTCCAGCCCGTGGCGGTGGAGCTGCAGGTCGCGGATCACCGGGGTGGCCAGCATGAAGATCTCGGGATGACGGCCCCGGAGGTGCTTATCCCGCCGATGTCGTCTCCGGCTTCGAGCACGCACACCGGCCGGCCCGAGCGACGTAGGCCCCCGCCAGCAGGCCGTTGTGGCCCGCCCCGATGACGACCGCGTCATAGTCGCTCTGCATCTGCCCGTCCCCCTTCTCGGACCCCTGCCCCCGCCGCCACCGGCGGGGCATCTCCCGCGCTCTTGCGCATCGGTGAGTCTCTG
>WHSQ01000634.1 GCA_009380005.1 Actinomycetota bacterium | reverse complement strand
AGTGTCCTGCGCCGGAGATTCGTCGGCAGTAGCTGGCGAGTGAGTCGAGGATGTCTTGTGCGGTTTTGGTCCATAGGAACGGGCGTGGGTTGTTGTTCCATTGCTCGATCCAGGCGCGGATGTCGGTTTCGAGGGCGGTGACGCTGCGGTGGCTGGCACGGCGCAGCATCTGGTCAGTGAGGAACCCGAACCATCGCTCGACCTGGTTCAGCCAGGACGAGTAGGTCGGGGTGTGGTGCATGTGGAAGCGGGGGTGCCGATCCAGCCAGGTCTGGATCGCTGGGGTCTTGTGGGTGCTGTAGTTGTCACAGATCAGGTGGACCTCGAGGTCTGTGGGGACTTCGCGGTCGATCTTGGCGAGGAACTTCTTGAACTCCACGGCGCGATGCTTGCGGTGCAGCGCGGTGATGACCTCGCCGGTGGCGATGTCGAACGCGGCGAACAGGCTCGTCACTCCATGCCGGACGTAGTCGTGAGTGCGCCGCTCGGGGACTCCCGGCATCATCG
>WHSQ01000633.1:238-508 GCA_009380005.1 Actinomycetota bacterium | reverse complement strand
CATCGGGCCGGGTGAGCGCCCTTACAAGGAGGGGTGCCTGGTCGCCGACCGGGACCCGCGTGAGGTCCACCCCGTCCTCGCGCCCCACCCGGAGTACAACTTCTCCTTCGACCCTGCCTGGGTGCGGTTGATCGAGTTCTACTGCCCGGGCTGCACGACGATGATCGAGAACGAGTACCTCCCTCCCGGGCATCCGCTCACGTGGGACATCGAGCTCGACCTCGACGCACTCGCGCGCAAGTACGCCGAGGGCGCGGCATGACCGCGCGC
>WHSQ01000633.1:0-228 GCA_009380005.1 Actinomycetota bacterium | reverse complement strand
GACCGCATACGACCTGAGGGTCGGATTCTTCAACTCCGTTCGCGCCGCCGGTGAGCAGTTCGGGCTGTCCCTCGAGGAACTGCTCGCGGAGACCGAGTCGATCGTCTACTCAACGACGGTCGGGACCAACGCGCTCATCGAGCACCGCGGTCCCAAGCTCGGGCTCATCACGACCATGGGCTATGAGGACACGATGCTCATCGGTCGGGGACGCAGCTGGGCCGACGG
>WHSQ01000632.1 GCA_009380005.1 Actinomycetota bacterium | reverse complement strand
TGGTCACCGCTTGCCACCATGCCTTGGCTTTCTTGAAGGTCTTCAGCCGTTTGTATTTCTTGCGGGCCCACCGCATAAGGTAGGCGTTTATGCGTCGCAGGAATGGATACAGCTCCGTCTTGTAGAAGGCGCCGTAGTAGTTCATCCAGCCCGCCACTATGGAGTTGATCCACCTGGCGAGTTCGTCCAGCGAGTAGGTGCCATGCAGGTGCAGCCGCCAGCCTCGCACCTCAGCGCTGATGCGCTTGAGGGCTTCTTTGCTGATCGCGGGCAGGAACGAGGTGAAGAGTTTCCCGTTCCTGTCCACCGCCGGTCGGGCTCGGAACGTGTAGCCGAGGAAGGTGAACGCGGTGTGCTCGTGTGAGCCCCGTCTCCGCCCACCCCGGCAGTACACGATCTTGGTCTTGGTCGGGTGTAACGCCAGCCCGACCTGCTCCATCCTCTCCCGGATCGCCGTCACCAGCATCTGGGCTTGGCTCCGCGACGTGCAGTGCACCACCGCGTCATCCA
>WHSQ01000631.1 GCA_009380005.1 Actinomycetota bacterium | reverse complement strand
CTTGATGCTGCCCTCGATGCGCGCGCCGTTCAAAAGAGCCGCCACCTGCGCCGCTGTCATCCCAGGCGCACCTGGAGGGCCCGGGTCACCCTTCGGGCCCTGCAAAGCGGTGCTGGTGAGCTTTTTGAGCGCATCGCCGATCTGGCCCAGCGGGATCGGACCGACGGTGTCAAGATGGCCGCCGATCATCGACGGTTGGTCGAGGATGCTCTGCGCCCGCCCGCTCGTGCGCAGCGCCTCTGAGATGGTGTGCATGTTCGCGCCGCCAGCCGGGTCGTGGGTGAGATCGATCGCGGTGACGACGCCGGTGGCCCCGTCCTTGACCCAGGGGTTGTGGTCGGATGACCGAGACGCGTGTGCAGCGTCGCCGATGGTGCCGTCCGACCGTTTGGAGCGGTTCGGCGCGGCGGCGTCGACCTGGTCCCGCAGCGTCAGCAGCGACCGTGCGACTCTCCAGGCCACAGCTCTACTCCGCGTCCACGTCGGTTGTGACGCCGGCGCCGTAGCCGG
>WHSQ01000630.1 GCA_009380005.1 Actinomycetota bacterium | reverse complement strand
GACGGACTACAAGGATTCTAACATGGACTCCTGCTCACACGTGTAAGTGGGCGCGGCAGGGTCAAAGGGGTCATCACGGGTGCATGTCCATTCTCGACCGCCGGCCCCCTGGAACGTCCACGACGCCGGCGGCTGGCCATCCTCACCAGATGGACCTTCTTCACCTTGCGGCCCTTCAGGTCCAGTACCGCCAGCAGGTCCTTCAGGCCCTTCAGGCCCAGTCTCGCCTTGAGGACCAGGCGGGCCTTCTGGCCCTTGAGGTCCTTCAGGACCTACAGGCCCTACAGGTCCCTGCTCACCTTGGGAACCTTCAGGACCAGTCCCGCCTTCGGGGCCTTCCTCTCCCTGCTCCCCCCGGTCACCTCCAGGACCGCCAGGACCGGGAGGGCCGTCCTCCCCCTGCTCCCCTTGGACCCCCCGTCCTCCTGTAGCGCCGGAAGGACCTCGGGGGCCGACCGGGCCGCGAACACCTGGTGGGCCTTGCGGGCCGGGGATCGTCTCCACCGGCTCC
>WHSQ01000062.1 GCA_009380005.1 Actinomycetota bacterium | reverse complement strand
CCGTGACCGACGACACCGACATCTGTTACGGACGTGATGACGCCAACCTCGAACGTCTGGCGGCTGCCCTGCGAGAAATGAAGGCTCGTTTGCGTGGAGTGCAAGAAGAGGTCCCCTTCCTCCTGGAAGCGAAGACGTTGCGAGCGGGACAGAACTTCACGTTCGCGACTGAATACGGGTCGCTGGACTGCCTTGGGAAACCTGCAGGTGTCGAGGGCTATGAAGAGCTGATCGCGAACGTGGTGTGGAAGAACGCGCATGGCCTCCGGGTTCCGGTCTGTTCGCTCCAAGACCTGATGGTCATGAAACGAGCCGCTGGTCGACCCGTCGATCTGCGCGAACTCGAGATCCTGGGAGCGCTGGAGGAGGAGATCACCGGCCAGGAGCGACGTCGGCGTGAACGCAACGTGGACGACCCCGCCGGCGACCGTGCTGACGGATGAGAAGCCCGCGTGCGTTCGTAAAGTCACACGGTTGGTGCGGCCTGGATCACCTCTTCCCTAGTATCGAGGGATGCCAACCGACTTCACGCGCCGGGTGAGCGCCGCCGTTCGGCGATTGCGCCGTGGAGAGGTCGCGACCTATGGCGAGATTGCCGAGGAAGCCGGCTTCCCGGATGCCGCCCGCGCCGTCGGAAATGTGCTCGCCTCCGTCGATGGGCTGCCGTGGTGGCGAGTCGTGCCGGCCGACGGGCTATTGACTGGGGATCACGGCGCTCGGCAGGCCCGCCTCCTCCAACGGGAGGGGATCGTTATCAAACGCGATCGCGTGGGCGCGCCCCGGCTTCGATCGAGGTGAGGGCAAGGGCCGCGACATAGGCCTTGATCTCTTCCGGCCCATGGCTAGGCCCGCGCTCTCGCCTCCAAGAAGAGCACCTCGCTCCATCCCTATCGCCCGAGCCGGTCATAAACCGCACACCCACCCATGGCCGAGCTGAGCTTTAGCAGAACTCGAAAGGCCATGCCTCGAGCTGCACAACCCGATGGTTCACGACCTTCGCCATCAGGTAGGTGCCGTAGCGACCGGTCGCCAGACGGTAATGGCTGTGGCCCGCGTGGGTGATGGACCGGCGCTTCGGATAGAGCCGCCGGAGCTTGCGCTCCCGATCCCCGACACGTAGGCCCTTGCGAGTGTGTGTATCGAGATCGCCGTGGCGAGTGCTGGTGATGCGCCGCGCCCGCACGAAGATGGCCTCCACCGTGCGGCGCGTGTCACGGCCCGCGTAGACCATGAGCTTCCTGCCCCAGCGAGCCTTGATCACTCGCACACAGCCCACGCGGACGACCTTCCGGGCCGTGGGAGCCCCAAACCAGCGGCGCATCTGCCTCATCGTGGTCTCGCCACGCCGTATCGGACCCGCCTTGTTCGGGGTCATCAGATCGAGTCGATGAGCCGTGGCCGGGCTAGTAGCCACCAGAGTGACCGCCAGCATGCCGGCGGCCAGCACCATCCGTAACGTCTTCACCGCTACCTCCTGTCCGTTGCGTCCTGTTCCCACACAGACGGTCCAGAGGTCTACAAGGTTGCGGTCGATTCACGACAGTTTTCGCGCACGCCCCCACGACCAACTTGGCGCGCCGAGGGGTTGGGGCTCTACCCGGGCGCGACCTCTTGGATTCCGTTGCTCGTAGTGAAGAAAGGGCCCAACGCTGCCGCGAGCGTGATCCCAGCCACGATCCACGCCAGGAACGTCCCCTGCGGGCATCTCTTCAAGGGAATCTGGGCGATCTCGCCCACTCGGAGGCGGCTGCGTTCCGTGAAGCGGATCGCCTGGGGGCTACGGCCCCTCGCGAGCGCAAGAGGAGATCAGCTAACTCCGAACTGACTCCTCGAGCTTTGAAAGGAAGTGCCGCAAGTGGGCGGCGATGGTCTGCTTGGCCAGCCCGAGAGGAAAGGTAGGCGCGAGCAGCCTGCCCTTGAAGCCCCGGAGGTACCGGACTCCGATCACCTCGACCCGACTGCCTCGGTTCGTGAGCGTCGCTCTGATCTCCCAGGTGCTCCCGGGCTTGAAGATGTTGGACTCGATGACCGTTCCCTTTAGCACTCCGGGCTGGGACCAGTCGTAGTGCAGGCGCTCCCAGACATATCCGATCGGCCACGGGTTGCCCTCGGTGACTGTGGCGAAATCGTCCCCCGTCTCGTGGACCTCGAGGTACGCCACGTGGACGTCCGGCCAGAGATCAGCCCGGCGCTCGGAGAAGTCACGGGCAGCCAGGAGTACTTCTTCGGCCGGCACCGGGCTCTCGTCGACAACATGCACCGTCGGCACCCTGTGACCCTACTGTCGCCTGGGCGGGCGGTTCAGCCGGAGTGAAGCGCCTAACTGCGTGTTCCGGTTACCGGCTCGTCCCGCTACGGTAGCCGTGGTAACCGGAGTCCACCTTCCACCGACCGGGGGAGCGGATCAGCATGGCGGAGACGAACTACTTCTCGAGCGGCAGTGGCGACGCGAGCGATGAACAGGCGACGTGGATCGACTGGCAGGGGTCGACTTCGATCGAGATGGTGCCTGGCCTGCAGATCCAGGCGCTCACCTCCGCCAACGTCATGGTCAGCTTCGTCCACCTCGAGCCCCACACCGAGGCGGCGGTCCACTGGCACGACGAGGAGCAGATCTCGATCGTGATCGACGGAGAGCTCGAGTTCGAGGTCGGTGGGGTCACCCGCACCCTCCGCCGGGGCGACGCGGTGCTGATCCCCTCCAACGTGCCGCACGGAGCTAGAACGGGATCGAGCCCGTGCTTCGAGCTCGACGTGTTCAACCCGCCGCGGCGAGCCCTGCTGGACGCGCTCGGGATCGATGTCGGGGCGGGGGAGCCTGCCGACGACCGTTAACCCTGACTCCGCCGCTGTCCGGCAGGAGGGCTAAGCAAGGATTGGGCCCGAAACCTTTTCTTATGGGCGGGCTAAGCAAAGTTTGTGGGCCATAGCTGATCGCTCTACGGGGGTGGCTCGACCAATAGCAGCCCGGCGGGTGGATGCTTCGTCCACGGTGGATCCGGATCAGGTGCCATGGCACTCAAGTTGACATCATGATAGCACGATAGCATACTGTCTGTATAGCCGGCGTAGGCGAGTCTGACGAGCAAGTCGAATGAGTGAGCCCTCTAAGGGAGAACAGGTCCCGCGACGGCGGGTGAAACGGGCTTCGGCTAGGCCGAGGCCTCAAGGAGGTGCCGGGATTGGCAGCAAAGCAGGAGCGGGCGAAGGAGGTGCAGGTAGTCACGCTTCGCGTACCGATCGAGGTGCACGAAGCACTGAAGACGTTGGCTTTCGCCACCGAGTCGAGCGTCAACGAGATCGCGCTTCGGGCGTTGTCCACTTTCCTCGCCGAAGAAGGTCACAGGGAGGCGGTGGATGGCTTTTCGAAGCGAGTTCGGGAGCAATACCGAGTGGCATTGGACAAGCTGGCTGATCTGTAGGGGCACGGGTGAGATACCTAAGCGTCGGGGATGTAGCAAGGATCCACGAACAGGAGCTCCAAGAAGCGGAACCCATATTCGACTTCGGTCTGCTTGAATCCGCCGTGATGCGCCCCCAACAGACGGTCGGTGGTCAGGACGCATACCCGACGCTTCACGTCAAAGCAGCAGCCTTGATGCATTCGCTGATCCGCAACCATCCATTCGTGGATGGCAACAAGAGAACTGCCGTGATCGCAGTAGGTACGTTCTATCTGCTGAACGGTTATTCGCTGCAAGAAGCGAGAACGGCGCCTCCTTCGGCTCGGGCTAGAGCAGATGCGGCAGGCAGTCCGGGATGTCGTCGAGGGTCGCTCCGTTCATGATGATGTCGAGCTAAAAGACCGTGTGAGGTGGCTGGCAAACATCCTCCATGTGCCGCAGGCGGAGCTGGCGGAGCTCCTGTTTACCAATCAGAGACAGATCCAGCGGTGGTTGTCGACTACGGATCAAGCAGAGCCACGAGGGGATGACGCGTGGCGAGTGGATCTTGTAGCCCGAATCGTTAACCACCTTCGACATGTCATGACAGCGCAAGGCGTCATCTATTGGTTCGAATCACCGCACCCAGATCTCAAGGGAGAAACCCCGGCGTCGCTTCTCAAGGAGCCGACCGAGCATGCGGGCGCGTTGATCCGTCTCGCCAGTGGCGCACGGTCGCACGCCGCCTCGTAGCTGAGCGTGACGGACTTCGTCGCTTACAGACTCGCTAATTGGGATACGCCACTGTGGATCTCACCTAATCGGCGGGCCGGCCGGTTCAACAAACGCGAGTCTCCCCCTACTCAATACCTGTGCCTGCATCCTCTGGCACCAATGGCCGAGTACTTGCGGCGGGAGGGATATGTATCCCTCGATCGACTTCGTGAGCTGCGTGCCCGGATCTGGGTCGTCCGTGTCAGGGAACCTCGCGTCACGACCGTTACCTTCGACAACGCGCTGGATTTCGGCCTCGAAGCTAAGGATCTAGTTGCTGATGACCATGGTGCATGTCAGGTCTTCGCGGAGCGGTGCCGTTCCGAGGCTCAGATGCCGGAAGTGATTCGTGTTCCGAACGCCGCTCTTCCGGGAACCGAGAACCTCGTGATATTCGGACCCCGCACGCTGGCGCCATACCTCTCCGTCCCGATCGATCAGGTCGACGTACCAGGATCACTCGTTGCTGAAGGTGCTCATCCCCTGCACTCGCTCCTCGAGCATGTCAGGTACTTGGGCGAACCTCATCCCGCGCTCGAGGCTTGGAAGCGGGGAACCGCGTATGACTTCGAGGAGCCTTCCACCGCGCTGATCGGCACTGGACTTCAGTGAACCGCCGCTTCACGGTAGTCACCAGAGTCTGACCTCGGTTCCATCGCACCGAAGGCGATAGAAGAGGTCGACGTCCGGGTCGGGGAAGCCGTCCCGGGCGATCGTGCCCTCCTTCCGGCCGATGAGCACGAGCGTGGTTCCTCGCAGCTCGTAGAACCTGCGTGACCAATCGGGAGTAGACGTGGCGGCGTTCTCGACGCGAAGCACCACGAGCTCTCGGCGACCATCGCCGGTGATGTCGTTGCACCTCATGCCGTGTCCGAAGTAGGACACACCACCGAGAGGCACTATGAAGATCTCTCCGTCCTCACCACGCAGAGGCACGAGGCGGCCCCGCCTCAAGGTGAAGATCGCGTGGTCCGGAACGGAACCCCCATGCAGGATGTGTTCGATCACCTTCACGAACACCTCGTCGCGACCATCTCCCTCCAGGTCGAAGACTGCCACGGTCTGCGGATAACCGGACCACCAATCCGCGCCCTCCGGCGGCCTGCCTACGGTGGAGCCGGGCCACCAGCGCTGCTCGGCTACGACGCCTCGGCCGGCCGCGAGCGATATCTCGAGCACCCACGAACGGGGGTATCCGTCCGGGCCGGTACGGGCTGACACCCTTGCTTCGTCTACGGCACCGTCTCCGTCGAAGTCACCACTCAGAGATGAACGGCAGCCGATGCCCTCACTGACGTCGGGACAGGGCTCGCCCCCTCCGAAACCGCCCGAGGCCGACGGAGAGGGGGTCTCCTTCGAGACGGGGGAGCCCGGCTCCGATCCGGCGCAGGCGGCTGTCGCTATCGCCAGCACGGCGGATAGGAGGACGCGGACCGGTCGAGATCTCGTGTGTCCTCCTCCGTCGAGTCTTCCAACGCTCGAAATCTAAGCCCGGACGCGACGAGGGCCGGACATCTCGCCCGGCCCCCGAAGAACTCGGTATGCGCTAGCTCGTGCTGTTCGGGTCCTCATCTGCGGCCAGCTTCAGGGAGTTCTCCTGAGCAATCGGCGAAGTGGCGTTCCTGGATCGGGAGCGCCCACTCCACCAGTTCGATGATCTCGCTGCGGCCCGCGTCCCTCGGCATCTGCGGGAGCGAGCCGACTAAAGCTGCACGTCGTTGCCGGGCCAGGTATCGGCAAGCAGGTAGCCTTCCGGGAACGGGTCAGTCGGGTCGACGAGCACTTGAGACATGCCCGTGATCCAAGCGCTGCCGCGGATCGCCGGGACAATTGCCGGCCGCCCTCCGACCGTCGTTTCAGAAAGAATGCGACCATCGAAGGTCGAGCCAATCACGGACGCGTGCGTCATCGCGTCGCCCACGCGCATCATTCCGCGCGCATGCAGGGCCGCCATACGCGCCGAGAGGCCGGTGCCGGTCGCCGAGCGGTCGAGGCGGCCGGGCGCGACGATGACCGCGTTCTTGGAGACCGCGCCGACCCCACGCCACGGCTCGGCGATCTGGACAATGCTCACGCCCGCGATTTCCGGGTTGTCGGGATGCACGCAGGGCAGCTGCTCACGCGCCGCGGTTCGGATGAGCTCGCCGACGTTCGAGATCTCGCGTGCTTCGTCCGGCTCAAGCGAGAAGCCGAGCGCGCGCGCATCGGTGATCAGGTACCACATGCCTCCAAATGCGACATCCACCGTGAGCGTGCCAAAATCGTCAACCTCGAGCTGAGCGTCCAGCCGATCCGCGAAGCAGGGGACGTTCGTCAGTTCGACGCTCTCACATCTCCCGTCCTTACAGGTGGCAGCGACCTCGACCACGCCGGCGGGCGCCTCCAACCGTAATCTCGTCTCCGGCTCGCGCATCTCGACCATGCCAGTCTCCAGCAGCACGGTCGCGACGCAGATCGTGTTCGAGCCCGACATCGCGGGATACTCGGTCGGTTCCATGATGATGTAGCCAGCGACGCAGTCCGGTTGCAGAGAGGGGACGATTAGGTTCGCGTGCACGGCGACGCTGCCGCGCGGCTCACGGAGCAGCAGCCGCCGCAGCGAGTCATCCGCGCGCAACACCTGCATCCGCTCGAAGACTGTTTTGCCCGCCGGCGGCAGCACGCCGCCGATGACGACGTTGCCGATCTCCCCGCCGGCGTGACAGCCGACCACCGAGATTGTGCGCCGCGCTCGCATCACATCAAGATGAGTTTCGAGCGCATTCAGAGCGTTTGGCGCTGGCAAGATACGAGGAGCCCAAGCAGAAGGCAAAACGCACTATTTCGGTGCGTTGTCGGTTTGACATCATCACACTCCCTCTACACGACATTTCCGATTATTCATTCCGGGAGTCGAACGTGAGCTGTTCGCCGACCCTCAGTATCATATTCGTGAATAAGCAGGATCCAGATGCCCCCTTGTCCGTGACGGAAAGCCAACACGTCGCCGACTGATCCTCGTCATAGGGAATGAAGATGAACGAAATCAGCCAGGTACGTTTCGAGGCTCTGGCGGCGTACGCCCGTAGTCCTTTAATGCCTCTCTTCGCCGAGGAGCTTCGTTGGTTTGAAACTCGAACGCACAACTTCTTTATTGCGCGAACACCTGGAGCTCGGCGATCCGCACGAAGAGCTCCTGCGCAGAACCTTCGACGCAGTCCGTGATGTTGGCCGGATCGTCGTCCTGGTCGCCCCGGTAGTCCGATGTTCCAGTGCATTGGTTCTCGAGCACCTCGATCCGTACATGGGTCGCCTCCGTCGCGGGGACGTCGAACGACCTCAGGATCAGATCGGGCGCGCGCGGCCTCGGTGCAACCGCCGGGAATGCATCGGCAGGACTCGTGAAGATCACGTCGAAGTCGTTCGCCGCCGAGCAATCCACGTCGCCTTCGGCGTTGCACGCCAGGATGCGGAACCGTCGTAGCGCGGAGAACCGGCTCTGACCACCGGTGTCGCCACCGGGGTCCGTTTGGATCGTCGGCCGCAACATCGCGCTTACCTGGATCCGCTCGATCGTCTGAGCCGGGCCGCCGGCGAGATCCACCGTCACCTGCTTGCCCTGGATCGGAGCGTTCAACGACGCCCAGTTCGTGTCCTCCGTGTCGTCGATCAGCCTGCCGAGGTTGGTCCCATCGCCGGACGCCACGGCGCCGTTGGCCGCCGACGCCAGGTTGCGATCGAGCGCCACGTCCAGGTTGATCGTCTGGCCGGCCGCGAACGTCCGCGTGAAGCGGGTTCCGCCGAAGCCGTCGCCGCGCGCCAGGAATTCGAAGGTTCCCGGAACGATCCGGAACGTGTCGCCCACGGGGCCCCCACGATCCGTATCCGCGATCGGCGTCGCGCGCGACTCGTAGTGGCCGACGAAGAGCTCGGCGACCGTGCGCCCGCCCGGCGCCGAGGGACGGAAGCGGACGGTCGCTTCATCGTGGAACGGCGACTCGAAGCTCGGCACCGGCTCGTGGTCATTCGATCCCGTCGAGGTCGCGTTCTCGCCCATGCCGCGACGAGCGAACACCCCCCACAACAGGTCCTGGTTCGCGCCCCCGAAACGGATCTGGTCGGAGGCGAGCATCGCGTCGCGAGCATCGAGCATCGTCACGTCGCCGGCCGCCATCAGCGTCCAGGCGTCGAACACGAGTTGGATCCATCGCCGGTTGCCGGGGCAACTCCCGATGGGGACGAGACCGTTCGCACAATCGCGCTGGAGGCTCGCGCTGCCGCCCCCGTAGCGCTCGTTCATCGCGCGGCGGATGTCGAAGTTGGTCGCGCTCCAGATCTCGCCGTCGGCGTGGACCTGTGGCCCGATGAAGTCGTAACCGACACCGCTGTAGTTCAACGGTGAGTCGCTCATGTTGTAGTTGCGGATCCCGGCGACGGGGTCCCCGGTGACGTACGCGCCGATCGAGTAGGGGCTCTCGTTGCCGACCGGGACCGACCCATACTCGTTGAGGATCTCCATGGCGCCCAGGTCCGACCAACTCTCGCCCATCGCGTTCGCCTGGAGACCCAGGAGACGCTGATCGGCCCCGGCGACCATCCGGTTGGAAATGGCGTGCGTGTACTCGTGCCCGATCACCGACATGTCGAAGTCGCCGTCGACGCAAGGCGCGTAGAAGGCCCCGGCGATCGGCTGCCACAGATACATGTTCGTGATGGGGGGCTGGCCGTCGGGCGGCGTGAACTGGTTGGCGTTGTCTCGCGACCGGAACTGGGGCGGACCGCCGACGATCCCGCCCGCCTGCGCGTTCCCTTGCTCCGCGTCGCCGCCGTCCTCGCCGCGACCGAAGTTGTCCTCCTGGAGGTTCCAGGTCGTCTCGGTGAAGCCGAGCCGGTAGGACCAGTCGTGCATGCGGTTGTGGCCCGCGAAGAGGTTCGCGATCGCCGCGTCGATGTCGTTCTGCTGCGGCGTGGTGAACGTCTGTGGGTCGCACCGGCGCTCGAACCACTGGTTCGTCCACGCGTAGCTGTAGTTGCGATCCTGCCGGCTGGTGGCGGTCTTGTTGCCGATGTCGCGGGTGTTGTTGGACCGCCACTTCTCAACGCCGATCGCGTTGTTGCCGATGCTCGTGAACGACGACTTCTTGTTTCCGGGATTGACGTCCCACGCGAGCGGGGTGGCGCCTGCGTCCTGCGCGATCACCTCGTCGCACCCGGACGCGGCGACCCAACACCACGTCTCGCGCGTATCCGTGGATGCGTAGTTGAGCCGCGGGTACGCGGGGAAGATGTCCCACTTCGGCTCGCCTGCGTGATCGACCGCGTTCAGGCGGATCACGATGCTGCCGTCGCGCGCATCAACGTAGTGGACGAACGCCAAGGGCTCGGCGTCGGCGTCCTGGATGAACGTCTGATATGCGGGGATTGCGCCGCCCGTCGGCAACGGCACCGCTACCAGCCTCGCGCTCTGTTCGTTGGTGAAGCCTCTTACCGTCATCCGCGTCCAGCCGTCGACCTTCCGGACGGCCGAGATGTCGGCGTCGGCGATCGAACGGCCGACGTTGGCGGCCGCACGCTGGACGGCATCCTGAGGAGTGAGCCGGGGGGTTCCCGAGAGGCTTCCTTCTGCGAGTGAGGAGGAGGTGTACAGGGCCCTGCCTTCGGCCACACCGACCGCCACCATGCCCCCGGGGGACACGGGCAACCCGCCGAGGCGTTGCTCCAGTAGGACGGAATGACCCTCACCGATGCGCGTGACGCGCGCTACTTCGAGATCTGCGATCGTGCCCGTAGAGATCCCCAACAGACCGGCGTTCTGACTGAGCCACGCCCTCGCCGCGTCCACCGGGTCGCGTCCGAGGCCCGTTCCGAGCGATCCCTCGTACGAGATCGCGGACTGGGGCGTGCCGAAGCGATTCCAGCGCACCGCCGCGTCGAGCGCGCTCGCGCGGTTCCGTTGTTCGTTAGTTATCGCGGCGCGACCGGACCGGTTGTCGAAGTCCGGGGGGATGCCGGATTCACCCTGGAAACCGATCGGCGATCCTTGGTTCGGCTGTCCCCCGGCCGATGCCGCGAAGGACATCGAGCCGAGTAACGCCACGAGGATCGCGAGCCCGAGCGCACGTGCGCACTTCCGGAAAGACGTCATTGCCCTTCCCCCCCTAGTCGCATGGCTCCGAAGAGCCGCCCATGATGGGGGCGCGCAGCTGCCCCCGCCGCACCAGGGATCGTAAACCGCAGAGGGCCTGCATCGTGAGCTCGGCTTGCTTACCCGCGGCCGAGCCGGCGAGCGCGCATGGAGCCGGCGAGCGGGAAGAGTGGTCGCCTGTTGTCGTGTGGCGCGCGTCACAGGATCGCTACCGGTTCCCGTCGTAGGCCGTCGCTAGGTTCGGACGCTCCACGATAAGGAGCGTTCCCGATGGCGATTGTGGAACAGCCCGCGTTCGACAGGACGATCGGCGAGTTCCTGGTAGATGAATGGCTGCCGGCGATCCGGTCCACGATCCGCGCGACGACCTTCCGGGGTTACGAGTCACACGTTCGGGTGCATCTCGTGCCGCACCTGGGTGCGCTGAAGCTCGCCGAGCTCGATGCCCGCACGGTGAACGTGATGTACGGCAGGTTGATCGAGAGGCTCTCCCCTGCGAGCGTGCGTCGCATCCACGCCACTCTCCACCGAGCGATGAGGGATGCACGCCGGTGGGGATACGTGGCGGAGAACATCGTCGATCGAACCGACCCGCCCAAACATCGCCCGCTCGAGCGCGAGCAGTCCACGTGGACGGCAGAGGAGTTGCGCCGGTTTCTGCGCTCCGTTCGAGAGGATGATCTCGAGGCGTTGTGGGTCGTCTACGCGACGACCGGGATGCGCAGGGGAGAGGCGTTGGGCTTGAGGTGGAGCGACCTCGATCTCGAGCGCGGCGAGCTCGCTATCCGCCAGACGATCGTGGCGGTGAACAACGAGCTGCAGGTCTCGACGCCCAAGACGAAGCGGGGCCGGCGCGTCGTGGCGCTCGATGCGATGACGGTCGAGGCGCTGCGCCGACACCGCGACCGGTTCGTCCGTCCGGCGGAACTGGTGTTCGTCGACCACTGGGGCCGGCTGGTGCACCCAGGGTGGGTGACGAAGAGGTTCGGCGAGCTCGCCGCGGGGGCCGGGCTCCCCAGGATCCGCCTCCACGACCTGCGCCACACCCACGCGACGCTGGCGCTGCAGGCGGGGATCCACCCGAAGATCGTGTCCGAGCGCCTGGGCCACTCGACCGTGTCGCTGACCCTGGACGTCTACAGCCACGCCCTGCCCCACCTCCAACGAGAGGCGGCCGACGCGGTAGGGCGCTTGCTATGGGGCGAGGACGGATGATATCTTTTCAGATATGTCAGAAGATATGGATGGAGGTCACTGGGCGGCGGGCACCCTGATCAGGCTCGCGCGGATGCAGAAGGGTCTGACCCAGCGGGAGGTTGCGGAGCGGGCCGGTACCTCCCAATCGGCGATCGCCGCTTATGAGCGGGGGCACAAGTCTCCGAACTTCGACACTCTCGTCCGGATCATCCGAGCCATCGGGCTGGAGCTGAAGATCCGGCTGACGGAGCCGGACGGTGTCGACGACTGGCTGCGTGCCTACGAGTCGAATCTGCCGAGTGACGTTGTCGCTCGCATCCGCGAGACGGATCGAGAGGCGACTGCACGCGGGCGGTCGCGGAGGGACGAGGAGCGGGAGCGCCGGTGGGACCGCGCCCTGGCCGCTGCGGGTTGCTGCAATTCAGGTCTGGGAGACCTGAGCGAACAGCATGATAAGTACCTGGCGGAGGCATTCGCGGAATGAGGGTCTTCGTGGACAGCTCGGCGATATTCGCCTTCCTCGACGAGGCCGACGTGAACCATCGACGTGCCGTTACCTGGCTAGGTCGAGCTCGAAAGACCGACACGCAGCTTTTCACGCACAACTACGTCGTCGTCGAAGCCACCGCGCTATCACGTAGGCGGCTCGGGACTGAGGGTACGAGGCGTCTGTTGGATGATCTTGCGCCCGCGTTCGAAGTGATGTTCATCGACAGGGAGCTGCATCGGATCTCGGCGGCGGCCTACAAAGCCTCTGGGCTTGGGCCCGCCTCGTTCGTCGATCGCGCCAGCTTCGAGTTGATGCGCGAGGAGGGAGTCTCGGAAGCGTTCGCCTTCGACCGTCACTTCGAAGCCGAGGGCTTCACCCTGGTGGCGTAACCGAGGAGATGAGGATCGATCCGCCTCCTACTGGTCGGTGACGCTCACGCGAACACGGCATGGATGACCCACGTGATACGAGATGTGGCGTCGGACGTCGACGCGATCGTGCAGCTGGGTGACTTCGGCTGGTTCCCAGATACATCGTGGGGCATCGAGTTCATCGCTGCGATCGCCACGCAAGCCAAGCGCCGGCGAGTACATGTTCACTTCATCGATGGCAACCACGAGGACTTCGGTGATCTGTTCTTCATGAAGGAGGTTCCCGAGGAGGCCGACGACGTGACGCCCGAAGGCTTCATTCGCCTCCGCTCGCATCTCAACTACATCCCCCGGGGGACGAGATGGGAATGGGATGGCGTGAGTTTCCTCGCCCTGGGCGGCGCCTATTCCATCGACAAGGACGGGCGCATCGAGGGCAGGTCGTGGTGGCCGCAGGAAGACATCACGGACGACGACGTGCGTCGGTGTGGCGCAGATCCGGTCGAAGTGATGCTGACTCACGAGGCTCCGATGGGTGCGCTGGACACCCCAAGTTTTGAAAGCGTCCCGATGAAGGCGCATGCCCGCGCATCCGAGGCGAACCGCATCAAGATCCGCAACGTGATGAATGACTGCCGGCCGCGACTCCTGGTGCACGCCCACCATCACCATCGTTACGAGACCGTCGTGGGGCTGACGAGGGTCATCGGCCTGGCCGGCGAATGCGACAACGCCCTGTATCGGTTCGACACGGACGACCTGAGGTCATGACGAGACCGGTCCGCATCTCCGGTTCCGAGACCCTTACCCAGATTGGCATGAAGCGAAGTGAGCCTCGCTCGGGGTTCCGATGTGCACCGCGAGCGTCGGAGGATTCGATGTCATTACTTCTCGGGCAATGGGATGTTGTAGCTGCCGTACGGGTCGCTTTCGGGCGTGAAGCGACGAAGAAGGATTCGGTGAGGCATGCGCCGGCAGCCTGCCTGGATGCTTCGGGATTCATGGTCATCCACGATCACGACCCGTTCCCTGCCCATGTTTCGGTGCAGTTTGAGGCAGAATGGACCGAGGAAGTATGTGAGATGTTCCACGACTGCTTTGAGAGCGGGGCCACGGATGGCTGACCGGATCGAGCTTCGTGTGGGCGACCTGCCCTGGCAGCCACACGCGGCCGAAGGCGTCGTGGTACTGAACCATTACGACATGCCCCTCGCGGGAGTCATTCGCCAGCACGGGAATTCTTATTTCTTCTGGTGTCTCAAAGGTGAAGTCACTCAAGGCACGTTGTGGGGGTATCTGCCCATCGCTGATCAGGAGCGGCATGAGATCGAGCACGAGCCTCGCGACCTGATATTGCGCAACCTGTCTTCGAAGTCGCGACCATGGACGCTTGCCTTCAGCGTCGAGGGGCGCGGGATCGTGAAGTGGCGCGATCTGCCGGAGTGGCCGAGATCAACCCGACTGTTCCGAACGTCGGACGAGGGGCTCCTCGACCTCTTACCCGAGGAGAAGGAGCTTCTAGACACCGTCTAGGGCAAGGCCCGTGACTCACAGCCGGCCACGATCTGTGAGGACCGCCCCGCTATCTGCTACTCGGCGTGGGGCCCGGATCTCTCCCGCTTCGAGACTAGATATGAGAGCGCCGCCTCCAGTTCTGTGATGTCAGCTTCGGGCGCCGTGATCACCACGGCACCGCCCACGACGTGGAAGTCCACCTCGTCGTCTACCTCGAGGAGGTCAAGGACCTCACGGGACAAGATGACACCCCAGGAGTTGCCGATCTTGGCGAGCTTCTTTCGCATCCCGTCGAGTGTATCTACATCGTAAGAACCGCTGCAGAACCCCCGTTTTCCATTCGGAATCCGATGCTCGCTATCGATCGACCACCAGCTCGGGGCTAGATTTCTGAATCCACCTCTGCACGATGTTCTCGGCGCGCTTCAGGTCGTTCTCGAGTAGGGAATCGAAGGGCTCGATGAGACGCTCCTCGCGCCCTGTTGAAGGGGAAAGGGATCACCAACGATCAGGACATCCACGTCTACCGGAAGCGCCCTGGCTCACCGGGATGGCGCCGTGCCCAGGAGCCGAGGTGTACGCCGCGTCCACATCGCCGACCGTTCTGAGGTAGCGACCGAGCGTGACTGCGGGGCCACAGCCTTGAGGAGGAGAGCCTGAAGTTCGGGGACGTACGCATACTTGCTTCCAGGCTTTCGTTCAACCACTGGGTTGTGACCGGACGCAATTTGGGCGCAGCAATTCGAAGGTGGCGGCCAGCCGCAGCATCAAGTATTGAATGAGGTGCTGATCAACACTGGAGGTGGAAGATGCGCGCAGTGGTCATCGACCGGTTTGGTGGTCCCGAGGTCTTAACGGTGAGGGAGGTGGAAACGCCGCAACCAGGCTACGGAGAGGTTCTTATGCGCGTTAGGG
>WHSQ01000629.1:245-513 GCA_009380005.1 Actinomycetota bacterium | reverse complement strand
ACCGTCCAAGTTGACGTCGGTCACCGTCACGGTGCAGTCTTCGGCCGCTGCGCCGTTGACGGAGACGGTCACGACGCCCGTGGCGGTGGAGAGGAGCTCCTCCGCCTTGGCCGAGAGCGCCGTGGTGGTGTCGGTCTCAGCCGTGTAGGTGTGGACGACGTTGGTGAACGTCGCACCGCTCACGGACTGGGCGACGGAGCCGACGTTGATGGCGGCGTCGTCGATGGTGCTGGTGGCGGTGAAGGCGGAGCCGCCCAAGGCCAAGGCG
>WHSQ01000629.1:0-235 GCA_009380005.1 Actinomycetota bacterium | reverse complement strand
CATGGGTGTGATCTCTCTCTCGTTCGGTAACCCGGCTGGCCCGGATCTGGGCTCCGTGGCTTTGCGTCCCCACCTTGCGGTGGGTTTGCCTTTTCGTTGACAGCTGCCTTAACGGCATCATCTGCGTCGTGCTGTAGCAGTTTCAAGGCGCTGCGAACCCGACAGCCGTTCCGATGTGACACCGCCCGCGCTGCCCCTTTGAGCCAGCGTGCATTCACTGCGAGCCGAGGAGGGG
>WHSQ01000628.1 GCA_009380005.1 Actinomycetota bacterium | reverse complement strand
GATGGACTTCCGGTCTCGTATCCGGCCGGATGAGAAGGAGATGGCCCCATCGGAACGCCAGATCCGAACCCCGCTGACGCCGTGCAGTTCTCCGTCACGGGCGATCGCCGAACGAAGGCTCGAAGCTTCGGTCGCACTCGGCGACGTCGCTCCACCCTCCGAAACGAGTGGCTCGACGGCGAGGTGGGAGAAGAGAACCGCTTCGTCCCGGGCATGTTCCGTAGCGCGGTGGGAGATGCTGGCTTGGATGGTCTTGCCGAGGATGACGCTAAGGATGAGGGTCGGTATGGCCCCGAGGATGGCGAACTTCGCGAGGAGGCTCAGCTTGCGAACCGGTGTGAACATCATCTTCGGTGGTCCAACCTCCGCCACGTGGCCTTGAGGAGCTCCCATAAGCATCGACACGGAGCGAGTGGCCTACAGGTCGGCCCACTACAGCGTTGTACGTAATCGGGGCGTCGGCTACGTAGAAGACCCCACCCCGAACCCGTTCAGCAACTCCCCTGCGTAGCC
>WHSQ01000627.1 GCA_009380005.1 Actinomycetota bacterium | reverse complement strand
CATTCCCAGCTGCATTCGACCAGATCGATCACTCGCAACTTCTTGGTCACCTCGGCACGTTCCCCGGCAGGGGAATGGTCGAGGGCTGGCTGAGAGCCGGAGTGATGGACCAGGGTCGGTTCGCCCCGACCGAGCGGGGCAGCCCGCAAGGCGGGGTGATCAGTCCCGTGCTGATGAACGTGGCCCTGCATGGGATGGAACAGGCCGCCGGAGTCCGCTATATCCCGACCGGCCGTGATGCCGGGACGGCGAAGCCGGGCTCCCCGGTTCTGATCAGGTATGCCGACGACCTGATGGCCCTGTGCCACTCGCGGGAACAGGCCGAACAGGTCAAGGCACGGCTGGCCGCGTGGTTGGCGCCCAGGGGGTTGGCCTTCAACGAAGACAAGACCCGCATCGTGCATCTCGACGATGGGGTGGACTTCTTGGGGTTCAACGTCCGGCGCTATCGCGGCAAGTTGCTGATCAAGCCGAGTAAGGCGGCGGTGAAACGGATACGGGCACGGCTGACCAG
>WHSQ01000626.1 GCA_009380005.1 Actinomycetota bacterium | reverse complement strand
GCAGATCTGGAGAGAACCCTCGACGAGGCCATGCTCGCCAAGTTCCGCAACTGCGGTCAGTCGTGCATCGCGGCGAACATCTTCTACGTACAGGATGGCCTCTACGAGGCCTTCGTGGATGGGTTCGCCAACAGGATCTCGGCCCTCCAGCTCGGAGATCCGCTCCGTGAGGAGACCGCTTTGGGGCCGGTCATCAACCCGCAGCGCCGACGGGGGCTAGAGGACCTGCTCCAGCGGGCTCAGGACGAGGGGTTCGAGCTCGTGGCGTCAGGCACCGGGCCCCCGAAGCGAGCGGGGCTGTCCCCCGAGTGCTTCTGTGCACCCTCCATGCTCGCGGCACCGTCCTTCGAGAAGATCGATCCGCGGCTGTTGTTCACAGAGGTGTTCGGGCCCATGGCGTTGGCTACGGGATTCTCTGACCTCGACGACCTGCTCCGTCACCTCTCGGCTAACCCACTGGGTCTTGCGGCTTACGTGTTCTCCCAGGACGAGTCGCGTGCCCAGCGACTGGGCA
>WHSQ01000625.1 GCA_009380005.1 Actinomycetota bacterium | reverse complement strand
TAGCTGCGCTTTCGGGCGTCAAGCAGCAGGGGGTTCGTCCCGTTATCAGATCGTGGTCGTGGGGCATCATTTCCGATACGCAACTCGACATGTAAGTTCAGCCTCATCGACGGTTACGGCCACGAGCGGCTAGCGCTCTTCAAGAGCAGAATGCCAAACGACCAGGGCGCAACTGGAAGCGCCGTTGACAACAGGATTCGTCGCCGACGGCTCGACTAGGGTCAGCGCCAGGACCACCATGAAAGAAAAAAGGCGGAAGCCACGAGAGCCTGAAGGAGCGTCCTGAAGGGGCTTCATTTGCAAACAACCAACAACCTGGATAGCCCATTCCACTGGGGGATCACGTACTGCAATCTGCTGTTGTTCGCTCGGCACCTTCGCCTGTGAATTCTTTGGTGCTACCAAACACAACAGGCGGAATGACTAGCCGAGCCGCGAAAGGACTGGCGGATTCCGTTAGGGCGAGCAGTTTGGTGAGATCGATCGAGGTGTACTGCGAGCCGCTGAGTGAAAG
>WHSQ01000624.1:285-515 GCA_009380005.1 Actinomycetota bacterium | reverse complement strand
CAGATACAGCTTGACCACCGTTTGAGCAATCCTGTCCGCGACGGTGGGAATGCCCAATCGCCTCTCGCCTCCGTCTTTCTTCGGTATCGCCACCGTGCGCACTGGCGGCGGAAAGTACGTCCCCGACGACATGCGATTCCAAATCTTGTAGAGGTTGTTCTTCAGGTCTTGCTCGAACACCTCGATCGATTCGGCATCGACTCCAGCCGCTCCTTGATTCGCTTTGACCC
>WHSQ01000624.1:0-275 GCA_009380005.1 Actinomycetota bacterium | reverse complement strand
CGCGACCCCTTCGCTCCCTCGAAGTTTCTCCGAGTTCATCACTACTACGGGTCGCTCCGTCCCTGTGCCTCACATCGATACGCTGGTCCTTGGGGTTCCTCCCTTGGACGTCTCTCTTCACATCGAGGCGACAGGTTCCCACGTTCCGCACAAAGGCCTGGCTCAGAGTCACGCCACCTCTATGCCGGATGTCATCCAGGCAAGCTGCAGCCTCTCCCTGGACTGGTCCCGGGTCAACGACTCGCCCCGGTTTCGACATCGTTCCTACGCTTTCG
>WHSQ01000623.1 GCA_009380005.1 Actinomycetota bacterium | reverse complement strand
CCTACTGCGCGAGCAGCAGGCGGCGCGTGCGTCGAACCGGGCGGGCTACCTCTTCCCCACCTCGTCGGGACTGCCCTTCGACGCGCACACGTTCATGGGTCGGTACTTCAAGCCCGCCGCCAGGGCTGCCGGCATCCCGGAGCTCACCTTCCACGACCTTCGCCACACCGGCGCATCACTGATGATCGCGGCCGGCTGCCACGTCAAGGTGATCGCCGCGCAGGCCCTGGAGACGCACATCCGCGGGACCCTCGGCGATCGGGGTGTGGGGTCAATGTTGGATGGCCGCCAGCTCGGTTTGGAGCTGGAGTGAGAAAATCCCTGCAAATAAGCTATCGGGACGGCCGGATTCGAACCGGCGACCCCCTGCTCCCAAAGCACTGAAGCCGGGAACGAGAACCGCTACGGCAAGAGCTTTTCGGCCCTCACGGCGGTCTCCCGCACCGTCTCCCGCACCGTGTGCGAGTGCGCGGCGGCGAAGCGGTCGAGCTGCTCGTCGCCCAGCAGGTGCGCATA
>WHSQ01000622.1:236-517 GCA_009380005.1 Actinomycetota bacterium | reverse complement strand
CCCACCAACACGGCAACGGTCCCAACCGCGGGTACAGAGGGGTCAAATACCCGCCACAACGGCAATAGCACCAACCGTGCGCGGGCGCGGACCCGGTCAGGCGGGGATGTCCGCGGAGGCGCGGGTTCCAGGGAGGCCCGGAACGGGGAAGCGATCGGTGATCGAGGCCACACGACGGCGAATCTCCTCCTGGGCGTCGGCGTCATCACGGGCCGCAATGCCGTCCACGATCAGCTGGGCGATGTCGCGCATCTCGGCATCGCGCATGCCACGCGACGTGA
>WHSQ01000622.1:0-226 GCA_009380005.1 Actinomycetota bacterium | reverse complement strand
CTTCTCGGGGTCGTAAGGAATGGTGTTCTTGTTCACCGTGATGTTGACCGAGCCGAGGGCCGCATCGGCCTCCTTGCCGTTCACACCGAGGGGCCGGACGTCGACCAGCATGAGGTGGTTGTCGGTGCCGCCCGAGACGATGGCCGCGCCAGCATCGGTCAGGGCAGCGGCAAGGGTGCGCGCATTGGAGACGGTTGCCTGCTGGTCATCGCGGAACGCATCGGTC
>WHSQ01000621.1 GCA_009380005.1 Actinomycetota bacterium | reverse complement strand
GATCCACCGGTCATGGCGATGAGCGGCGCTCTCGGGCTCCACAAACCGGACCCGGCGTTCTTCACCGAAGCCCTGCGGCTGATGGGCGGCCCGGCCCCGGCCGACGTGGCCTACGTCGGCGACCGCGTCGACAACGATGTCGGGCCGGCGTCCGCCGCGGGCATGCGAGCCGTGTGGATCCGCCGCGGACCGTGGGGCCTGCTGCAGGAGGATGCGAGCGGCGCGGCCGTCATGCAGGTAGGGTCACTGGACGAACTGGTCGAGCGAGCCGACGACCTGTGGGCCTGAGCGGCTGCGGCGGCAGCCGGCGTTTCAGCCCTTGACGGCCTGGACGAAGCGCTCCCACGCCTCGACGTCGTCGCCGACTGACAGATCCTTGCCGCAGCGCGCGAGCGGCAGGCGCAGTGGCGCCGGGTCGGCGCTCAACCGCTGGATCCAGTCCTCGTCTGACGCGGACACGTAGGATAGGCCCCGGTCCAGGTAAGCCTTCGACTTGCGGTCAAGCACTCCGTCCACCC
>WHSQ01000620.1 GCA_009380005.1 Actinomycetota bacterium | reverse complement strand
GGCGACTCGGGCATCGCCTCGGGCCAGAAGACTTGGTCCTCCGTAACCGGGAGGCGGGCGGCCTCCGGTTCACCGTAGATACAGCCACCGGATGAGGTGAAGACGACCTTCTCCGTCTCGGCCTCCGCCGCGGCCTCGAGAATGTTAAGGGTGCCGAGGATGTTGATCGACGCGTCGAAGACCGGATCGGACACCGACTTGCGGACGTCGACCTGCGCGGCCAGGTGGCAGATGACCTGTGGCTTCTGGCGCTTGATGAGATCGGCCATGACGTTCGAGGTGACATCCACCCGGTGAAAGCTGAACTTGCCGGTGCTCGCCCGCCGAGCCTCGGACAGGTTGGCCAGAGCGCCCGACGTGAGGTTATCGACGGCGATGACCTCGTCGCCTTCGGCGAGAAGCGCATCCGTCAGGTGCGACCCGATGAATCCCGCCGCCCCCGTCACCAGTACTCGCATCACTTCTCCTCGTCGACTATCTCGTCGTCGCCGATCGCCGTCGCCTCGATCGCTACGCCCG
>WHSQ01000061.1 GCA_009380005.1 Actinomycetota bacterium | reverse complement strand
GAGGCCGAGATCGTGATCGCCAACCAGCGCGACGAGCCGCTCGAGCTGGGCGCGGAGTACGCGCTGGACCGCTGGGACGGCCAGGAGTGGAGCAATGCGCTCGACTGTGAGGGGCTGTGCGCGTGGCCTGACATTCTTTACGTCGTTGAGCCGGGTGACGAGCAGCGACTGTCACTGGTCATCCCCGATGAGCCGGGCAGCTATCGCCTCGCGAAGACGGCGGATGGTGGTTTGACCGCTGCGGCCGTCTTCGAGGTGCACGCGCTGAGCTGAGTGGACGCCTGCGCCGACGCGCTCGGGCGGAACCCACGTCAGTTCGCCGTCCAGGCCGCAGACCGTCGTGCCATCCCGGTGCCTGGTGGTGTCGTCAGCGGGCGGCTACTCCGCCGGGTGCCCGGGTCATCCCCGGTCGCACGGCCAAATCAGACTGTCATTCCCACCTCGCCGGTCAACGGGTCGCAGTCACACACAGCCGTGGCAGCAAGCTGGTGGCGGCGCAGGATGCGGCTGACCGTGCGCGGCGCCACCCCCTGCTCGGGGCCCAGCCAGTCCTGGCCGCGACGGTGCTCGATCCGCGCGGCGACAACCTCGGCCTCGACCGTGGCGCTGGTCCGGGTGGGCATGCGGCGAGGACGTGATGAGCGATCGACCAGGCCGGCCTCGCCCTCGCCCTCGCCCTCGGCGTCGTAGCGGGTGCCCCACCGGTGCGCGCACTGACGCGACACCCCCATCATCTTGGCGACATGCGCCACGGGCATGCCCTGCCCGCGGACCCGCCTGACCAACGTCAGACGACCATGAAACCGGGCCGAATTCGCTGTGTGATGATCCGCGCTAACGACGCCGCAGGCTTCGCTTCACGCTACGGACCGCTCAGTCGCTCCCCCCAACGGGGCTCACGCTGGGCTTCGACCCAGCCCCGTTTCCAGACCGAGCCGCCGCCTGCTACCGGGCCTCCTGGCAACTACCCGGACCGGACTTCCACCGGCAGGCAACGACGAGCTTTGTCGTTGTCAGATCAGCTACACATCACCTCCAACTGTGCTGGGCGCACGAAACATCGGGGCTAGGAGCTGGAGCCTCTCTCTTGGCGCGGGCTCCGACTGCAGCGCAACTGACGGAGGAACTCAAGCGGCTGCTATACGTGACCCCGAATTGTCTACCACTCCTTCTTGAACGCCTCAGCCTCCCAGCCCGCCACCATTCTCCCCAACCATCTGATGCTACTGCTGAGGGCCATCCCTATCAGTCCTATAGCTAATACCCCGGCATACATATCAGCTACTCTGAATTGTCGCTGTGCGAGGACCAGCACATTGCCCAAGCCGCGAGTGCTCACGAGAATTTCTGCCGTTATTAACACGATTAGCCCGATGGCGAAAGCAACGTACATCGCGTGCACTATCCGAGGAAGGATCGCTGGTATAAGTACTCGCAGGAAGAGTTGGGACTGCGATGCACCCAAGGTCGCTCCAGTTTCAGGCAAAATGGGATCCAAGTTCCTCACGGCGTCCACCGTGGCAATGAGAATTGGAATAGACGTGCCTAATGTCACAATAGTGACGTATAGCGCATCCGTTATCCCAGTAACCACGAGGATTACGGGTACGAGAGCGGCCACTGGAATAGGATAGATGAACTTTACTAACGGATAGACGGCCTGCCGCGCAATAGGTACAACACCTAGTAGCAATCCAAGGGCGACACCCACAGCAAGCGCGAGCGCGAGTCCCACCGCGAGACGCCTTAGGCTCTGCAGGCCATGATAAGTGATGGTTCCGTCGACTAGCCCTGATATCAAGGATGACACAATCGAACTTGGCCCGGGGAAGATCCGTTGGGGTGCGACACCGGACCTTGCCGCAATCTCCCACACGGCCGCCAAACTAGCCACGGCAGCCACTTGGTGGATCCAAGACCGATACCTTGCCCTAGACCGATACCTTGGCCTAGCCATTTTCAGTCACCGTGTCTACTGCCAATCGATCAACCTCGGCTCTGCACTCTGCTCACGCCCTACGCACGTCGGAACGGTTAGCCCATGGAAGAACTTTGGCTTCAAGGAACTCGCCGACTTGGAAGACAATCCATGCTAGGACCCCGACTGTCAGTATGGCAGCATATGCTGCCGACGGTCTCAGCGTCTCCATTGAGTCCGCAATTATGAATCCAAGTCCTGCGCGACCCATGATTATTTCGGCGCTGACAGCAACGACAAGGGATATGCCAAGCGCTAAGCGTACTCCTGTCGCAATACGGGGGGCGGCACTGGGAAGTACTACCGAGACCCATCGTCTCCAGCCCTGGGCACCGAATACCCTCCCAGTGTCGAGGACGACGGGATGTACCTCTTGAACGCCGGCCGCAGTATTGAGCAGCACAAACCACACCGAGGCGAACGTTGAAGTGGCAATAATTGTCGCATTCCCCAGGCCAAGCAGAAGCATGAGCACTGGCAATATCGCTATACCGGGAAGCGTGCGAAGGAAGTTCAACACTGGCTGCAGCGCAGTGCCAACTGCCTCGAAGCGACCGAGTGCCAACCCGGCGGCCAAACCGATCGCTACAGCGGCAGTAAAGCCACCGAGAAAGTGCGCCAGTGTAGCCAGTGCGCCCTCCAACAGCGATCCATCCGCGAAACCCTGAACAGCCGCTGCCACGACCGCTGGTGGTGGGGGAAGATAGTAGGACCTTGCCTCTCCTCCGGACGCGCTCATGAACCACCAAAGCCCGACAACTAGCAGGGGGCCTACAATTACCGCCAGCCGTCGCATGGCTGATCTGGGCGCTACCACTCGTCGCTTACTGTGTGGTGGGGGCATGAGGCGCCTCCGAGCCCTCCTCGCGCAGCAACAGGCGCAACACTGACGCTCGCATCTCGGAATACAGGTCGTAGCGTGGGGTTTCCGCGTGTGACCTTGGGCGAGGTAGGTCCACCGGCTCATCCATGGCCAGCCCTTGGCCGCGGGAATCGATCACTACGATGCGATCAGAGAGGAAGAGAGCCTCGTCAATGTCATGCGTTACGAAGATGACGGTCTTGCGAAGCTCCATCCAGATACGAAGCAGAGCCAGTTGCAGTTCCATGCGGGTTTGTGCGTCCACAGCCCCGAAAGGCTCATCCATCAGAAGCATGGACGGCTCTGCAGCTAACGCCCTCGCTATGGCTACGCGCTGCTGCATTCCGCCCGAGAGCTGCCAGGGGTACGCGTCTGCCCGTTCCCTGAGACCGACCAATTCGAGGTAGCCAAGGGCGCGCTCACGTGCCACCCGCCGCCCCTTCCCTCGCATCTCTTGCGGAAATGAAACGTTGGCAGCGACTCTCCTCCACGGAAATAGGGATCTGCCGTAGTCTTGGAAAACGTAGGTCCGTGAGGGATCTGGCCGTGTCACAGGCCGGCCTGCGGCGACAATGGAGCCACCACTTAGTCGCTCCAAACCAGCCACACACCTCAGAACAGTAGTCTTTCCCGACCCTGAGGCTCCGACGACGGCCAGGAACTGGCCCTCCGGGACCTGCAAATTGATGGACCGAAACGCACAGATCTCTCCGAAGAATTTGCTCCCCTGCGAGATCCTTACTGCCGGCTCCACCATCATCCACCTCGACGCGTATGTCCGCCGCTTATTCGCTCATCCTAAGACAGGTGCGCTAGGGTTTCCTCCAGCGTAAGAACCCAGCCGATACTTCGCGATATTAACTCGAGCGCCATTTTGTGTGAATCGACACCTCGCATGCTGGCCACGCAGTCGGACACCACTACAGGGGCGTATCCAATGTTCGCCGCTGTGAAGGCGGTGGAGTAAACGCACGTATCCGTATTGATTCCCGCCAGGAGGAGAAATTGAGCCCCGAACGTCCTTCTCAGGAGGAAGTCGAGGTCCGTCCCAAAGAAACTGTCCAAACTCTTCTTCGTCGTGACATGGATATCTTCCGGCGCGACCAGCGTACCAGGGACTTCTGCTTCGGGCGACCCCTCGACTCTATCAGGTCTTTCGCGTGGAGGTCGATGGGACAACTGGGAAACGTTAAGCGATTGACCCAACCGCATGTATACCAGACCGCCAGAATGCAAGTCGTTATCGACCTCGGCACGCCTTCTTGACACATAGGCATGCACCACGGGGATTCCCATGTCCCGGCAGGCGTCCAACAGTCGCTTTGTCGACGCCAGCACTCGTTCGGCCTCCTCGGGCAGAACCACTGCCTGGCCCACGGCTTCGTCGAGATACTCCCGCTGCATATCGATCGTCACGGCCACGGTCGTCGCGGGATCAATCTGCAGCGCGCTCTTCATCCTTTCTTTGAAGGCTTCGCGGTCCGCGACTTCAATCGTCTGCAACATCTTAAGTTCCCTAACGTCCGGAGAACGGCGCAAGTACTTAGACCGCCCCTACCGCTCTGCCCACTATGATGCGGCGGATAGCCTCCTCCTCGGACCAACCGTACTGCGCGCCAGTCTTCTGGACCAGCTCGCGGATGCCGCTGTCGATCGCCACTTCAACAGTCTTCGTATCCATGGGATACCTTCGGAAATCCGGTCGATAGTTCGGATCGGGCCTGAGTTCCCGGTCGGCCTTAATACGACCGTTTCGGTAACCGTCGGGCCCGATGCTCGAGCGCTTGGCAATAAAGGCCTCGTTAGCGGCATCCACCACCGACGCCGTCTTACCGCTGCCAGCATAGACGTTCACTTCGATGGGTTTGTATGAGAAGTTACTGGTAACGGTTACATCGCCGGAGCCGCACACAACGGGTACGGCCAGCACGTCCATACACGCGACAAGCAGGACGGTGTCACCAGGTCGCCCCGAATTCCAGTCCGACCAGAAAATCCCCTCCTCGTCCCACATCGTGTTCTGAAAGAAGTTGCACGAGTCGTGGACATCATCCGGGGTAAGGCCGTACTCTCGGATCGCCTCCGCGATAGTGTCCTGGCAGTTCGTATGCCACTCGAAGCCAAAACGCAACTCAAAAAGAGGCGCCGTGCAACGCGCTGCCAGCGTGTCCACCTTGCAAGTATCCGGGACCTGCAGCAAGTAGAACATCGGTCGTATGCGGGGGGAGTTGCTCAGAATAACGTCGCCCTCATGCAGGTGGAATCCCTGCCGTCGTGAGTGACCCACGGACATACATTCCTTGTAGTCACGCAAATTGAAGGCGTTGAAGTCGATTGTCTGCCCTCCCTCGAACTGCCGCAGGAGGAGCACCTCGCCTGCCTGCAGCGGGATGGCTTTGCCGCTCACGGGCTCAAACCTCAACTCCTCGCGCAGGTCACCCAAATCAGCGAAGTCGACCCGCTCGCTCCAGTCGACGCGTCGGCGCCCCGGTCCGATCCGTACGTCGCGGAGATCCAGACTGACGGAGCTGGCGTCTCTGAGATAGCCCTCTATAAGTTCGGACGGACTCTTGCCCACGGCTTCGGCTTGGCGCTCAAACAGCTCGAACTGCTGAACCGTGAACGATACGGAAACTGTGTCTACCATGAACCGCCTCCGACGTGCGTGCTATGCCCCTGCGTGACTGGATGAAAAGCGCATTCCGTTGACGCGGCGCGGGACCGCGCCGTCCGACAACTGCGACGCTTCACTGTTCCAAGGGGAAGAATTCGGACAAGACCTCATCCAGGTCTAGCTCGCGGTCGATTAGTCCTGTGGCGAAGTTGAAGTTGATGGGTGCTCTGGCTTCGTCGGGCGTGATTACTGTATCGACGCTGTACCTCTCCGGATAGAGTCCGCCCAACACGACGTCCTCCTCTAGACCTGTGAACTCCACTGCAAGGTCGTTGAACTGTTCGGGGTCATCGAGGATGGCTTGGGTGGCCGAATCCATGGCACGCACGAACCGCTGGACAGCTTCGCCGTTCTCTTCAATCCAGTCTGCCCGTGCGAAGGAGCTTTGGATGACAAAGCGTTCCGTACCGTTTCCGTACGGTGGCAACATGGCGACGCTGTCGAGATGCGGGCCTAGCGACTTCGCCACTCCGGCTTCTTCGATTGCTGCCACAAACGGCTCTACGACGTGTGCTCCTGCGACCGTTCCCTGATCGAAAGCCGCTAGCATATCGGAGTAGGCAACATCGACGAACTCGATCTTTTCCGGGTCTACGTTCCAGTTGTTCTCCAAGTAGACTTGAACCGACATCCACGATTGTCCACCGACATTTACAGCAAAAGGCTCATTCTCAAGAGCCTTGGCCGCATCCTCGGCTGATCCCGTGTAAAGGTCGCTGCGGATCATCAGCTGGGCGTCGGGGGAGTTCGACGAGTATAGGACATGTGGATAGATGACCCGCCAATCGAACCCCTGGGCGATGGCTGCCAGGATTCCGTCGTAGTTTCTTGATCCGAGATCAACTTCCCCGCTCTCGACGGCTTGCCCCACGAGATTCTGGTCCTGCATGTACACCAATTCTACGTCGAGGCCCTCATCGTCGAAGTACCCCTCCTGTTCTGCCACATAAATGTTGAACGTCGGAAGGAACTCCAGAAGACCAACTCGCAGGGCAATCTCTTCGCCCGCGGCAGTGGCGTTACTGCTGGTGGCCTCCTCACTGGCACCTTCGGTTCCTGCGACCGGTGGCGCCGTGTCCGTAGTCGCTTCCTCATTGGTGGCCGCCTCCTGGGCTCCACCACAACCAACAAGAGCGAGGCTGACTAGCGCGGCCAGCATGAGTTGACGTAGGTGCGGCATGTGCCCATCTCCATCGATTACTGGCGCCGCCGCGAAGTCGCGGCTCCGCCGGTCTTGTGATGCCGGTCCTATTGATTTCCGATCGATATGACGAAGTCCATGCGGTCCGGGTGCCGGTCCGCGACCTCGGCATAGGATCTACGATATGATCGCCGATATGATCGCCGATCGCAAGGGCGAATTTGGCGGAGCACCTCCGTCGCAGTTAGAGAGGGGGCAACTCGGGTGAATACACCCCCCGTGCCAGATGAAGGAGCGCTGACTCGGGCGCCAGGGTCGGATCCCTCGGACGCTGGACGTGGCACCGTTCAACAGGCTGTCCTCCAGCGCCTGCGAGACGCGATCCTCAGCGGCGAGCTACCGGGTGGCAGCCGTCTCATCCAAGCGGACCTCGCCAAGACGCTTCGCGTGAGTGCGACCCCCGTCCGTGAGGCCCTGCGGTATCTGGAGGCGGAAGGCCTCGTGGGCTCCCACCCGCACAGGGGGAGCGTCGTCCACCGGATCAGTCAGCACGAGCTCGAGGAACTGTACGACCTTCGCAGGCTCTTGGAGCCAGAAGCGCTGCGGCGGGCCATGCCGGCGTCGACAGCGGTACTTGCAGAGGCTGGGCAGCTACATGACGCTATGGGCCGCGAGACGTCGCCAGCTAGGTTCGCGATGCTCAACAGAGAGTTTCATTTGACTATTTACGGTGGCGCAGATTCCAAACGACTTGTCGAGATGGTCAGGTCACTTACGAACCCATTGATGGCCTATGTAAGCGCCTCGCTGCAACTAGTGCCAGACTTGCACCAGCGGTCGATGGACGACCATTCGAAGTTACTCAGCGCGCTAAGACAAAATGATCTTCAGGCTGCCCTCGACGCCCAAGTCAGACACATAAGGATCCCTCGTGCGACACTGCATCTGCCGTGAGCGTGTTAAGCTTGTCCGAGCTCCGGACACGGGTGGAGGCCGGGCACCAAGCTAGTAAGCGGCGTAACCGCCGCGGCGATCCGCCATAGCCAACGCGGTGTCTGTTCCGGCCTCCAGCCGCCGATCCTGTCACGGTCCAGCGAGGTTGTGAAGACCGGTTAGCTGCTCCAGCGGTCGGGGTCGTAGGCGACCTGGTCGCGGACCATCGCGAACGCGATGCGGTTCGCTCGGTTGGCCAGCGCGCACGCGATAATGCCGGCGGGCTTGCCGCGGGCACGCAGCCGGGCGACGGCGGGACGCGTGGCCGGGTCGCACAGCCACAGGCCCATGCCAAGCTCGAGCAGCGCGCCGCGCAGCTCGACGGAACCTTCGCGGCTGATCTTGCCGTCGACCCGTCGACGCGCTTTCCCGCGGACTCATACACGCTGGGTGTCAGCCCGGCCGCGCGGTACACCTGCCGGGCCGTCGGCCATCGTGTCGGGTCACCCAACGCGGCGCCGTAGCGAGCAGCGCGGACCAGCCCCCAGCCTGGCGTCGTGGTCAGAACCCGAAAAGGAGTTGCGGGCAGCACACGTGCGAGTTCGGCTTCAGCCTCGCCGACGTGACGCTCCAGGGTCGTCAGCAGCGCCAAATCCGCGCTCAGCAACCGCCTGGCCGTGGCAGCACCATTCATCGGCCCTGCGGCCTTCGCGGCGGCGACGAACCGCTCAGCGACCCTGCGCTGCACAAGCACATTACGGGCTGCGGCGAAGGGGACTGCCCCCAGTTCCGGGTGCTTCAATCGATCTAGTCAGATTGCGTCTGGACTGATAGATCGTGGACAGCACTGATCACCCGTTAGGTGCGTCATAGACTGTTGGATGAAGGAAGGCACGAACGAGATGAGCGAGATGAGCGAGATAATTGTAGAGCTTGGACCCCTCTCCGAGGCCGAACCACAGGATGTCCAACGAAATCCACGCGCGACCGGGAAGATGTCGCCCACGCTGAGGCCCGGGGCGTGGATCATCGCGCGGCGCCCGCCGATCCGATCCACCGTGACACCGGCTGGCGCGGACCCCGATGGCGGAGACCAGGAAGAAGAGGGAGGCCAGGATCCCGAGGTCGCCTTGGCTGAACTCCAGGTCGGCGCGGATCTGAGGACCGACGCTCCGACCATGAAACTGGCATCACCCCGAGGGTGAGCACGCCCATGGAGCGAAGGAGCACACCTCCTCCCATGTTCGGCTCCGTCGTCCAACTCGCTCTTGCAATGCCATAGTGTCTGCGTGCCATATATCTGCGTATGGAACCTCTCACATTCAACACGCGCGGATGAGGTCGTCGACGAACTGTTCCGCGTCGGGGCATGGCTCGAGCCGCCCCCCTGACCGCCGCGGTGCTCGATCCCGGGGGTCATCTCGTGGTACTGCGGCGTAAGGACGGAGCTGGGATCGTTCGGCCTCAGATCGCGTGCGGCAACGCTTGGGCGCGCTCGGCATGGGTGTCGGCAGCGCGTGGATCGAGACGAGTCGCAGCCGCCCGTCCCGCGTTCATGGGATGCCTCACGGCGGATTCTGGGGGCCGGCTCATCGCGGCGGCCGGAGGTGTCCTCATCTGCGAGACGAGGCCCGGATCCTTGGCGCCGTCGGCGTCAGCGGGGAACCCCGGCGGTCGACCAGGAGTGCGCGGTGCGGGTATCGAGAGTTCCCGATTTCCAAGCCGACGCAGGCACCTCACCTTACTTCGTGTACGCTGCGCGGAATCCTATAGTATCCAGCATATAGACACATAGGGGTGACAGATGCCCGAACAGCAGGTGGCGCTCGGCCTCCTCGGCTTGGCAACTGGGGGCGCCGGCTCGCGGGTTGCGCAGCGCGTGATCCGGGGGTGGAGCTCGTCACGTGCTTCGGCCGGAACCCTGAGCCTCGGCGGACGTTCGCCGAGGAGGTCGGAGCTGAAGCAGCGACGTCGCTCGACGGCCTGCTCGGCGACGATCGGATCGACGCGGTGATGATCGCAACACCACACACGACGCACGCAGAACTGGTCTGCGAGGCCGCGAGCGCCGGGAAGCACGTGTTCGTCGAGAAGCCGATGACCCTGACCGTGACCGACGCTCGCCGCTGTATCGAAGCGGCCTCCGAAGCCAGGGTCACGCTGTACGTCAACCACTTCCGGCGCAGGATGACGGCGACCGTGCGACTGCAGCAGATGGCCGCGAGCGGCGAGCTCAGCATGATCCAACAGCTTGAAGCGTACTTCTCACGTCCCGTCACGTCCCGACCACACCGCGCCGGTGCAAGGTTGCCGTGACGATCCGACAGAAGCTCCAGCGGGTGGCATGACCGCGCTCGGGGTGCACATGGTCGACAACCTCATCGCGCTCGCAGGGCCGGTGGGCCGGGTTAGCGCCATGAGCAAGCAGGTGCTCGGCAGGAACGTGATCGATGACGTGACCGCCGTCGTCCTCGAGTTCGAATCCGGACCTCTGGGCTACCTCAGAACCTCACTGACCGTGCCGAAGATCGCGACCGTGGCCGCGTTCGGGACCGATATGGCGGCTTGGAGCACCGAGGATGGAGAACGACTGTTGGTGCAGCGGCGGGACGAGTTGAGTTCTCCGGACCTGCCCGTCAAGCCGGTGGACCCGATCCAGGCCAGCGTCCAGGCGTTCGCGAGACGCTTCGGACCGGCCGGATGCCTGAGACCGAGGGCTGGCGGGGCTCGGGGTCGTCGCGGTCCTCAAGGCCATCTCCGCCTCCGCCGCCCGCGGCGGTGCGACCGTGGACCTTGCCGAGATGCGGGCACCAGCCTGAAGCAGCACCGTCGCCGAACCGTCCGAACCAGGAGCCGCCTCGTGACCACGACGGACGTCCACGCCCACATCCTCGTCCCCGACTGCCTCGAGGCGATGCGCCGGGTCTCGACCTCGGGTGTCCCCGAGCTGTCCCGGGAAGGTTCGGAGGCGTACCTCGACTACGGCCGCGGCGTGAGGAACGGGCCTCTTCCGCTCGGGATGGTGGACGTCGGTCGGCGCCTCGAGGACATGGATCGGATGGGGGTCAAGCTCCAGGTCGTCTCCGTCAGGCCACAGCTGTTCTCCTACGGCCTGACGGAGGTCGGGGCCGAGCTCGCGTCGATCCAGAACCAGGGCGTGGTCGCGGTGGCGCGTGACAACCCTGAACGGATCAACGCCATGGTGACGCTACCGATGCAGGACGTCGCCGCTGCCGTTGCGGAGGTCAGGCGTCACGCTGCTGAGCCTCTCGTGCGCGGTGTGCTGATGGATTCGCACATCGCGGGCAGGAACCTCGACGATCCGGGGTTCGAGCCGGTGTGGCGGGAACTCGTGGCGGCTGACCTACCGATGTTGATCCACCCCTTCCAGGGTGGTGTGGCAGGGATGGAGCGGATGACCGACTACTACCTGTTCAACCTGGTCGGCAACCCGATGGATTCCACCATCGCGGTCGCGACCCTCGTCTTCGGTGGCTTGCTCGAACGCCACCCGCGTCTGCGGGTCGGTGTCGTCCACGGGGGAGGGCTCGCGCCGTACATGGTGGGACGCTGGGACCGGGGCTTCCAGGTTCGGGCCGAAGCTCGGGAGCGAACCGAGACCCCTCCGAGTCGCCAGCTGGAGGGACTCTGGTTCGACACCGTGGTCCACGATCCACGCGCGCTACGCGTGCTGAGCGAGTTGGTCGGCTGGGACCGGATCATGATCGGGACCGACTACCCCTTCGACATGGGCGACCAAGACCCCCTGAGCACGCTCAGATCGGCTGGAGCTTCGTCATCGATCCTCGACGAGGTCGCAGCGACGAACCCTCTGCGCTTCCTGCGAGCCCGGACATCGGTGACGGTGCCGACGGTGTAGGTCGACGGCGAGCCCCTCGAGAAAGGGCTACCACAGTCATCCAATATCCAGGATATGGAGGAAGAGCATGCAGATCGCACGTCAGTACGTGGAGTTCGCTGAGGGACTGACCCTCGACGACGTCCCGGAGCCGGTCGTTGAGCACGCCAAGAAGCTGGTGGTCGACATCATCGCGAAGGCGATCGGCGGACACGCCTGGATGGAGTCGGGACCGGCTGTGTACGCCGCGACGCGCCGGCTCAACCGCGGTCAGGGTGGCGCCACCGCACTCGCGACCGGTGAATCCATGGCGCCTGAATGGGCGGCCTTCGCCAACGGCACGATGGCGCACTCGCTCGACTTCGACAACCACCACGCCAAGGGCGTCATCCACGCGGGCTCGTTGGTGGTCACCGCTGCCCTGGCCGCTGCGGAGGAGAACGAGTCGAGCGGTAGGAAGCTACTGACGGCGGTCGTCATCGGGTACGAGATCGCGACCCGCTTGGCGATGTCGTGTAACCCGTTCTCGAGCCACGAGATGGGCTTCCATCCGACCGGGACTTGGGACGTCTTCGGCGCGACAGCGGTCGTCGCCAAGCTCCGTGGCGCCTCGGCCGACGAGATCACGAACGCGCTCGGCATCAACGGCAGCCAGGCATCGGGATCCATGCAGTACGACCTCAACGGTGCCTGGAACAAGTGCGCTCACCCAGGCTTCGCCACCCACTCGGCGTTCCTCGCCTCGACGCTCGCATCCGAGGGTTTCATCGGATCGGCAGAGGTCATCGAGGGTGTCGACGGCTGCCTGCAGGGTTACCCTCGTCGACCGGTCCCGGAACGCGCGACCGAGGGCCTCGGTACGTCCTGGGAGACCTTCGAGATGGCGATCAAGCCCTACCCACTGTGCCGCTACACGCACATGACGCTCGATCACCTCATCACGTTCTCGAATGAGCTAGAACCCGACCCATCAGCCGTGACCGCGATCGACATCGAGATCCCTAGCCCGAGTTTCCTGGATGACGTTGTAGCGAGTTGCAAAGCCGCAGTTCAGAGGCGGTTTCTGGTGGGTTAGGGTGTATGACCTAAGAGGCGGGGGCGTAGCGGGCGAGGTCGAACAGATCGGACAGACGCTGTTGGGTGGGGTCCATGTCGGTGAGCATGCGTCGGGCTTTGGGGCGCCCTCCGATGGAGGGGTAGATGAGCACGGTCTCTTCGATGCCTGCGAGGGTGGCGAGCAGCTCGCGTACCGACATCGCGAGGTCGGCCTGTTGCGCGTGGCGGCGCATGAGGTGGGCGATCTGCAGCGCGAGGACGCAGTAGAAGCTGTGGACCTTGATCTTCTGTTCGGTCCAGTGGTGCATCGGTGAGAACGACACCACGTGGGGGTCTTTCATCTGGCGGAACGAGGATTCGACGTCGGGTTGGGTGCGGTAGGCGGCGACGACGTCGACCACCGGCCAGTCCTCGCGGTTGGTGAACAGGATGCGTTTGCCGAAGATCTCCTCTTCGAGCCGGCGCCGGGCGCGGGTGTCGGTGCGCCAGGTCAGCCGGCGGGTGGCGGGCGTGTCGCCGGTCACGCTCGTGGTGATGACACGGTCAAGCCAGCGGGGCGCGAGGATCGTGTCGATCTCGGCCCGGATGCCGGCGGGGGACTTGCGGGTGCGGCCACGCGCGAGGCGGGCCTGCAGGTCGGACAGCTGCCGGCGGGCCTTGGCCAGGGTCTGGTCGAACCCGCGGGTCTGACGCTGGTGGAAGGAGGTCGAGTGGGTGATCACCGCCCGGCGGGTGACCCCGAGTGCCTCCACGACGGTGTCGTGGGCGGTCACACCGTCGAACCGGTCGGGGGCGACCACGTCGAACTGGTCGTGGCCGATGGCGAGCAGGTCGGGATGGTCCGAGGGCGGCAGCGAGGTGACATAGCCCAGCCTGAGACCTTCGATGTGGGCGTGGTTGTCGGTGGAGTTCTGCCCGGAGTCATAGGTCACGCTCAACTCGGCCGGATCGCCGCCGAGAGCTTCCCATCGGCCAACGATCTCATCCAGCAGGCCGGTGAACTGGGTGGAGTCGTGCCGATTGCCCGGATAGGGGTGGGAGACGACCGGGACCGCGCCGTCGTGGGTGAGCACCAGCGCGAGGCCGACCAGCCGCAGGTCGTGACGTTTCTGCTTGGCCTTGCCGCGTTGGGCGATCGGGGCCCGGGGGTTGGCCGAGTCGATGAAGGTCGCGAAGTTGGTCATGTCCAGCACCAAGCCCGACAGGTCGAGGTCGAACAGCTCGATCGCGTGCAGGCTGATGCGTCGTTCGATCTCCACCAGCTGGGCGTCGGACAGCGTGTCCATCGCGTCCCAGAAGCGGCGGTGGTCAGTCGCCCCAGCCGGCAGCCGCGGCCGTATGAACCTCGGCCCGGCGGTGGTGTCCCACCAGTCGGCGAACGCCCGTTTCGAGCACGGATCCACGATCCGGTTGACGGTCGCCAACGTCAGGTAGGTGCCGACCGACGCGGCCGCGTCCGACCGGCGGTCGCCGACCACCTCGTCGACGATGTCGGCCACCCCCAGCCGCTGGCACATCCCCCACACCCCAGCCACATCCCCGAACCGGCGGTGACTGGTCCGCTCCGGCAGCGTCGAGGCGCCGTCCATCGCTGCGGCGATGTCGGCGGCCTTGCCCAGATACCGCTGCGAGACGACCTTCGGCTTGCCGTCCACTCGGGCGACCTCGCGCAGGTAGTAGTAGGTCTCGCCACCGATCTTCTTGCCATGGATGCTTGCCATACTTTAGGTCATACAGCATCCAACGGCTGGGACCAAGCACCCTCAACAGCCGAACGTGCAGGTCAGCCCACCGATCCGACCGATCTCAACCCCTCACAGACCACCCGGTCAGCCTGATAAGGGGGAAACTCGGGCTAGTAGTGCTGCGCACCTCACCAGGTGCCCAAGCGTCCGAACCCGCAGATGATCTCGTCGAGAATCAACAGCGCACCGTGGTCGTCGCAGAGCCGGCGAAGGCCCTCCAGGTACCCGGGAGGCGGTGGGTAGACGCCGCCGGCGCCCACGACGGGCTCGGCGATGACGGCGGCGATCCGCCCGTCGGCGGCCGCGAACCGCTCGCGCGCGGCCCCGAGGTCGTCATAGGGCACGTGCAGCACATCGGGCAGCATGGAACCGAAGTACTCCCGGTTCGCCGGCAGCCCGGAGGCGGACATCCCGCCATACGTCACGCCGTGATATGAGGGCTGTCGCGCGAGGATGGTCGTGCGCTCGGGGTGTCCGGCGGCCGCCTGCGCCAGACGCGCCAGCTTCAGGGCCGTGTCGACGGCTTCCGAGCCGCTGGAGACGAGGAAGACCCTGGCCGCCGGGAACGGGGACAGCTCAGCCAGCAGGCTGCAGAGTCGCTCGGCCGGCTCGTTCGTGAAGCGCTCGAACGTTTGGTAGGCGGCGAGATCGCGCATCTGGTGAGCGACCGCGGAGACGATCTCGTCACGGCCGTGCCCGACGTTGCAGTACCACAAGCTGGCCATGCCGTCCACGTA
>WHSQ01000619.1:278-519 GCA_009380005.1 Actinomycetota bacterium | reverse complement strand
AGCCCCGACAACGACGGGACGCGTCGGCACTGCCAGACGGCGCGGGTCCGGCAAGCAAGGCCAGAAGGCGTACGCGAGGAACCAGCGTGTAAAGCCCCGTAAGCGTTGAACCGGCTCCAACCTGGCGGATATGGGCCGGGATGCAGTGCGCGACCGCTCCTCATCCGGAGGGGTCGACTCCGAAGCCCACCAAGACGGTGGGCCAGGAGGCCGCGTCGAAAGCCTGCGGCGTAGGCGCGGC
>WHSQ01000619.1:0-268 GCA_009380005.1 Actinomycetota bacterium | reverse complement strand
AGAGTTGGGCGCCCATCCTGGCCGATCGGCACACAGGGAACGTGGGAACCACCCGAGATCGCCCGTGCCCCGGCTAGCCAGGACGAAAGTGCGGGCAGGTCCGTCGCCGACTGATGGTCTCGTGGTGGGGCGGAGGCTTCGTAGTAGTCCGAACGCGCGAGAGGCGCGTACATGGCGAAGGGAGCCAGCAAGTCAGCAGTCGACGTACTGGAAGACCAGGAGGACGTGGGTGAACACCGACGAACTGGAACAGGCCAAATTCAGGGCC
>WHSQ01000618.1 GCA_009380005.1 Actinomycetota bacterium | reverse complement strand
ACAACCATCGTCCGGTCGCCGGCGACTCCGACCTCGCCGAGGCGATCAAGCTGCTGGCCCGCCACCATCAGAGCTACGTGTGGGAGCGCCAGCGCCACGTAAACCGCCTGCGCAACGCCCTGCGGGAGTTCTATCCCAACGCGCTGGAGGCCTTCGGGACCGAGCTTGCCGACCGGGATGCGGTGGCGGTGCTTTCGATCGCACCCACCCCGGAGCTCGGCCGGCGCTTGTCCCGCTCCAAGATCGCCAGCGCGCTTAGGAGGGCGGGGCGTCAGCGCAACGTGGAATCGCGCGCCGAGAAGATCCAGGCGTCACTTCGGTCCGACCAGCTGCAGGCCTCGGTGACCGTCACGCGCGCCTACGGAACGATCGCGTCGTCGCTGGTGTCGCTCATCGCCGGCCTCAACGAGCAGATCGCCGGCCTCGAGGAGGAGCTGGAAGAGGCTTTTGATGATCACCCGGACGCCAAGATCCTGCGCAGTCTTCCCGGACTCGGCACGGTCCTCGGCGCCCGGGTGCT
>WHSQ01000617.1 GCA_009380005.1 Actinomycetota bacterium | reverse complement strand
GGTGACGGCGCCTCAGCGAGGTCTCGTCGACCAACAGGACGCGGCACGGCCGGGCGCGCCGCCGCTCGCCCACGCGCTCGGACCAGGCGCGCACCAGCGCCATGACCGTGTGCCACGACAACCCGTGTCTGTGTCCGATCTCGGTGATGGAAAGTTGGCGAGCATCGTCGACGATGGCGCGCGCAAGGCGTGCGGTCAGCTTGCCCTCGATCGCCGGGTGGGTCTCGGTGTGGCGCTCCCCGCAGCTGGTGCACTCGAAGCGGCGGCGCAGCCAGAGAAGAGTCGTTGGTCGTCCGCCGTGGGCGAGATCTCTTACCTTGATGCGCCGCGTCTCGTGCACCTTGGAGGTCTTGAAGCCACAGAACGGGCAGCGCACAACCGAACGCAGATCGCGGATCACGACCTCGAGTCGATCGGGAAGATCAGTCAACACCTCGATCACGCGAATGCGGTGTAGGTGCAGTCGTACGGACATAGAGTCAGGCACGGGCCCCTCCTCTTGCTCGGCTGTTTGGACGCAA
>WHSQ01000616.1 GCA_009380005.1 Actinomycetota bacterium | reverse complement strand
GTCACCGAGGCTCCAGACCGGGGAGGCGCGCCCACGGAAAATCCGGAAGCGCCCCGAAAGGTGGTGGCGGCATCGCTGGTGGCGCTCGCTGGCGCCGCGCTGGCGGGCTGTGGTGCCGGCGGCAGCGGGGGGTGGGAGGACCTCGAGCGGGTGGAGCGTGACGAGTGGTCGATCCGGGAGGGCACGTTCAGCCCCGACGGCGAGCATCTCGCGGTCCTGCTCAGCGACGAGAATGCCCGCCCGCGGGCGGGACTGGTGGAGGCCGGCGGGGTGCGCGTTTTGGGCGGGGAGGATCTTCGCCCCACAGCGTTGGCGTGGCTGCCAGACTCGAGCGGGCTGGTAGTGACCAACCATATGAGCGATATCGACCATCTGGGGGAGCCCGAACGTCTCGTGATTGTAGATCTCGAGGGTGGCATCGTCCACACGGTTGACCCGGAGATGCCGCTGATTGGCGGAGCGGGGTTGGTCTGCGCGGTTCTCATCCCCGAGGGCAACGTCGCTCTGGGGAAACTCGCCCA
>WHSQ01000615.1 GCA_009380005.1 Actinomycetota bacterium | reverse complement strand
GCAGGTCCTTTTCCGTCGTCCTCTTCCCGAACGGGGCGTGCAAGTTTCCCCTGCACCCCGCTCTCCAGTGATCATTTCGGGTAGGGCTTGGTGGCCCGCCCGGCGTGGATGTCCTGGTGGCAGCAACGGCAGATCACGAGGGTCTTGCGCCGTCGTTTGGCCATGAGGTGCATCCAGGCGGGTTTCTCCCGGCGTCCGGGTTTGTTGAGGTCGGCGAGTTTCCGGATGTGGTGGACCTGCAGGCCCTCCGTGGACTCGCAGAGTTCACAGCGTCCGGCGAGGAGCCGATGGATCAACTCGTTCCGCTTGGCGCTGGTCATGACCGGACGCTGGTCGGTGAGGACGGCCGTGCGGTTCTGCTTGAGCGGGATCCCGCCGAAGCGGGCGACCAGTGGTTTGCGTCCTCGATCGCGTTCGACGGTGACCTGGAAGACCGTGCGCGGTCCTGCTGGTGTCTCGATCGTGGTCTTGTACTTTCGAGCCATCTTGGTGACCGTGCTGCGGTGCTTCCCGGCGAGTGTC
>WHSQ01000614.1:278-522 GCA_009380005.1 Actinomycetota bacterium | reverse complement strand
CAGTAGCTGAAGGCGTTCAGCCGGGGGAAGGCGACGTCCCTGGCGCCGATCATCAACGGGATCAGGTAGTTGAAGAAGGCCGAGGACATCGGCATGACGACCAGGAAGATCATCGTGATGCCGTGCATGGTGAACAGCTGGCTGTACTGCGCCTCGGTTAGGACCGCCCCGTCGGGCCTGGCGAGCTGGAGCCGGATGAGGAGGGCTTCGAGACCGCCGAGGATGAAGAAGAAGAAGGAGGTGT
>WHSQ01000614.1:0-268 GCA_009380005.1 Actinomycetota bacterium | reverse complement strand
CCCGGTCTTCGCGGTGGGCCGGCGGAAGACCCCCGACGGCCGCGCGGCTACCGTTGACATTGGATTTCCCCCTCACCCGGGCCCGTGACGGCGAGCCCCGAGGTCGACTTTGTGAAAGTGTTCACGAGACGTTCGGCCATTCTATCCATCGCCCGCTACTTCAACGTCTCGAGGTAGGCGACCAGCGCCCGGACCTCGTCGTCGGTCAGGCCCAGGTTCGGCATGATCGAGCCCTCCTTCTGTCCGGGGGGGTCCTTGAGCCACTTCG
>WHSQ01000613.1 GCA_009380005.1 Actinomycetota bacterium | reverse complement strand
CCGGGCCGAACGCCTGGGCCGCCACCCCGGTGCGCGCCGGGTACGGCGGTTGTACGCGGCCGGCACGTTTGATCCGGAGAGCGAAGGAGAGCGGGAACTGCGGGCGCTTCTGGCCGATCTGGCAGAGCACTTCGCCTGGGGCGTCACCGGCGTCGTGCCCGGCGTCCGGTTTGACGCCTACGATGACCTGGCACGGCTGGCGCTGGAGTACGACGGCGAGCGCGACCACACCGCTCAGCGGGACGTATTCGCCGACCGCAGCCGCGAACTGGCGATTCGCGCTGCGGGGATCGAGGTGATCCGCATCACCAGGGAGATGATCCGCGACGAGGGCGCGCTGACCCTGGCCCGGATCCGCGCGATCCGGCAGCAGCGGATCCAGGACCGCGAGCGCCGCCCCGGTTGACCCGCCCCGGCCGAACCCCGGAGCCGACCCGCGCTGTTGACTGTCGACTTTCCTGTCATTGTGGGCGCTTCCGGATTTTCCGTGGGCGCGCCTCCCCGGTCTGGAGCCTCGGTGAC
>WHSQ01000612.1 GCA_009380005.1 Actinomycetota bacterium | reverse complement strand
CAATGGCCAACTTCGCGTGTTCCCTACAGCGGCGGCGGCGATCGGGGCAAGCGGCTTGGATATCTTCGTTCTGATTGATAGCCGCCTCAGGCTGTGAGCTTGCCGATCACGATGCTGGGAAGGATGGACACCCCGGCCGCGACGATCCCGTACGCCCACATCGCACGCCACACCCGCGCGTGCGTGGCCGACAAACCTTGACGCTTGGAGCGTTCAGCCCAGAAGTAGAAGACAGCGAACATGCCAATCCCGAAGAGGACCGCTGCGGCTACGTCATCCCAGCGGTTGCTCGTGAGGGCATCGCTGACGAGCGCGAGGACACCGACAAGGATTCCCATGGCGATAGCGGACACTACGGGGCCATGGGTATCGAATCGGCCGGTTGGCTCCCTCGCCTCAGTCACCTTCCTATGGTGACGCACCCCGTCCACTCGTCGCGGGATTGGGTGCGTGTGTTGGCGACCCTGACCGGCATGTCACGACAGACAGCTGCGTGCAAAGTCAACTGGGTGCGGCTCTCCTC
>WHSQ01000611.1 GCA_009380005.1 Actinomycetota bacterium | reverse complement strand
AGCTGGTGCGCAAGCGGCAGCGGCGACTGTCTGGGATCGACGAGATCGTGCTCTCGCTGACCGCTCGAGGCCTGACCACCGGCGAGGTGGCCGCGCACTTCGCCGAGGTCTACGGCGCCAAGGTCAGCAAGGACACCATCTCCCGGATCACCGACAAGGTGCTGGAGGAGATGAGCCAGTGGTGCCAGCGGCCGCTGGATGCGGTCTATCCGGTGATCTTCATCGATGCGATCCATGTGAAGGTCCGCGACGGGCAGGTCACCAACCGGGCCTTCTACGTCGCGGTCGGCGTCACCGCCACCGGCGAGCGCACCATCCTGGGCGTCGATTGCGTCCCCTCAGAGGACCACGTCTTCTGGACCCACTTCCTGCGGGGACTCGTGAAACGCGGCCTCAAGGGCGTCCAGCTGGTGATCTCCGACTCCCACGAAGGCCTCAAGGGCGCCGCCGCCAAGGTGTTCCGGAAGCATCGTGGCAGCGTTGCCGGGTCCGCTTCATGCGCAACCTGCTCTCGCTCGTGCCA
>WHSQ01000610.1 GCA_009380005.1 Actinomycetota bacterium | reverse complement strand
CGTCCCCTCGCCATGCGGCTTCGGTATCTCCACCGCCAGCACCGGAGGCGGAAAGAAGGTGCCCGACGACATCCGGTTCCAGATCTTGTACAGGTTGCCCTGCAGATCGGCCTCGAAGTCGGCGATGGACACCCCATCTACCCCCGCGGCTCCCTTGTTGGCCGCGACTCGCTGGTACGCCTCCCACACCAGCTGCTTCGGTATGGCAAACGACTTGCTCCCATGAACTGACTTGCTCACGCGGGTCCTCCCAAGACCGACACCGGCCCCGGTTGCTCGTGCGAACACTCCATCGATGACCCGGCCCCTTGGCTCCACGCCCATTACAGGCGCTTCATCGCTACTACGAACCGGTCCGCCAGCAGATGCCGCGACGGTACTCAACACCTCACAGTTTCCGCTGCTCGGCGGGCTCCCTGTCACCAGCCCCGCGCCATCCCGGCGCGCGGCGGTAGTGTCGACACCTGCCTTGTCGCGGTAGGGACCGCCCTTGCGGGCGGCCCCCCGCACAGATCCCAGCGTGC
>WHSQ01000060.1 GCA_009380005.1 Actinomycetota bacterium | reverse complement strand
TAGAGCAGGTAATCACAGCTGCTGATCGACTGTCCGGAAACTGCGGGGCCGACCACTCGACAGCGTCGCCTCGTATTGTCAACGAATCTCCGACTCAGGACACTAGGGGCGGCCGATGGGGTCGAGATCCTGGCAGCGCACGCCCCTCCTGCTCCTGTGGGCGGGGCTGGTCGCCGCATGGGAGCTGGCGCTGCGCGTGTTCGACGTCCCCGTCCACGTCCTGCCGACCCCCAGCGGCGTGGTGCGGGCGTTCGTCGGCGAGATCGGCTGGATAGCCGAGCACTCGTGGGTGACGGTGCAGGAGATCCTCGCCGGGCTCGGTCTCGCGGTCGTCACCGCAGTCCCGCTCGCGCTCGTGCTCGTGTCCTCGAAGCTGTTCCGCCGAGCGGTGTACCCGATCATGGTGTCGGCACAGGCGGCACCCAAGGAAGCGCTCGCGCCGCTGTTCATCATGTGGTTCGGCTTCACGATGCTGCCGAAGATCCTGATGGCGGCCGTGATCGCGTTCTTCCCCATCCTGGTGTCGACCGCGGTGGGTCTCGGGCGCTTCGACGACCGCCTCCGCCTGGTCGCGGCCAGCATCGGAGCGAGCCGCATCAGGACGTTCGTGAGCTTCCGCGCCTGGGCGGCGCTGCCGGCGTTCTTCGGGAGCCTGCGGCTGGGTGTGACGCTCGCCACGGTCGGGGCCGTCATCGGCGAGTTCCTCGGCTCCGACAACGGCATCGGCTACCTCGTCCTGTCCGCCGCGCGCCGCCTCGACGGCGAGTTGCTGTACGCGAGCCTCATCATCCTCGTGGCGCTCTGCCTCGGACTGGTCGCGCTGGTCGACGTGGTCGAGGCCCGGCTGCTGCGGGGCACGCGCCGGGAGCAGTTCGCATGAGCGACTCAAGTAGCGCCAGCGGTAGTCGCCCAGGCGTGCACGCCCCCCGTAGCGCCCCCGCCAGGCCGCCCAACCGCGCCGACATCGAAGAGGCCGCGCGGTCGAGCATCCGCGGGCGGATCGGCAAGAGCGTCCTCGACGGCCTCTACCCCGTGCTCGCGCTCGCCGCCGCGATCCTGCTGTGGGCGGCGATCGTGGCAGCGTTCGAGCCGCCCGCCTACATGGTCCCGACCCCGCGGCGGGTCGCCTCCGAGTTCCTGAACCAGTGGGAGCGCCTGCTCACGAACATGGCCACCACCACGCGCGTGGCGCTCCTGGGGTTGTTCGTTAGCACCGTGCTCGGCATGACGCTGGGCTTCGCGATCGCCTGGTGGCAACCCCTGCGCAGGGTGCTGCTGCCCCCGCTGATCGTGACCCAGAGCATCCCCAAGATCGCGCTCGCGCCGCTGCTCGTCGTGTGGTTCGGCTACGGCGCGCTCCCCAAGACCATCGTGGTAATCATGGTCACGATCTACCCGATCGTGATCGCCTGCACGACCGGCGTGACCGGCGTGCCGCAGAGCACGATGACGCTCGCCCGCTCGATGGGGCTGCGCTCGTTCGCGCTGTTCGGCAAGATCCTCCTGCCGGCCAGCGCACCGCACCTCGCCGGGGCGTTCCGCATCGCCGCAAGCCTCGCGCTGATCGGCGCGCTGATCGCCGAGTACGTCGGCTCGAGCAACGGGATCGGGGTCGTGCTGCTGATGGCCATCGGCACACAGAACACCGCCTTGACGTTCGCCGCGATCGTGCTGTGCGGCCTGGTCGGCAGCTTCATCTACCTCGGCGCCACGGCCGTGACGCGCCTGGCCACACTCGGACTCAACCCCTCCTACCTGGGGAGCCACTCGTGAGCATGCAGATGGACCAGCCCGCTGGCGACACCGCCGCGTCCCCCTCGGGCACCGACCTCAGGTTCGAGGCGATCGGCCACGACTTCGAGAGTCAGCACGGCTCGGTGCAGGCGCTCGCCGGCATCGACTTCGCGGTGAACGCCGGGCAGTTCGTGGCCATCCTCGGCCCCAGCGGCTGCGGCAAGAGCACCCTGCTGCTGCTGGCTGCCGGGCTGCTGGCACCGAGCGAGGGGGCGGTAGTCGTGGGCGGCGAACGCGTCACGAAGCCGTTCACGGACTGCGGCTTCGTGTTCCAGGACGCGAGCCTGCTGGAGTGGCGGACGGCGCTTCGCAACATCCTCCTGCAGGCCGAGGCGCGCGGCATGGACCGCGGCCAGGCCGAGGGACGGGCACGCGAACTGATGGAGCTCACCGGCATCAGCGGGTTCGAGGACGCCTACCCGACGCAACTGTCGGGCGGGATGCGCCAGCGGGTCGCGCTTTGCCGGGCGCTGCTGCACGACCCGCCGGTGCTGTTCATGGACGAGCCGTTCGGTGCGCTCGACGCGCTGACGCGCGAGCAGATGGTCCTCGACACGCAGCGCATCTGGATGGAGGGCGCCAAGACCGTCCTGTTCGTCACCCACGACATCGGCGAGGCGATCGTGCTCGCCGACCGGGTCGTCGTGCTCGGACCACGGCCCGGCCGGATCCTTGAGATCTACGACATCGCGCTGCCGCGGCCGCGGGACATGGACGCGCTCGCCGAGCCACGCAGCATCGCCCTCCAGCACAAGATCCGCGAGCTGCTGCGCGCGCACGGCGTGTTCACCCAGCCCGGCCAATTCGGAAGTTGCCCGGGCAATGAAGGTACAAGCGGCCTCTGAGCAGGATTTGTGGCTCTACGCCACCAAACGTGGACCTCGTGCTCTGAGGCGCGCAGCGGGTTGATCTTGCCAGTTGCAGCCGCCGCAGTGCAGTAGGAGGCGCAGGCGGTAGTTGTCGAAGTTGCGAAACCCTCGACCTACCCGCTTGATCTGCTTGATGGAGAGGTTGAGGCTTATCTGGAGCGGCGGAGAGCGGCATGGCACTGACCGGGGTGTTCGCGTCGGCGACATGTCGCTGACGACCCGGGTGCAGTCAGCTGCAGGGTCCGTTGGTTCGTGCGGGCCGGCGGCCGGGGCGATCGGGCGGCGTGTGGAGATCCGGGTGAACGCCGAGGCCGTGACCGTGACCTGCGGTAAGGAAGTCGTCGCCCGCCACGAGCGGGTGCTCGAGACACAGACGACGCCCGAGGTATGACGTACCACGAAGGCCAGCTTCTCAGGCGTCGCCGCGGCTGCGGCGAGGACCAAGTCGCCTTCGTTCATCGGATCGTCATCGTCAACCACGACGACGATCTCGCCACGAGCGATCGCCGCGACGGCCGACGGGACGGAAGCGAAGGTGCTCATGATCCCCTTTGGCGACGTGGAAGTCAGGTGTCGTTGAGCGGGACTCGGGCGGGACGCCGGTGGCGACGCTCGGCATGCCCCGACAGGAAGGCGCACACCTCGTTCGTGCTCGCGACATCCGCGTACTTCATGTGGAGATCGAAGAGGCTGACCGCGTGCGATATCTGTGAGCGGTCGGCACAACATTCGTGGGGGATCACCACGTTGTAGTTGTACTGAAAGGCGTCGAGGACGGTCGCACGGACACAGCCACTCGTCGTCATCCCGCACACGATGAGCGTGTCGACACCTGCGTGGATGAGATACGACGGGAGCTGCGTTCCGAAGAACGCACTTGGCCGCGATCCCTTGAGAACGACGATCTCGTCGGGGCGGGGCGTGAGCACGTCGACGATCACGTCACCGGGCGGAAGGTCGGCGCACTCTTCCCCGATGCGCCGCTGGCTGGGCTTCCAGCGCCCTCGCTCCGCAGGACGAGGCTTGTGGGCGGGATCGTGGTACCCCTTAGCGAAGAAGACCGGAACGGCGGCGGAGCGGGCCGCTGCCAGGAGTGCAGCCGTGGCATCGACCGCCGGCCAGCCGGTGTCGCTCCAGCCCAGCGGATAGGCGCTGTCGACGAAGGCGCGGGTCATGTCGACGACGAGGAGTGCCGGGCTGTCGCCGACGTCGAGGTCACGGACGATCATTTCCCGCCCGCCGGCAAACGCCTCGAGGTCTTCAGTCGGTATGACGCCGTCCCAGGGAAATGCAGCCATTTCGTTCTCCTTCTGTCCTCGACTAGCGCAGCTCCACCACTGCCTCAACCTCGACGGGGATCCCCAGCGGCAAGGCGTTCACGCCGATGGCCGTCCGGGCGCAGGTGCCACGCTCCTCGCCGTACACCGACACGATTAGGTCGGAGAACCCGTTCACGACGGCGGGTTGCTGCATGAAGTCGTCGGTGCAGTGCACGTACCCGACAACCTTGAGCCAGCGAGCCACCGCGTCCAGGCTGCCGAACGAAGCGCTGATCTTGGACAGCATCCGGATGGCCGTCAGCTGGCCCGCGTGGTAGCCGGCGTCGACGTCCATGTCGTCACCGAGGCGGCCGCGGACGTTGCCGTCCGGTCCGATCGGACCGGTGCCTGACAGAAACAGCAGCTTTCCGTAGGTGACGGCGTTGAGCAGGTTGAGCCGCGCGGGGTGCTCGGCCACCGCGGGCAGGTCGATGCCGAGAGCGCGTGCTCGCTCATCGGCCGACGTCACGACAGGATCAGCTGCCTGGTCTTCACTCACGATGCATCCTTCGACGGTCCGAACGGTTGGGCGATGCCCGGGTGACCGGGTGAGCGGGCCGCCATCCAGGTGTGGATCCGGTGAAGCTCGGCTGCTTCGGTCGGTCCCGGGTGCAAGTATTTCGCGAAGGCGTGGTCCACGTCCGGTATGACCGAGACCGTCGTCTCCACGTCCGACAGAGAGAGTCGCTCGGCGAGGCGAAGGGTCTGCGGGAGCATCGAATCCAAGGACCCGCACGAGAGGTAGACCGGGGGAAAGCGACCCAGATCGCGGGACTCCAGGGGTGAGGCACGTGGATCCCACAGCCTCGTGCTGAACTGCGGTCCCAGGTATGCCTGCGTCCACAGTTCCGCGGTGCCGGCGTTGGATCCCGCTTCGAGGAGCAGGAGCGGAAAGCTGAACAGCCCGTACAGGAGCGCCAAGCCGGCGCAGCTCACCTCGACGTCCGACATGCCGTCCTCGTCGACGTGCTCGGCACCTGAGAGCACTAGCATCGCGCTCGCTGCCAGGCCGGCACCCGCCGACCCGCCCTCCAGCAGGATGCAGCCAGGATCCCCGCCGTAGCGATGCGCATTCGCCGCGGTCCAGCGCACGGTGAGCACCGCATCCTCGAGGGCGGCAGGAAACGGGTTCTCCGGGGCCAGCGCGTAGTCGGGAGCGACGACGACGAACCCATGGCCGGCGAGAGCCGCGGTCACCCGCCGCTCGCTGGCTGCCGAACCCGCGCAGTAGCCGCCGCCGTGGAAGTGGACGACGACCGGGAACAGCTCGTCGCCCGCCGGTCGGCAGATCTCGGCGGAGAGCGGGAGGCCTGAGCTCCCGCGTATGACGACGCCGGTCTCTACGACGACCCCGTCGGGCAGGCGTTCGTCGGGGGATGCGGACAGGCTGCCACGGGAGGCGATCAGATCTGCCATGGTTTCCCGTGGCTGCGGCACAACCGCCTTGCCCGCGACGAGGGACATCCATCGCGCGTTCTGTTCAGAGACCGTGCCTGCCACGTCAGCCCCCCTGAACTCAGTCGTGTGACATCACTCGGACGGGTCGATGGCCTGCTGGTGCCGCACGCCACCGGTCGCACGCTCGTACTCCTTGGTGACGACGCCCTCTTCCTCGATGTAGTAGCTCTCGTGGATGGTTGAACCGACCGCCGCGAAGAGATGCAACGGCTCGTCGCCGACGTTGCGGAAACCGTGGATGGCCTTGGGGGGAAAGATCACGGAACACGGACCTTCGTGCACCTCGATCTCCCCATCGCAGAAAAGCTCCACCTTCCCTGACAGGAAGAGCAGGTGTTCCTCGTAAGGGTGCCAGTGCCGTGGGGCTCCCCCACCCGGCTCGTGGAACTGCTCCCCGGTGCGCAGCGTCTCCGCGCCGGTGATCTGTGACGACCACATGCGCGACTGCGTGCCCGGGCGCCATTCTTCCCACGGGTGCTCCGCCACGTTTTCGACTCTCATTCTGTCTCCTTCTCGTTGCTTCGGTACGGCGTCTTGGACTCTGTCTCTGGTCGTCGCCTACTTGTGGCTCCCTTCCTTCCTTCGATGGTTCAAACCGTCAGTACACGGGTTCGTACGGCGACGAGCACGATGACGAGCAGCAGCGACGCCAGTGCGGTGCCGCAGAGGAAGACGGCGCCGACAGTGATCGGCGAGACGATGAGGCCCCCCACGATGATGGGGCCGATGCTCTGCCCGACACGGGTGCCGGTCACGGCCAGGGAGATCACCGCTCCACGGTTGGCCGGTGCCGCCGCTCCGGCGGCCACCTCTTGGACGGTGGGCAGCGCCAGACCGTCTCCGAGGCCGAAGACCAGCGCCGCGACGACCACCACCCCCATCGCCGGCACCCAGCCAAACGCCAATGTTGCCACGATGTAGGCGCTCGTTCCCCCGATGAGGGCGCCTCGCCTTCCGATCCTGGGATACAGCGCGCCCAGGAGCAGCGCGGTTGGTGTCGACACGAGCGCGGGCAACCCCACGATGAACCCTCGCTGCCCCGGCCCGAGGTCGAAGCGACGTTCGAGCAGAATCGGCAGCGCTGTGAGCTTGAGACCGAAGACCAGGACGAAGAACATCGCCCCGAGGAGGACGGCCAGCAGCGCCAACGGAGAGAACAGGCGTGGGGACGTCGCGGAGGCGGGGACGGCCCGACCCGTCGTGCTCGGGGCGGCCCGGGCCCCCTCCCTTGGCGGCGGCAACCTCAGCCACACGGCGTACGCCGCGATGAACCCGAGGGAGTAGAGGAGAACGTGAGCCTGCCAACGGCCGGTGACTTGGAGGATCACACCGCCGAGTGCGGGCAGGACACCGATGGCGGCGGTGATGACGGCGGCGTTGCGTCCGATGAGCCTGCCGCGTTCATCGCCGTCCCAGTAGTCAGCGATGACCACGACGACGAGGTTGATCAACGCTGCCGCGCCTAGGGCCTGTCCGATGCGAAAGATGAAAAAGACGGTGAGCGACGTAGCGGTGCCTTGTGCCAGTCCGAAGACGCCGGACGCGATCAGGCAGCCGACGAGCGTGTTCCGTCGGCCCCATCGGTCCGACAGCATCCCCAGGATGGGCACTGAGATGATGCCGGGCATGGCGCCCGCGGCGATGATCGCACCGGCGAAGCCGTCGGAGCCACCAAGCGCACGTGCGATGTCTAGGGCGATCGGTGCAGGCAGCACCGTCGGCATGATCCCGTTGATCGTAACGAAAAACAGCAGCCCCACTGGTGGACGCGCTGCGCTGCCCGCCCGGGTCAGCGGTGGCGCTCCATTCAGGCCCGGGAGACCGTGCTTGCCCCTTACGGTGCACAGGATTCCGGCGTCAGTCACGACTCATGCCAGTCGAGGACGGTCCGGGCGTACACGTCCTCCATCGACAGCTGTTTCGGCGTCAGTCCCTGCTCGTGACAGTAGCGAAGGGCCGTGTCGAGCACGTGGCGATTGGGCTCCACGCCGTAGGCGAACGGATCCTGCTCACCGAAGACTTCGCCGAGTCTCTCGATGTCGTCGACAATCCATGGATGCATGACGGCGGGCTTGTCGAAGTCGAGGAGGAACCGCCGGCCCACCTCCTTGGATCTGGCGAAGGCGTCGGCGAGAGTTGTGGCGAGCCACGGATGCTCTTCGTCGATCTCGCGACGGATGACGATGTGGTGCATGATCGGAAACATTCGTGTGCGCCGGTAGTAGTCCTCCTCAACGGCCCGGTATCCGGGGAAGAGTCGACCGACGACGTCGGGGCGTTCATGGAAGGCGCTGGGGGCCTTCGGCCCAATGACCGCGTCGAGGGCCCCGTCCGCCAGCATGGCTACGAGTGAGGTGTCGGTGATGCGGGTGAGCGGGATCCCCTCGACGTCGTGGCCGACGCGGCTCTTCTTCGCCGGCTGTTCCCAGCCGCCCGTGTACCAGTCGATCGACTGGGCATCGACGCCGAAGTCGTCTGACAGCATCCCGCGGATCCACAGTGCTGCCGTCATCTCGTACTCGATGACGCCGATCCGCTTGCCGGCCAGATCCTGGGGGTTTTCGATTCCCCGATCCAGCCGGATGTAGATCTGGCTGTGCCGGAAGGCTCTGGAGGGAAAGACGGGCACGGCCGTGAACCGACTGTCACCGTTGCCGATCATCCGGGCTGTGGTGGCCAGTGACATCTCCGCCACCGGGAACTCCGCAAATGTGGCCACCCGCCGGAAGAGGTCCGCGACATCCCGGAACGCGATGCACGTCAGGTCGACGTCTGGCACATCCACATCGCCTCGGAACAGCGCTCCTACACGATCGTCGTACAGGACGCCCGCATAGGCGACTTTGAGTCGTGGGCGGGTAGCGTCAACGGTCATCGCTGCGGCCTCTGCGACACGTGCCACGGGATGGAGAGCCGTTCCATGGCGTCGATGATCAGGTAAAGTCCGACGCCCAGGATTGACAACCATCCGACAGCGGCGAAAAGCAGCGCCGTGTCCAGGTTGGAGTTCGCAAGGATCAGCAGGCGACCCAGACCCTTTGCCGCGCCGACGAACTCTCCGACCACGGCGCCGATGAGGGCGAGCGTCACACCGACCTTCAAGCCGGCGAACATGACCGGCAAAGCGGCGGGCAGCTGGATGCGCCAGAACATCTGCAGGCGCGACGCGCCGATCGACTGCGCGAGGTATCGCTTCTCGATCTCCAACGACTTTAGTCCGATCATCGCGTTGAGCAGGATCGGGAAGAATGCCAGCAGGAGCACCATCAGGATCTTCGAGCTGATCCCGAACCCGAGCCAGATGAGGAACAGGGGGGCCAGCGCCATCTTGGGAACGACCTGCGACCACACCAGCAGCGGGAAGAAGGCCTTCTCCAGCCAGGACACCGACACGATCATGACGGCCGTGGGAACGGAGAGGGCGACCGCCAGGACGAACCCGAAGACGGTCTCCTGCAGCGTTATCCATATGTGGGGTCGAAAGTAACCGAAGTCGGTGAACATCAGCGCGATCGCCGCCGACGGCCGCGGAAGGATGAAGCGCGGGACATCGAAGAGCGAGATGGCCGCCTCCCACAGCACCAAAATGACCATGGTGGCAAGGAATGGCGGCATGAACCGGCTGATTCTGTTGCCGGCCCATCGGCGGCCGTTGCCTGCCCCCTTGGGGGCTGCCTGGGACTCGAGCGCAGCGGCCTTCACTTCAGACGACCTCCGCTTGATCGGTCATGGCGACGCCGGGCATGCCGACGTCGTCGAAGCGTTCGCGGATCCGTGCAACCATCGCACTGAACTCCGTGGACCTGCGGAGATGCTCGTCTCTCGGGCGCGGGAAGTCGACCGGGAAGACGTCGATGATCCGGCCGGGTCGCGGGGACATCATCACGACGCGGTCTGACAGCATCACCGCCTCCTCGATGGAGTGCGTGACGAAGGCCACCGTCGGTCGGCCCTCCATCCATATGTGTTGGAGGTCGAGGTTCAGCTGCTCGCGAGTGAAGGCATCGAGGGCGCCGAACGGCTCGTCCATGAGCAGCAGCGGCGGATTGTGGACGATCGCGCGGCAGATCGCCACGCGCTGTTGCATGCCTCCTGAGAGCTCCCCCGGCCGGTGTTTCGCGAACGCCTCTAGGCCCACCATCCCCAGCAGGTGGTCGGTGCGTTCGAGCTGCTGCCGTCGATCGAGCTTTCGCAGATCGCTCTGCAGCATCACGTTCGCTTCGACCGAACGCCAGTCGAGTAGGACGGGCTTCTGGAACACCATGCCGAGGTCGGTGTAGGGGCCGGCGACCTCGCGCTCGCCGATGACGATGGCGCCTGACGTGATGTCGATGAGACCCGCGATGGCGAGAAGCATCGTGCTCTTGCCGCAACCCGATGGCCCGACGAGCGACACGAATTCACCGCGGTCGATCGTCAGCGACGCACGATCGAGCGCGACGACGTCGCTGGCACGAGCCTTGTAGGTCTTGCTGACCGAGTCCAAGCGGAGAAACGCCCGGTCGTGGTCTTGCATGAGCTGCCTCTCTTGGTGGTCGACTTGCGGCCGATGTCGGCGTCGGGAATGGGGTCGTGCCGGGGCTGGAAGGCCAGCAGGCCCTCCGGCCCCGCCGGGCTTCGTCAGTCTTCGACGAACTCATTCGTGTAGACGTCGCTCAGGTCACCCTCCCACTGGAGGTCCTTGTACTTCCTGAGCAGGTCGACGGTCTTCTGAAGCAGGCCCTCATCGATATAGCCCATCGGCTTGCCCTCGACCTCGGGCATGTCCCGGAGGTCGCTCCAGTCCTCCATGTTGGCCACGGCGACGGCCTGCTCAGGAAGCGCACTGTCATCGTCCACCATGCTGCGGATCGTGTTGATCGCCGTATCCGGGTCGTCCACGAGCGCCTCAAAGCCTCGCATCGTGGCCTGGACGAAACCCACGACCATCTCGGGGTTGTCCCGCAGCGTGTCGTTGTGGACGACGATTCCGTGGCCCATGACATCTGCCTCGTGATCGCTGTAGCGGAGGCAGTCGACATCGATGTCGAACTCCGCCTCCATCTTGGCCGGCTCGGAGTAGGCGATGGCGCCAATGGCGTCGAACTGACCCGTCGGGAGACCCGTGAGCAGCGCCTGTCCGTCCACGAACACCTGCTCCACATCGGCAGGGTCGATGCCGGCGGACTTCAGATAGGGCTCGAACATCGCGGTCGTCGTGCCATCTGCTTCGTTGCCGATGGTCTTTCCGACGAGGTCCTCGGCGCTCTCGATGCCCGAGTCGGCCAGCACCGCGACGCACAGCCCGAACTGCGGCAGGACGTTGGCGACGTAGGTGATGTCCGCACCTTCGGCGATGCCCCGGATCACCGCTTCGGCGGTCGCATACCCAAAGTCGTCCCTCTTCGCCCCGACGAGCTGGACGGTCGAGGACGAACCTTCACCTTCTCCGTACTCGACCTCGAGCCCGACCTCCTCGTACCAACCCTCATCCTGTGCGACGAAGAACGGCGCGTGGACCGCACTGAGGAACCAGTCCGCGCGCAGCGTGACCTTCTGGAGCTCGGCTTGGGTAGCTTCGGTTTCCTCCGGCTCTTCCTCTTCAGCGGCCGCCGTCTCCTCCGGCTCCGCGGCCGTGTCGCCCTCCGACTCGGCACCGCCGCAGCCCGCGACGATCATCGCCATCACGAGCAACAACGCCACGTGGATCAAGTTGCCCAATCGCGATCGTCCAATCCTCGGATAACGCTCTTCGCTGCCGGCAGTCTTCGTCATGTTCTCTCCGTTCGCCTTAACCGCCGACGCCCTGCCGGCTAGCTCAGAACTGCGGTTCGTCCCAACGAGCCAGTTCGGGAATGACCTCCTTGCCGATCATCTCGATGGCGCGGAGGTGCTCCTTGTGCCCCATCCCGTCAATGCGCCAGATCACTTCATTCGCGCCGAGCTCGTGTGCCTTCTTGGCGTGTTCGATGAGATCGTCCGGCGTCCCGCAAAGGAAGTAAGGCATGTTCCGCTCCAGCCAGTCGGCATCCTGTGCGTGATCGGCGATGTTCCCGATCTTTTCGAGATATGAATAGTCGCTCGACTGCGGCCCGAGGCTCTGATACATGCGAGTGACGATCGACATCCACTGGATGATCACGGGTGGGGCGGCTTCCAACGCCTGGTCCCGGGATGGTGCGCAGTTGACGACGGCTGAAAAGACGCCTCGGCTGGAGTTCGCCGTTCGGGTCAGCAGCTTGGGTGACTGCATCCCGCGGCGGTAGCTGTCAAGGCAGTCCGCGAGATGGTCCCAGCTAATCGTGAATCCGATCATGGCGCCCAGCCCAAGCGCGCCAGCGTGCTCGCTCGAATCGATCCCGGTGACAGAGAGGTGCAGTGGTGGGTGGGGGGTCTGCAAGGGGCGAGGCATCAGCCGGGTGGGGGGGATGTCATAGATGTCGCCGTGGTACTCGAAGGGGTCCGACGTCAGAGCAGCCGCAATCACACCAAGTACCTCATCGCGCTGCTTCTTCGTCTCGGACGGGGGAATGCCGAAGGCCTTCAACGTGACAGGGTTGTTCGATCGCGCGCCACCGAACTCCGCGCGCCCGTTGGAGATCACGTCCAACGCCGCGAGGTTCTCCGCGATCCGGATCGGATGGTTGTAGGACAGCAGGTTGTTCGACGTCGACCGCAGCTTGATTCGATTAGTGCGGGCGGCGATGAACGACCGCAGCACATCCGGTGTGGAGACTCTCGAGTTCGAACTGCCAAAGTGCTGTTCCCCGACGCCGTAGAAGTCGAAGCCCACGTTCTCGGCCAGTACCGCTTCGGCAACCATCTCGTGGTACCTGCCGAGGTTCTCGTGTTCACCGTTGCGGGGAGTCCACCCTGGCGGGTTCTGGCCCTCCTGCATCAACCCGACGCGCATCGCATCTCCTGTCCGTCGATCTTTTGAATGTTCGGCTACCAGACGCGTTCGAACAGGGCGACGAAGTTGTCGCCCAGCACGCCCTTGATCTCCTCGTCACACCAACCACGGTCCACTAGCACGTGCGTCAGCGAAGGCAGATCCGCGCCGGAACCCAAGCCCCTGGTGTAGTAGTGCTCGAACGGAAACTCGCCGCCGGCCTGAAGCTCGGGGAAGCGCGCGAGAAAGGTGCGCTTGCGGACCTCGTAATCCGCTTCGGTCATGCCTTCGTTGATGTCGAGCCCGATAGCGACGTGCTCCAAGCCGACGATGTTCCCGAGGTATTCGAGCTGATCGACGTAGTCGTCCAGCGTCGTGCCCTCGAGGCGGCCAGTCGACGTCATTAAGCGAGAAACCGCAGTGACACCGGCGATCCCACCTGCGTCCACCACCGCTCGGATCTCATCGTCACGCTTGTTGCGTTCGATGGCGTTGATTGTGAAGACGTTGGAATGGGTGATCGCGATAGGGCATCTCGACGCCTTCACGGTGTCGAAGAGGCTGTTGCGTCCCACATGTGACACGTCGATGAGGATGCCGAGCTCGTTGCAGCGCCGTACCACCTCGAGGCCGAACCTGCTCAGCCCGCCGTCCGTGATCTCGCCACAACCGTCCCCCACCCGGTTGCGTCGCTGATAGGTCAGCTGGAAGATCCGGATGCCGGCCGCATAGAAGAGCTCCAGCAGCGCAAGGTCGTCTTCGATCGGGTCGGCGTTCTGCGTGCCGAGAATGATGCCCGTCCCCCCGAGGCGCTTAGTTGCGAGGATATCGGTAACCGATTGCACGACTGCAACGGCTTTGCCCGCCTCTCGTGCCTCCCGGATGTCCTGGAGACACTGACCGAGCCATTGTCCTCCATCCCGGAATCCTTCGTTGTTCATGGTGGTGAGATTGGTGGCGGTGACCCCTCCCTTCAGATATGAATCGATCGCGTGGGGCAGCTTGGCGCGGGTCGGCGCACAGCCGTTCACGACAACGGCCTCAGCATGGAGACGCCTCGCGTGTTCGGCGGCGGCGTCACGCTTCGCCTCATCCTCGGTCTGGCCGTTGATAATCGGCTGTGTACGAGTCACCGGCCGTATTCCTGTGCTGATCCCGCTGCTCCACGGGCGAGCAAGGGCGATTGCGATTCTGGTGCAGAGATAAAGCGACCACCGTGGTACAGCAGGGGTTCACCGGTACCCGCCAGGATGTCGACCACCTCCCCGATCAGGATCCGGTGGTCCCCCCCCTCGTGCCAGCCGGCCGACACACAGATCAGAGCGATGTGCGCGCCGTCGAGGACAGGTGCTCTTGATCTCGCGACCCAGCGAGGATTACCGCGAAACTTATCCTCCTGCTTGGTCGCGAAGGCGAGAGCCAAGTGGTCATCTCCGGCCGCCAAGACGTTCACCGCGAACCGCTTGGAGGCTTCGAAGTCCTCGTAGCAAGCGGCAGTCCGGGCCAAGGCGACGAGGATCAATGGAGGTTCAAGGGAGAGGGAGCAGAACGAACTCGCGGTGAAGCCGACCCAACGGTTGTCCTGCGTGGTCGTCGTCACAACGGTCACCCCAGAGGCGAAGCGACCGACGGCACCGCGAAATTCAGTCTTGGTGATCGTCACGATGACGACTTCTCCTCTCCTTTGCCGGTTGAGCGGTCAAGCCCGAATCCACGAGCCCCGTTCCACTGTGGGATCGGTGGCTCGAGTGCAGCCCAGTGCAGCCATGGCATTTCCCAGCACTTCTTCGCGATGCGCGTGGCGGTGGTGTGGAGCGCAAGACCGATCTCGTCGAGCGCGGGTTGGTGGCGACCGGAGACCACCGGCCCGACAGTGCCGATCGATGCCACGACGCTGGCGTCCGCGCCAAGTACGGGAGCCGCGGCGGCCATTAGTGCTGGGTTGACCTCCCCGAGGCTGGTCGCATAGCCCTTGGCGGCACAAGCTTGGAGGCGTTCCCAGAGGTCGTCGAGGTCTCCGGTTGATGCTGGGTCGGCGTCACCCGAGCCGGCGTAGAGTGCTGTGAGCTCTGGCCGGGTCAGCCCGCTCAGAAGCGCCCGACCCATCGCGCTGGTCTTCGCCGGAACGCTCTGTCCGATCCCGAGAAGGCCTTCTTCGGAGTGGTGGTAGCCGTAGACCTCGATGATGACCGCGCGATCTCCGTGCAGCACGCAAACCTGGACCTGCTGTTGCAGACGCTCACAGAGTTGGCGAAGGATCGGGCGGGCGTATGAGATCAGAACGTGTTGAGGCGACATGATTCCCAGCACGTACGTCGCCCAGCCGAGCTGGTATCGGCGTGTGGAAGGGTGCCGCTCCACCAGACCGTACTCGGCCATGACAGCAAGGGCTCTAGAGATTCCGGCCTTGTCTTCACCGAGGAGTTGAGCTAGGCGGACCACTCCGAGCCCGTTGCTCTGGCGGCTCTCCGGAGACGCGAGCGCCTGGAGGATGCCGATGCCTCGGCGGAGCGTCCCCACGACCGTCTCGCTGACCATGAGCCGGGAGTCTGCGACGCCGGAGCCCTTATAACAAGCCATGTTGTCAATATGACAACATTTTATGGGCCCATGTCTCGCTGAGCGCGGCCCGCCATGTTTAGTTACTTCGACCTGAAAAAGTCGGTTCGGGGTTGTCAGGTGGGGCGGTGTTGCTGAACCGTCCTGGATCTGGCGGAGGGTGTGATTCAGCAAGGAGAATGCCGACATGCCTGCACAACGGAAATACGACAGTGAGACTTGGGTCATGCAAGGACGCGGTGATCCAGACGCGAGGTTGACCGACGCGACGGCGTTGTGCGGGGAGCTGGTGAAGTCGGGTTCGGTGCACGCCTGGCTTGCCGCGCACCGCGGGGAGCTTTTTCCCGATGAGGCGTTCGCCGACCTGTTCCCTTCGGGGAAGGGACGCCCGTCGGAGCCGGCCGATGTTGTCGCGACGGTGATGGTGCTGCAGGCGCTGGAGGGGCTGTCGGACCGGGAGGCCGCCGAGGCGTTGCGGTTGCGGATCGACTGGAAGGTCGCCTGCGGTCTGTCGCTGACTGACGAGGGCATTCATCCGACCACGTTGACGTACTGGCGGCGGCGGCTGCGCGGGTCCGCCGAGCCACGGCGCATCTACGACGCCGTTGCCCGAGTGATCGACGAGACCGGCGTCCTCACGGGCAAGCGGCGTCGAGCCTTGGACTCGACCGTCGTCGATGACGCGGTCGCGACGCAAGACACCGTCACCCAGCTGGTATCGCTGATCCGCCGGGTCCGCCAG
>WHSQ01000609.1 GCA_009380005.1 Actinomycetota bacterium | reverse complement strand
GGCCGGCCGGCCGGCTCGTGAACGCGGTCGGGGTCCGCCGCTCGATGATATGGGCTTGCGTCGGGCTGGGAGCGTCGCTGGCGCTGACCGGTCTGGCGTCGAGCTACGTGGTGCTGCTGCTGGCTCTGTTCGTGGTCGGGCTGTTCTACAGCCCGGTGACCCCGGCCACCAATGTCGGCGTCGTGGCCTGGGCGTCGCTCGCGTTCCGAACGCGCGCGATGGCGATCAAGCAGATGGGCGTCACCGCGGGGGCCGCGATCTCGGCCGCGCTGATCCCGCCGCTGATCGTCCTCTTCGGATGGAGGACGGCTGTGGCTGTGGTCGGAGGCATCGTCATCGTCGCGGGAGTGACGTCGGCGGCCTGGTTCCGGCGGCCCGAGGCTTCCCGCACGCTGGGCAGGGCGGGACCTCTCGAGAACCGGCCGTTGGTGATCACGCTGGGTGTCGCTACGTTGCTCTTGTTGTTCGTCCAGCATTGCGTTGCGGCCCACTACATACTTGCGCTCCAGGACGAGGGTGTCGCCC
>WHSQ01000608.1 GCA_009380005.1 Actinomycetota bacterium | reverse complement strand
AAAAAACTTGAACAACAACACAAGACAAAACAAGCAAACCAACCCCACCCCACCCACAGGCCAAAGCCCAAGACAGGAAAATGGGGTTACGGCAAACACTACAGATGCTCGCAGCCACTATACAGATCTCAACCAACAAACGAGACAACCAACCACCAACCCACCAAACACCCCAACACCACCCCAAAACGAAGGATGGCCACCAGGACCTGATGTGGGCCAGGCCGGCCCCGCAAAGAACACAACCCGGCTCCCAACCAGAAGCCGGAACACACCCAACGGGCGTGCGTGTCCTCAGGACCCAACAGCGTGCGCCCCCTTCCGCCCCGCAGCCCGGAACCAGGTCCCGGACCACAGACAGCCAAAAAAGGGGAAGCGAGCCAGACGAACTGTGATGTCCACGAGCAGTGTCACCCTGATCGTTGCCACCTGCGGGCCCTTGATGGCCCCAGGTGGCGGGAGTGGGTGACGCGCTCCTTAGAAAGGAGGTGATCCAGCCGCACCTTCCGGTACGGCTACCTTGTTA
>WHSQ01000607.1 GCA_009380005.1 Actinomycetota bacterium | reverse complement strand
GGGCGCTCCGGTACCTACCCAGACGGGACTCTCACCCGCTGGCTCGATCCAGCTTCGTGGACGCAACAGGGCACCACCGTAGAGAAGGCTGCGTCCCGAGTGGCGGAGAAGGTCGTCAGGATCGACGGGTGCGGATGGCTTGGCTCTCGGGCCGCGCCGCGCCGCGCGAGCGGGCGACCTCGAGCACGGGTGCCCACCTCCGGGCTCTGCAGCACCTCGGGCGCGGGGTAGGGGGATCCTCGGCAACACGGCCTCCTTCGCCGACGCATCGATTGACGGGCGTCGTGATGGCCGGGATTCTAACTGGGGCAAACGATTGTATAACAACCGATTGCATACAGGAGCGTTGGGGAGGCAGGACGCCCCCAGGTCCTACGCTCACCGAGAGCTGTGTGCTCGCTGAACGGGGATTTCGGTCCAGGGTCGCCCACTTCACGGCTCGTGGGCAGCCTATGCGCTGGATCATGCGCCACATCCTGGCTTCGAATTAGTGACTTGACGTGCTCGCAATCGATTGCTAGTTTGAC
>WHSQ01000606.1 GCA_009380005.1 Actinomycetota bacterium | reverse complement strand
CCAGCCGGTAGAGCCCGCGGTCCCACCAGATGTTGCCCTGTTCCGACCAGCCGGGGAAGTCGTCGTGCACGCGTTCGTGCCCCGGCAGCGCCTGGTCGATCAGCTTCCTCGATCTCGGTCGGAGCTCCTGCACGGTGAGCAGGTCCGGCGACCTGGTGGTGAAGAACGCGCGCAGGGCGGACCTGCGCGCGGCGAGCTTGAACCCGCCCCACAGGTTGTAGGTCATCACGACCGTGGTGAAGACCTCGGTCACCGAAGTCATTGCCTCTCGTCGCGGGCCCCTCGCCCAGCACACGCCGGCGCGACTGGACGTGACAAAATCCGCTTCCCATGCTGCAACGTCCGGCCGGATCCGCTCGACCGCCCCCTACCCCCACGTCGCGGGGCCAAGCGGACGGGGCCACGGCCGAGGGCGGCGGCCGGATACGGATCGTCGCGCGCGTCGCTGGCCTCGTCGTGATCGGACTATGTCAATTGCGTGGCTGGCCTCTGCGGGCACCCCTGCGGTACCCCTCACACCGCTGGGCCC
>WHSQ01000605.1 GCA_009380005.1 Actinomycetota bacterium | reverse complement strand
GGCTTTAGTAGAGCATCCAATGTGGCGATTCGCGCTCTCGGCACCCCTGGCGACCCAGCGACGACGTCCCCGCTCGGAACGGGATGGCCCTCCCGCAGCATCACGAAGGCGAGACGTCTGAACGCGATCAACCAGGTCCGAATCCTGCGTCGCGAGCGGATCTTTCTGGTTGACGTAGGGGCTCTTAAGGAACATTCGTGAAACTTGGACATCTCGGCGAGCTGTTATTGAAACAGCTCTGTGATCTAGCACCCTCACGCAGGGGGGAACAATGCCGATGGGCCGGAGAAGGAAGAGGGGCCGGCTCCGTGGCCTTCTTCGAGGGAGCCAAAGGTCGACCAGTGTAGCCTGCCTTGTTTCCCGCGGCGCGACCGGGTTGAAGGTGCGCGGCGCGGAGCGTGGAGACATATCACGCCTCGACGGCCTGCGGCCTTTACGTGAAGGGTGCACAAACTCAGTTCCGTCATGCTGGTGAGGTCGCTGTCGGTTGTAATGACCAATGTAGATCCTGAGGACGTGGTCGAGGTGGC
>WHSQ01000604.1 GCA_009380005.1 Actinomycetota bacterium | reverse complement strand
CGAGGCGAGCACCTCCTCCTTCTCGTCGGCCAGGTGGCGGACCAGCACGTGGTCGTAGCCCATGGCGGCGTAGCCGGCGAAGCGCTCCGCCACCTGCTCCGGGCTGCCGACCACGGTCGCGGCCGGGTCCATCCCCCGGTAGCCGTCGTCGAGGACGGGCTGGGCCACCCGCCGGGCGCCGGCCTCGTCGCCGCATTGACGGCATGCCTGGCCCAGCAACAGCCGGGCAATGGCCACCTCGTAGGGGACATCGAGCTCGTGCCACTGGCGGATCGCCGCCCGCAGGGAGAACGACGCCGCCGGGTCGCCGGTGGCGAGCTGCAGGCGGCCCGCCGCCGTGGCGGCCGCCCCGGCCAGGACGGGGCTGTCGAACGCTGCTGCCGTGCCGGTCAGCTCGGCTACCGCCGCCCCCGCCCGGTCGAGGTCGCCCACGGCCACGGCCACCTGGACCTCGGCGGGCAGCAGCCACGCCCGCGCCAGCCGCTTCCCGCTGGCGTCGTCGAGGGCGGCGGTCACGATGTTGCTGGCCGCA
>WHSQ01000603.1 GCA_009380005.1 Actinomycetota bacterium | reverse complement strand
GAGGAGCTCAGATGGACCAGGTTACGAGCACATCAACCGCCGGCACCGTCGGCGGGCCGCTGCCGGAGGACCCGGCCTCGGCCGTGGCTCTGGGGGCTCAGGTCCTCGGTTCCCAGGACCAGTCGGACTTCGTCTGGGGCCACCTGTCACTGCGCGACCCGGACGGCCGCGGCGTGTGGATGAAGTCAGCCGGCTACGGTTTCGAGGAGATGGTCCCCAGGCGGATCGTCCTGGTCAACCCAGACGGAGCGGTCCTCGCCGGTGAGGGCGGGCGGCACGCGGAGTACCCGATCCATACGGAGATTATCGCTGCGCGGGCGGACGTGAACTGCGTCGTCCACACCCACTCGGCCAGCGCGGTCGCGCTCGGTGCCACCGGCACCGAGCTGCTCCCGGTCTCCCACGAGGGCAACCTCTTCGTGCCCCCGGCGATCGCCCGCTTCACCGTGACCGGTGATCTGATCCTGACCCGGGACCTCGGGAGGGACCTCGCGCGAACTCTCGGCGATCGCAACGCAGCCCTGATGGTGAA
>WHSQ01000602.1 GCA_009380005.1 Actinomycetota bacterium | reverse complement strand
CAGCGTGCATGCGCATCACCCCCACCAGGTGAGGATCCGCCGTGTCCCGCGAGAACGATGACCGCCGCGGCGGGCTGTCCACCGGCGCACTGTTGCTGCTACCCGCGCTGTGCTGCGGCCTGCCGCTGCTGATCGCGGCAGGCGCACTGGGCACTATCGGCTCCGTCCTCGGCAACCCTTGGGTGATCGGCGCCGCCGGCGTGGTGGTGCTCGGTTTCGTCGCCTCGCGCATCCGCGGCCCCGGCAACGCCGCCATCGTCGCCAACCGCCCGTACGTCACCAGTGATCGATGACAGAGGTATCAGCATGCGCACCGACGTGTTTGTGATCGGCTACCACGCGGCGACGGCCGGCCGCCTCGTGCGGTTCGTCGTCGGCGTGCTGGGGGTGTACGTCAGCGTCTGGTGGATGACTCAGCAGCCAGGCGACATTGGCACGGCGGCGTTGGCAGTGGCGGTCGCAGCCGGTTTCTATGCAACAACGAGCGGCTTCACGGCACTCTCGACGACATCCCGCCCGTCGAATATGAGGCC
>WHSQ01000601.1 GCA_009380005.1 Actinomycetota bacterium | reverse complement strand
GTAGCGCCTTGGTGAGATGCCGACCTCCTGGGTGAAGGCGGCTCGGAATGTCACCGGCGAACCGTAGCCCACCTCGGACGAGATCCGGTCCACGGTGTGCTCGGTGGTCTCGAGCAGTTCCTTGGCCGCCGCGATCCGTTCCGCGGCGACCCAGCGCATGGGCGTGGTGCCGACGTCCTGCTCGAACCGCCGGGCGAGGGTGCGGGGCGAGAGGTTCGCCGCTCGTCCCAGCTCGGTGAGCGTCAACGGCCGGTGGAGGTTCTCGCGCAGCCAGCCGCGGAGGTGGTCCAACCAGGCGGCGCGGTCCTCCAGCGGCTCCGCGTGGACGTACTGCGCCTGATCACCGTCACGGTGGGCGGCGATGACGAGGTAGCGGGCCGTGTTGTTCGCGGCGCGCTCGCCGTGGTCGCGCCGGATCAGATGCAGGCACAGGTCGAAGCCCGCCGCCGAGCCAGCACTGGTGAAGATGCCGTCGTCCTCCACGTAGAGAGCGCGCGCGTCGAGATTGACGTCGGGATACATCCGCTGCAGCAAT
>WHSQ01000600.1 GCA_009380005.1 Actinomycetota bacterium | reverse complement strand
CGCCTTGACCTGCGACTTCACCCCGCGCCAGACCCTCAGCGACCCACAACTACCTCAGGAGCGCCCTAATTCAAAGATCGGGCTAGTCGGCTCCTCCTACCCCAACCCGAGCGCCTAGCCGATGGACGACGACCACCATAGTGACCATCACAGCAATCATGAGCACACCCAACGCCGCCAATCCTCCCTGCCCACCGTTCTCCCATAGTTGCCAAATCACTATTGACAACACCTCATTGCCCGATGAATATAACAAGATTGAAGCGCCCAGCTCGCGGAAGGACACCAGAAATATAAAGACCCAACCGGACAGGAATCCCGGCATAATTAGTGGCAGGGTGACCTTTCGAAACATCTGCCACCAACTAGCTCCCGCACTCTCAGCCGCCTCCTCCATTTCGTCGGAAATTTGACGCATGGAGCCGTGGGCATATTGCATGCCAAACGGCATATACCGAGTCAAGTAAGCTATAAATAGCACCCATAGCGTTCCATAGATCGGCACAGGTGAACGCAGGTACACGAACATAAGGGC
>WHSQ01000005.1:79998-95307 GCA_009380005.1 Actinomycetota bacterium | reverse complement strand
GTCGCCAGGGGTGCGGGGCCGCGTCCGATTCGTTGCCACGGACGCCACCACCTACCGCTTCCCTCAGGCTCGCTTCGACATCGCGGTTCTCTTGTGGTCGTTGTGATGACTGCCCCCCGAGGGCGTCGTGCACGTCCTTAGACAGATACATACAGCGATGCGCCCGCACGGAGTGCTCATCGACATCCATCCGCAGCCGGAGGATCCTCGCGTCGAGATCGTGGGACGCGACGGGTCGATCTCGGTGGGCAGGGTCGACTGGACCGTGGACAGCCGTGTGATTCGCGACGCCCGCAAACGGCTCGCCGCGGTCCAGCGCGAGGGTCTCTTTCGGCTCGAGCGCCGGCGCATGTTCGAATTCCGGATGTATCACGATAGCGTCGACGCGTGGCTCGAATACCGGCGCGATCGGGACACAACGAGCGTGATCCCAGCTCGGCTGCTTCGGGCCGCTCGGCGCGAGATGCGAGCCGAGGGCAGCAGGCTCGTGGTCGTCGAGCGGGCGCGCGCAAGCGCACTTCGTCGCATGAACGCGCCGAGCTAGAACCAGGGAAGACGACCGGGAAGGGTCGGCTAACCGATGTCTAGAATCGCAACCATCATGTCAGATTGCAGCTGCCGGCCTGCGCAGAGCGATCGTGAAGAGCGCGATCCCGTGCAAGATGCCGAGCCCCATGATCGGCGTGAAGATCTGCTTGAGGATCGCGGTGTCGGCTAGTAGCCCCAATACGAATCCCGCCAGACCTATGTTCACCGCGTAGAACATCACGCGGACGGCCGCCGGCTTGACCTCCGATGCCGCGGCACGCACCTGCGCGAACAGCGAGTTGGTCATGACGCCGACGAACATCATGTGGTCGAGCGCCAGGATCAAACCCGGTCGCACGTCGTCGAAATCGCCTTGGAACCGCCCTATCAGGTAGATGAAGAACACGATGTTGAGGATCAACCACAAGACGGTCGGAGCCGCGATGAAGCTCGACGTCGCGTTCCCGCTATCGAGTCGACCGAGTCCGGGCCATAGCCGCTTCACGAAGATCCCCACACCGATGATCTCGAAGGGCAGGCTCAGGGAGATCAACGGAGGCGCGTCTGCTAACAAACCTGCGGTCACGCAGATCCCTCCGATGAACGGCAGCCCGATCTGGAGCCACCCCGCGCGGGTCGCGCGCACTTCGAGGAGTTCGGGACGGATGTTCCACTCCGCCAGTGCCATGCCGACCGGGATCAAGAATCCGATCACCATCGTCGCGGGGTGCGAAGCGTAGGCGTCGCCCGGCAGGATGTCGTTGCCGGTCGCGATCATCACCCCGAGCAGCACTCCGAGTAGACCCCCGAACGTCAGCGTCGTCACCGCCGCGAGGATCCCGAGACGCGGAACGCTGAGCACCGACGAGCCGGCCGAGCCGAATATCCAGGCGACCCAACCGGCGATCACCAGGAGCATGAAACCGCCGATCGTGGGTCGTGCACTTCCGGTGGTCGTGAAGAACGCGATGTTGTAGGCGATGACTGCCACGACGGTGGCGCCCGGGAGGACGCGAGCGAAGGAATCGCGCCATCCGGTCGCCGGTGTGCCTCCGAACAACCACAAGGCGGCGGCGAACACGGAGGTTGTGATCCACCCCAACGTTCCGGTGTGCACATGAGTGAGGAGCGTCGTGTGGCTGAAATCGACGAGATCCGTCCCATTGAGGATCCCGATCACCACCGTGTAGGCGAAGATCAGCATCGCGGCCTGCAGCAGGAAGCGGATCTGGGTAACGTACGCGTGGGTGGTGGGTGATTCCGTGCGAACCATGGGTCCTCCTCGACGCCTGTTAGACCGGTATCCGGCTGCGACAAAACTAGTGGTCGGGAGGCCGGGAAGCCAGCTTATGGTGAAAGACCAAGCAGCACTAAGCTTGGAACGGGTCCCCCAACCGTCCGGCTGGGCTCAGCGCGACAGAGACTCCTCCAACGCCCTCCGCGTGAGCACCTTCGACAGCTCTCGCCTGTAACCGGCGCTGCCCATGTGATCGTCCGGCGGGTTCGTATCCCTGTCGGCTTCCTGGGACGCGGTCGCCACATCGGCTCCGGACGAGAGGGCCTCCTCGACGGCTCTCGCCCGCAGCGGCGTGTCGCCCATAGTCGTCAGTCCGACGGCGGCATCGATGCTGCCGTTCGAGCGATTGACGACGGCCGCCACGCCGACCACGGCCCAGTCCTGCGCCCTCGCGTGGAACTTCTGATACGACCATCCCGCACCCTGGAGCTTGGGGATCCGTATCTCGGTCAGCATCTCCTGCGTCGAGATATCTACTTCGAAGAGGTCTTTGAAGAAATCAGCGGCGGGCACGACCCGGTCGCCGGACGTTGAATGGATCACAAACTCCGCGTCGAGCGTCAGGAGCACGCTCGCGAGATCCGCGGCGGGATCTCCGTGCGAAACGGCTCCGCCTATCGTGCCGCGGTGACGGACCTGGGGATCGCCGATCTCACCGGCGGCGTGGGAAACGATCGGGCAGTGCTGCTTCAGAACGTCGGAGAACTGGAGGTCCTCGTGACAAGTAAGCGCGCCGACCGCGATCGCGTCGCCGTTGTCTCTGATGTACGAGAGATCGCTCAACCTGCCGATGTCGACGAGCGCCGGCGGAAGAGCCAGGCGCAGCTTCATCAGGGGGAGAAGCGAATGTCCGCCGGCGAGGAGCTTGGCGTCGGTTCCGAAACGACCGAGTAGCTCGAGCGCGTGGTCGGCTGACTCCGCCACTTCGTATTCGAACGGCTCTGGGATCACTTCGAACCTCCCTTCGCGTTCTGGATCGCGTTCCACACGCGCTCCGGCGTCGCCGGCATATCGATCTCGGTCACTCCAAAGTGACTCAGAGCATCGATCACCGCGTTGACTACCGCCGGCGGTGCTGCGATCGTCCCGGCCTCTCCGACCCCCTTGACCCCCAGAGGGTTCGTCGAGGACGGAGTCACGTTGCCCGCCAGGGTGAAGCGCGGGAGCTCGGCGGCCGATGGGATCGCGTAGGTCGCCATCGAGCTCGTGAGCAGCGTCCCGTTGTCGTCGTAGACGGCTTCCTCGAACAGGGCCTCCGCGATCCCTTGTGCTACTCCGCCGCGGATCTGGCCCTCGACGATCATCGGATTGATGATCGTGCCGCAGTCATCGACGGCGATGTATCGCACCACCTCCGTCTTGCCCGTGTCGGTGTCGATCTCGACCGCGCAGATATGGGCGCCGGATGGATAAGTGAAGTTGGGGGGGTCGAACACGTAGGTCTCCTCGAGGCCGGGTTCGAGACCCTCCGGGAGGTTGTGCGCGGTCCATGCAGAGAACGCGACCTCGGGGATCGACTTCGCCTTGTCGGGCGCTCCCTTCACTTGGAACTTCCCGTCCGCGAACTCGAGGTCGTCCTCGGCCACCTCGAGCTCGTGCGCAGCGATCTTGCGAGCCTTTTCCTTCACGCGTTCCGCCGCGTGGTGGATCGCTACTCCGCCGACCGACACGCTCCGGCTCCCGTACGTGTCCATTCCGAGCGGGACCACTGCAGTGTCTCCGTGCAGGATCTCGATGTCGTCGAACGGGATGCCCAACGCATCGGCGACGATCTGAGACCAGCTCGTTTCGTGACCCTGACCGTGGGGCGTTGCGCCCGAGAGCACCGTCACCTTCCCCGTTGGATGGCAGCGGATCGTGGCCGAATCCCAACCGCCTGCGACGTATCGAAGGGAAGCGAGAACCTGCGAAGGAGCCAGCCCGCACATCTCGATGTACGTCGACAACCCGACCCCAAGCTGTTTCACGTCCTTGCTCTCGCGGCGGGCGGCCTGTTCCTTGCGCAACTCGTCGTAACCGACGAGCTCGAGCGCCTTATCCAGCGTCGCCTCGTAGTTGCCCGAGTCGAAGGAAAGACCGCTCGGCGTGGGGGTCGGCTCGCTGAAGGGGGGAAGGAAGTTCATCCGACGCACCTCGGCAGGGTCCTTTCCGACCCGTCGCGCGAGCGCGTCCATGATCCGCTCGACGGCGTAGGTGGCCTCCGGTCGTCCGGCCCCCCTGTAGGCGTCGGTCGGCGTTCTATTCGTGAACACGCCGGTGAACTCGACCGAATAGCACTCCGCCGAGTAGGGGCCCGCATACAGGAAGGCACCGAGCAAGGGGATGCCGGGGGTGACGAGCTGGAGGTAGCCCCCCATGTCCACGAGCATCTTGGCCCGCACCCCGAGCAACTTGCCCTCCTCGGTGGCGGCCACCTCCATGTCTTGGATCATCCCGCGGCCATGGTGCGTCGCCAGGTAGTTCTCCGAGCGCTCCTCGACCCACTTAACGGGCCGGCCCAACCGGCGTGCTACCGCGAGGCAGATCGCTTCCTCCGCGTAGACCTGCAGCTTCGAACCGAAGCCACCGCCGACCTCCGGTGCGATCACGCGGAACTTCGACTCGGGGATCCCCAGGGTGATGCTCAGCGTCACCTTCGCGATGTGAGGGACCTGGGTTGCCGACCACATCGTGAACTCGCCTTGCGAGGGTACGGGCTGGACCACGATCGCCCGCGGCTCGATCGCGTTGGGGATGAGTCGCGGGTGGACGTAACGCTCCTTCACGACGACGGGAGCCTTCGCGAACACGTCGTCCACCTCGCCGTCGGCGAGCGGCCAGGTGTAGCACTTGTTAGTGCCGAACTCGTCGTGCACGAGTGGCGCACCGTCTCGCAGCGCCGCTTCGACGCCAACGACCGGATCCAAGGCTTCGTAGTCGACCTCGACGGACGCGGCTGCATCCTTGGCCTGGGCCCTCGACTCCGCCACAACGACGGCGACAGCGTCGCCTGCGAAACGCGCCTTGTCCTTGGCCACGGGCCAGTGGGGTGGGTTGTTGATGTCTTCGGTGACCGGCCATGCCATCGGTAGGGGTCCGGCCCACTCGGACGCGAGGTCCGCCCCCGAGTAGACGGCGATGACCCCGGGCATCCCACCGGCTCGCGATGTGTCGACGGAGTTGATCCGCGCGTGAGCGAAGGGACTCCGGACGACGATGGCCCAAACCATCCCCGGCACGACTATGTCGTCCGTGTACTTCCCTTGACCGGTCAGGAGCTCCGGATCTTCTTTGCGCAATACGCCTCCGCCGACGTAGCGCTGAGCTTGTTCGGTCCTTGCCATCTGGACCCTCCTTATGCGCTCGCCGACGACCGCATCTGCCCGGCCGCATCTTTGATGGACTTGACGATGTTCTGGTAACCGGTGCACCGGCAGAGGTTGCCTTCGAGGGCGAGACGGATGTCTTCTTCATCCTCGAGAGGAGTGCCGGCGTCGATGAGGCTGAGGGCGGCCATGATCATCCCGGGAGTGCAGTAGCCACACTGCAGTCCGTGATTGTTGCGGAACGCTTCCTGCAATGGATGCATCGTCCCGTCGGCAGCGAGTCCTTCGATCGTCGTTACCTCACGCCCGTCGGCCTGAACGGCAAGCACGTTGCACGACTTGACCGACTTGCCGTCGATCAAAACGGTGCATGCGCCACAAGACGTCGTGTCGCAACCGATCTTCGTGCCGGTCAGCCCGAGGTCTTCTCTGAGATGGATGACGAGGAGCTGGCGAGGCTCTACCTCCGACTCACGCCGAGTGCCGTTGACAGTGACCGCGATCCTTTTCAACGCGACCTCCTCCGAGCCTCAGCGGACCCGATGACGAGTCCCCCGATGACGAGTTCCCGATGAAGAATAGGACATCAGTCGCTTGGCTCGCCGAGAGGGAGCGGATCCACATCGTGGATCCTTCTGAGGTCGCGGTTCCGCTCGGGGACTTCTCAGTTGGAGATCGTCGCAGCGGGGGCTCCGATCACGTGCGTGACCGGAATCCCATACCGACGTACCAGCCGGTGAGGGAGATCCTGCTTGAGCCAGCGGGACATCCCCGGCGGCAACGTCGACAGGATGATCTCGTCGAAGGCTTGGTTGTGTTCGTAATCCTCGATCTGGATGAGGGCGGCAACGGCGTCCATCGGTGACCCCTCTTCCACCCGGCCCTCGATCTCCGCGCCAAGCCCCTGCAGCCCGGAAAGCGCCTCCCGCATGCGGCGCTCGGCGAGGCCGACTTCCTCTTCGTCGGTCGACGTCCACTTGCCCCGCGGTGGCATCGCGGGAACGAGAAGCAGGAACTTGCAGGGTCCTTCGGCCATCCGCTGGCGCAGGATCTGCTTCAGGTGAGCGCCCGGAGCCGTCTGATTGGCGACGACCAGGATTCGGCGAGCTTCCATCCCAATCACCTCCTTCAGGATCGTATACCTGACCATGGAACCAAGGTCTGCTCGCCGACCGTCTGCCTGGTCGGGGCTCGGGTTAGGGGCTCGACGCGGTCTTGACCTGACGTGGGCTTGTTTCGAGCTCTCGCGCAACGATCGGCCCGCTAGGAGCTTCGCGCGATGTACGGCGCGCCGGATCAGGACCGGGTCCCGGTCGCGTCGCCGCCCGCCACGTACTACGATCATCGGGATCTAAGCTGACCTGCCGTCGGCGATCATCGGGAGGTTCACATGGGAGACGTCGTTTACACCTCCAAGGTGCGGATCGTTCGCAAGAAGGGTCCGCTGCGCGAGGCTGACGTGCCCGGGGCCGACGCTCCGGTGACCTTCGGCGTCCATTCCGAGATCGCCGAGCATTACGGCACCGACCCGGATGACTACCCGCCGGACGCCAGCACGCTCGACTACGTCGTCGCGGCGGTGGGCGGGTGACTGACCGGCACCTTCGGGGGCGCGCTGGAGGCGCGCGGTGTGGATGCGAGCGGAGGCAAGCTCACCGGGGAGATCTCCGGGGAGATCGAGCTCGACGGAAAGATCTTGGTGATCAAGCGCATCCACGCGCACTACAAGCTGGCGGGTGACGACGTCGACCGCGACGTGGTCGAGCGGGTCCATTCGTTCCATGCCGACAGATGTCCCGTCGCGCGCTCGATCCGGGCGGCCATCGAGATCACGACGAGCTACGAGCTGATCTAGAGGCCCGCGGCGGGCTGCCGCCTGCGGGAGACTGCAGCCGTGAAGCAAGGCCTCATCGTCGTGCTGCTCGTTGTGGGGGTGTCTCTCTTTATGATCTGGGCCTGGCAACGACACCTCATCTACTTTCCGTCGGCAGGCCCCGTGCCCGGGGCGCAGACCGTCATCGACGGTGGGCGCGACGTCACTCTGGAGACCAGCGACGGGCTCGCCTTGGGTGCATGGTTCGTCCCGGGGGGCGATCCCAACGGTTTCACCGTCCTGGTGGCCAACGGCAATGCGGGCGACAGGTCGTTGCGAGCACCCCTCGCTCGAGCCTTGACGGATGAAGGATTCAACGTCCTTCTGTTCGACTACCGCGGCTTCGGCGGCAACCCCGGGCATCCGAGCGAGGACGGCCTCGCCTCAGATGCCCGCGCCGCATACCGCTTCTTGATCGAAGACCGGGACACGGAGCCCGAACGGCTCATCTACGTCGGAGAGAGTCTGGGAGCCGCCGTCGTTACGGAGCTTGCGACGGAACATCCGCCCGCCGGGCTCGTGCTCAGATCGCCCTTCGTCGATCTTGCGACGGTGGGACGAGTGCACTATCCGTGGCTTCCCGTACGGCTGCTGCTCCGCGACCGCTACCCGGTGGTCGATCACCTCGAACGCCTGAACGTTCCCACGGCGATCGTTTACGGGACCAAGGACACGATCGTCCCTCCGGAACAGAGCCGCGCCGTTGCAAAGGCGGCGGGAGACCAAACGACCATCGTCGGGGTCGAGGGGGCGGGTCACAACGATCAGGCTCTGTTGGACGGTCGTCAACTGATCCAGGCGATCGTCGCTCTCGCCGGCCAGATCGGCGGCCCGCGCTAGCACCATCGCCCCTGCTCGCCAAGAGCTTCGTTCGGGATGAGATCGCCGCCACCCAGTCGATGTCCTGCGATCAGTCAGCTCCACGCGCAGAACCGCGCGGCTAAGGGCGCGAGCCCGCGGGCTCGCTGACCTCGCCCTCGAGGGGGACCTGGAACCAGACGTGTGTGAGTTGCCGTGGCGCGACCCCCCAGTCGTCCGCGAGCGCATCCACCCACCGCAGGCCCCGGCCCGACGTGGCAAAGGGACCCGGTCCTTTGGCTCGGGATGGCCCCGGCCGTCGTCGGTGACCTCGATCCTGACACCCTGGGGCACCTCGACCACGATCAACCAGATGTGTTCCGCATCCGAATGGGTCACGCTGTTGATGACGAGCTCGTGGGCGAGCAACACCGCGATCTGATCGAGCGGGAGACCGAGATGCTCCAGCCAATCGCGCGCTCGGCGCGACGGCAGGCAGACTCAGCGCGTCCAGCGTCTCCCCGGTAAGGCCGAGAGTCGGGCCGCCGGTGGCGAACTCGCCATAGGCACGAGCTATGTCGCGGACCCTTCCGACCCCACTCGAGGCGGGGATCTCGGCCCGGACGAGCTCGCGACGGTTGTACTCGTTCACCAATCCGAGGATGCGGGGATTCCCGAACGTCCGGTAGGTGACGCTCCAGGGGTTGAGGAATGAGAATACGAACGCGGGCGGGAACTCATGAAGGTGGAGCAGCATCTCGGCCGGTTTGTAGCCATGGATCGTCGCGATTCGCTCGTCGGGAACCGCATCGGGCAGGCCGATGTAGAACTCGACGCCGAGCGGCCTTGCCACCTCCTCGGCGAAGAATCTCCCGAGGCTGCGGCCCTGGGGGTCGACCTTGCGGATCAGCTCGCCTTCGTACCAACCGAGGGTGATCGCGTGATAACCGTGCCTCGTCCCCGGCTCCCACTTCGGTTCTTGCCGGGCGATGACGCCGGCGATCCTGTCGAGGTCGAGGAGGTCGTGGAGATCGAGCTTCTCGTCGATGGCGCACAGGCCCGCCTGGTGGGACAGCAGTTGGCGGACCGTGATCCGCTCCTTGCCGTTGGCGGCGAATTCCGGCCAGTGGTCCACCACGCGAGCGTCGTAGTCGATCAGCCCACGGCTGTGGGCAACGGCGAGCGCCATCGATGCCACGCCTTTGGTCGTGGACAACACGGGCACCAGCGTGTCCTCTTCCCAGGGGGCTCGGGTTAGACCGATCCGATAGCCGCCCCACAGATCCACGACCTTGCGTCCATCTCGATATACCGCGCAGGCCGCACCGATCTCGTGGCGCTCCGAGAAGTTCGAACGGAACGCGTCCGCGACCGGCCCCTAGCCTTCGTCGACACCTCCCCTTATCAGCTTCGTCGGTACGGCAACCTTGAGCACCAAGAGGGGATCTCCCGATCAACGCCCGGGGAGGCCGGTCGCCTCCGCCGAGGTCTGTACCTTATCTATCCGCGCGACCGGCCGGGAGTCGCCCCCTTTTCGTTCCTACCTATCTTGCGGTCGTCGATCGCGATCAGGAACCTCGTGGCCACTCAGTCGGTCTTCGTCCCAGAACTCACGTTCTCGGCGCGGAGGCCTGTACTCGGGTTCGGACATCCGACCGGTCTTTCGTTCGGGACGAGGAAGCTTCCTCCTAGCCCGGCCCTTATTGCCGCTGGTCACGACGAGACCGGCCAGGGCCGTCGTTATGGGGACCGCCGCCACGAGACCGATGCTTCCGACCAGGGTCCGAACGATCTCCTCGGCCACGAACTGGGTGTTGAGGATCTCACCCAGCGCTCGATCGGAGACCGTGAACAGGATCAGCAGCGGCAGCGACGCACCCGCGTACGCCAGCACCAGCGTGTTCACGGTCGAGGCGATGTGATCTCGACCGATCCGGATGCCGGATCGGTACAGAGCCCGCGGCCCGTAGTCCGGATTCGCCCTATACAACTCCCACACCGCGGATGCCTGGGTAACCGTCACGTCGTCCAGCACTCCTAGCGTTCCGATGATCACGCTCGCCAGGAGGAGGCCCTGGAGGTTCACCTGTTGCTGACTGATCTGGAGGAACGCGGCCTCCTCCGATCCCGCGCCCGTGAAGGAAGACACGCCGACGAATATCAGCGCGAGCAAACCCGTCACCAGCAGACTCGCCAAGGTGCCGAGCACTGCCGTGGTCGTGGCCGCGTTGACTCCGTGAGCCAGATAGAGGGCCAGGAACATGATGGCCGCTCCTCCCACACAGGCGACCGCGAGTGGATCGTGGCCGTCGAGTATCGACGGCAGCACGAACTTGATCAGGATGAACATCGAGACCGCGAGGCCCCCCAGCGCGGCGAGCCCCCTCACCCGGCTCAGGGCGATGACTACGACGGCGAACAGCACCCCGAGGGCGATGAGTGGCGCCCGTCGATCGAAATCGACGAAGGAATATTCCGGTGGCGGTGGAGCGCCCTCGGGAAGATCGTCGGGCGATACGTCGGAACGGGCCACGAAGACGCGGTCGCCCTCCTCTATCTGGCTCGTGTTCGGCCCCGTCGAATAGTCGAAGGAGAACGACCCGCCGGTGTCGGGACCTTCCTCCAGACGCGCCGTCACGCGCGAGCAACGGAAGTTCTCCTGCCCCGGGATGTCGGGGCATTCCACGCGCTCGACCTCGGCGATCGTGGCCCTCAGCTCGGTGGCGGGGGGTCCCCGACCCTCGAGGGTCGGAACGGAGCCCGGCCACAGGACCACCAGCCCGATCAGGGTCGCGAGGGCGAAGGGAGCGAGTGCTCCCAGCAGTTGGCGCTGTACCCGCGCCGGAACGCGGACGTGCTCGTGCGAGTGCTGCACCCCAACCTCACGTCTTCGGTCGTCGCGGAGCTCGTTCGATCCCCGGCCCGGCCAATCGCTTGGCCTGCCACGTGCCAACCCAAAACGGCGTCGCCGGGTCTCGCGGAGGAGGGTCCTCAGGAAACTAGTCGTGGAAGATGCTAACTTCACGCCCACGGGAGGAGCGTACGGACTATCCGACGGGGAGCTGGGGTGGGTACCCGCGGTTCCCCGACCGTTGTGTCGTCCGCTTCTCTGTGGGACTTGGTGAAGGAGGAGCATCATGACCCCGCGGATCGGTCGCTATCCGTTGTCGCGACGGAGGTTCATCCAGGGCGTAAGCATCGCGGCACTCGCCGCCGCGTGCGGGAGAGGCGGGAACGGGGGGCAGGCCGAGCCACAAACTCCCTCGGGAGCCGCGCCGTCCCCGGTGTTCTCCGAGCCGGCGACGCAGTTGTCCGGCGACCTCCGGCTCCTGATGTGGAGCCACTTCGTCCCCGTGCACGACGAGTGGTTCGACGACTTCGCCACGGAGTGGGGCGAGCAGGTCGGAGTGAACGTCACCGTAGACCACATCGACGTCACCGGGATCCCCGCTCGTATCTCGTCCGAGATCTCTGCGGGCGAGGGTCACGACCTCATCCAGTTCATCGCCACCCTGTCGCAGTTCGAACCGAGCGTGCAGTCGATGAACGACCTCATGGACGAGGCCACCAGCCGCTTCGGAGACCAGCTGGAGCTGTGCCAGAAATCGACCTTCAACCCCACGACCGAGAACTTCTACGCCTACGCCCCGGCGTGGTCGCCGGATCCCGGCGACTATCGCAAGTCGCTGTGGGAACAGGTCGATCTGCCCGACGGGCCGTCCACGTGGGACGAGCTCCTGGAAGGCGGCGCGAAGATCTTCAGCGAACAGGACGTCCAGATGGGCCTGGGCCTGTCCCAGGAGATCGACTCGAACATGTATGCGCGTGCCCTGATCTGGTCGTACGGCGGCGCGGTGCAGGACGAGAACGAAGCCGTCACGCTGATGTCCGACGACACCATCGCCGCGGTCGAGTATGCGAAAGAGCTCTTCGACGCCGCGATGACCCAGGAGGTGTTCGCCTGGAACCCGGCGTCGAACAACGAGGGGTTGATCTCGGGCGAACTGAGTTACATCCTCAATTCGATCTCGGCCTGGCGCACCGCTCAGGAGAGCATCCCGGACATCGCCAAGGACATCTATTTCGTGACCGCCCTGGAGGGTCCGAAGGCGAAGATGGCGGCACAGCACGTCATGTACAACTGGATCGCTCCGAAGCACTCGACCAACTTCGACGCAGCGCAAGAGTTCATGCTTCACTACACGGCGAACCTGGCTAACGTTGCCTATCAGTCGAAGATGTACGACTTCCCCGGTTTCCCGGATCAGGTACCGCAGCTGGATGGTTGGCTCGACGAGGATCCCTTCGTCATCGAGGGCGACGACGCGACGAAGCTCCAGCCCCTGAAGACGGCACTCGACTGGTCGACGAACCTGGGGCACCCCGGACCGGCAAACCCCGCGATCGGCGAGATCAACGGAACCTTCGTGCTCCCCAACATGCTCGCGAGAGTGGCGCGGGGCAGGCAAGACGCGGAGCAGTCGGTCGAGCAAGCCCATCAGGAGTGTGAGGAGATCTTCACCAAGTGGCGAAACGAGGGCCTCGTCGGCGGAGCCTGATGTCGTAGAACAGAACGCAGCAACGCGGACGGGTGCTCCGGCGACGGGGCGACCCTGACCCATAGGGGATCGAACATGGCACACGTCGTCGAGGTACGAGGGCTGAAGAAGTACTTCGATGGCGACGTCAAGGCCGTCGACGGCGTCGATCTCGCCACGGAGCCGGGCGAATACCTCGTCCTGCTCGGGCCGTCGGGCTGTGGCAAGACGACCTTGCTGCGCGTCATCGCCGGCCTCGAGGAACCGACGGACGGAGAGATCCTCATCGGCGGGAACGTCGTCAACGGCCTGCCCCCGCGAGCCCGGGGGATAGCGATGGTGTTCCAGAGTTACGCCCTGTATCCGCACAAGAGCGTCCTGGACAACATCACGTTCCCCCTGAAGGCCGCGGGGATGGAACCGGAAGCCAGGGAGAAGAAGGTTGCGTGGGCGACCGAACTGCTCGGCATCGATCGGCTGCTGGACCGCAAGCCCCGTTACCTATCCGGCGGCGAGCGGCAGCGGGTTGCGCTCGCCCGGGCGATCGTCCGCGATCCCAGCGTGTTCCTCCTCGACGAGCCGCTCAGCAACCTGGACGCGAAGCTACGCACCTCTGCCCGTGACGAGCTGAAACAGTTCCAGGAGCGGCTGGGCACGACGACGATCTACGTCACGCACGATCAAGTCGAGGCTATGGGGCTGGGGGATCGCATCGCGGTCATCCTCGACGGCAAGGTCCGTCAGATCGGACGCCCCCGGGAGGTGTACTCCGACCCGGCCGACACCTTCGTCGCGACCTTCATCGGATCTCCGCCGATGAACCTGATCGAGCGCGGCGACCACATACTCGGCTTCCGCCCGGAGAATTTTCTCCCGGTCGACGCGATCAACACTCGTGGGGACAACGTGCTCGAGGTGGACGTGCATGTGTACCGCATCGAATACCTCTCGGGCGACCGGCACGTATATGCGACGGTGCCCAGCCTTGCAGCCGACACACACATCATCGCTCGGATCCCCGCGACCGTCGACGTTGGTGTCTCCGAGAACGAGGAGCAACGCTTCGCCATCCACGAGAAGGATCTCCGTTTCTTCGATAGCAAGTCGGGCGAACGGGTCGATGCGAGACCGGTGCGTTTATGACGGCGTTGGCTACACGCATGGAGATAGGACGGTGAGCGTCGACAGCGCTGAGTTGGACCAAGGGCGGCAGGTGGGACGGTCGCGACGGAAGCTTGCCGACCGAGACGACCTGTTGGCCCGCCTCTTCCTCCTACCTACCGCCGTTTACATCATCGGACTCGTCGCGTTCCCATTCTTCCTCGCTATCCTCTTCAGCTTCAGCGACGTAACGACGGGGAACCCGAGCCTGGATCTCGTCGGACTTCGCCAGTGGCGGACCATCCTGTCCTCCAGCATCTTCTGGACGTCCCTCTGGAACACGATGATCTTCACCGGCATCTCGATGGTGCTGATCGTTCTGATCTCGCACGTGCTCGCGTCCGTGCTGGTGAAGGACTTCAAGGGGAAGTGGTTCGTTCGCTTCTGCGTGCTGCTTCCCTGGACGACCCCCGTGGCTCTCGCTGCGGTGTCATGGCTGTGGTTGCTGAACTCGATCTTCAGCCCGATCGATTGGGTATTGCGATGGTTCGGCCTCATCCAGGAGAACTCGTATTACCTGGGCCGGCCGGTCCTCGCCATGGGCTCGATCATCGCCATACACGTATGGCGCATCGTCCCGCTCGCCACGGTGATCATCATGGCGGGGATGATGGCGATCCCTTCCGAGATCAACGACGCGGCGGAGGTCGACGGGGCCGGATTCTGGCGCAAGCTGCGGGAGATCAACATCCCCCTGACGCTCCCGATCACGGCGGTCGCCGTGCTCTTCGGTGCCATCCTGACGTTCGCCGACATGACGGTCGTGTTCATCTTGACCCGGGGTGGACCTACCCAGTCGACCCAGGTGTTGGCCAGCTGGGCGTTCTTCAAGGGTATCGAGGGCGGCGACCTCGCTCAGGGCGCGGCCGTGGCCCTCTTCCTATTCCCCCTGCTGCTCGCCGCGGCCATCGCGATCCTGCGCATGGTCCGGCGCAGGGAGGTGATGTAGCCGATGACGACCGTCGGCCAAACCCGGGCGGCACGTGCCCACGGACCCATCGACGTCACGAACAAGGAGGAGGTCGACCGCCACCGGCGGCAGCGCCGCCGGCGCGAGAGGGGTGGTCGGATCGTGCTTTACATGATGGCGATCATCGGCGCGCTGGCCGCGGCCGGGCCGTTCATCTGGAGCACGATCACGTCGTTCAAAGCCCATCCCGACCTCTACACGAAGGCGAATAACCCGTTCATCTACAACGAGCCCCCCACCCTCGAGCACTGGAGACTGCTGGTCTACGACACGCAGTTCCTCACCTTCGCGTGGAACACCCTCTGGGTGGGTCTGTTCGTGGTCACCATCACCCTGGTGGTCGGGCTGCCCACCGCCTACGCGCTGGCCCGCCTCGACATGAAGTGGGGTGGCCCCCTCGGGATAGCCATCTTCTTCGTCTACCTCATCCCGCCCACCCTGTTGTTCATCCCGCTGACCCGGGTCGTGGGCAGCCTGGGATTGCTGAACAACACCTGGTCGATGGTCTTGATCTATCCGACGATCACGATCCCCGTTTCCGTGTGGCTGCTCATCGGCTACCTCAAGGGCATCCCCAAGGACATCGAGGAGCAGGCGATGGTCGACGGCTACAGCCGCCTCGGCGCCTTCCTCCACGTCGTGGTGCCGCTCACGTTCCCCGGCATCGTCGCGGTCATCGTCTTCGCGTTCACGCTGTCGGCACACGAGTTCATCTACGCGTTGGCGTTCGTGTCCTCGACGGCGGAGAAGACGATCAGTATCGGGGTACCGACGGAGCTGATCCGCGGGGACGTCTTCTACTGGCAATCGCTGCAGGCGGCGGTTGTAGTGGTCGCGCT
>WHSQ01000005.1:54362-79988 GCA_009380005.1 Actinomycetota bacterium | reverse complement strand
TGCCGATCGCGCTCGTGTTCAACCTCCTCCTACAACGCTTCATCGCGGGCTTCACGATGGGCGCAGTGAAAGGCTGACCACGGCGTTCGGGCGTACGTGACGCACTGGAGCGGATCGGGTTCCTCGACGTCCAAAGCGGGCTTGCTACGTCGTGAACGCGACCAGGAGCACCGCCAGTCCATTGTTCAGGCCGTGGACGGCTACCGCCGGATAGAGGCTGCGGTATCGCTCGGTGATCCGCGCGAGCACGATGCCGAGTGCGAACAGCACGGGCATCAAGGGCACGATCAGGTGGGTTGCGGCGAATAGCGCCGACGAGACGATCACGGCTCCGATCACGTTCCAGCGGCCACGGAGGTACCGATAGACGAGGCCCCGGAAGATGAGCTCTTCCACGAACGGTGCGATCAGCGCCGCATCAACGAGCAGGAGGACCACCTCTCCGACCGAGAGCGCCGGCGAGCCGCCCAGGACGAGCTGCTCGCTCGCCGAAGGGGGTTCCCCGAGGAGAGGCGAGCTCGCGAAGACGATGATCCCCAGGACGAGCTGCAGTCCGACCGTGATCGGAAGCATGAGAGCCAGGGTTGTTGCCCGCACGCGTACGAACCCGATATCGCTGAAGGAGACTCCGCGACGGCGCACCACTATGAGATAGACGCCGGCGAAGAATCCCGCGTAGACCAGCACCGTGAGCACGGAGAACAGGATCGTGTCCGACGCACGTACATCGGCAAGGCTCCATCCGATGAAGAAGACGCCGATCAGGCCGGCGCTGAGCCCCAACCCGACCAGCAGCGACAGCCAGATGTCCCGCGGTCTCCAGGGGACGTCTTGACCCCACTCGGCCGCCATGCGGGGCAGCTTAGATCGGCGTCTGGCTGTCGCCGACCCGGGTGCGATCAGCTCGTATATCTCAGGGAACGGGGACGGACGCCCGCCTTGAAGTGCCTCCTCCAGTAGCGCGTGCGCAGGGAGGCCACCTCGACCTCGTCGCCCGTGTGTATGAATCGCCCCCGGCCGGCATAGATGCCTACGTGTGAGATGCCGCGCCGGTAGGTGTTCTTGAAGAAGACGAGGTCACCGCGGCGAAGCGCTCGACGGCGATCGATCGTGCGCCAGCCGTCACGGCTCCGCGCGCGCCACTGGTCGCGCGTGGAACGGGGGAGCCGGGCCCCGTGGTTCCTGAAGACCCTATAGGTGAGGCCCGAACAATCGAAACATCCCCTCGTGCCACCCCAGCAGTAGTCGGCGCCCAGCCAGTAGCGGGCTCGACGCACGATGTGTCGACGTTGGATGCTTGCGTCCGGGTCGACGTGTGCCTGTGCCGGTGTCGCCGGCGGGATAACGACTGCCAGCCCGATCGCGATCGATGCGACGCGCTTCACGTTCGCCTCGCCCCTTCCGTTCATCCGTCTCACGGGTAAACGGGCGGAACGTTAGGCGCGTCTAGTTGACAGTTTCAACTCTAGTTATCACGCCTCGCGCGAGATCACATGCGCTGGGTCGTGGCTCGTTCCGGTTGTGGGCGGGGAACGAGTCTCATCAGGGTCGAGAATCTCATCGAGGTGATTTCCCTGCGCGGAGCTCTCGCCTGCCGACGCGGGTGCTAGCAGGCGATGGCGCGGGCTCGAGCGACTCCGTCGAGGAGGCCCCAGATCGCTGCGGCGCCCGCGCGAGCTCCCTCTACCGCATCTGTCCTCGAGGCTTCGTCGACGATCGTCTCGTCCATCGCGCGCGCCAGCTCGTCGGAGTGTTCGACGTCGAGCTCTGCGTGCAGCTCGAAGTAGCGGGCGCCGTCGTCCTCGATGCCGTAGTGGCGTGCGAGGCCCTCGACCTTCGTTCTGGCGACCGCCGGCGTCTGGGACTCGTAGCCGTAGAGCATGCCGAGAGCGAATGCCGAGCTCTTCGTAGCCATCCCCTCGGCGAACGTTTCGACGCAGGCCTTGGTCCCGGGCTCGATCTCGCTGGCCTGGACCCGTTCCTCGTCGACGCCCAGGGCGCCGGCGAACCGGAGCCACATCCCGGCGTGGTCGTCGCCGACCTCGTCGGAGAGGTTCTCCTCGACGATGGTGCGGCCATCGCCCTCGGGTAGGCGAGCGACCAGAGTCAGCAGGTAGCCCGGGAAGGCTTCCACCTGGCGCCAGTACTGGGTGGAGTAGAAGGCCAGGTCGTCCTGGGTCAGGGTGCCCGCCGTCCAGGCCTTGTAGAAGGGGTGTTGCAATAGGTCGTGCTCGCGTACCGCGTCGTCGAGCCGCGACCGGAAGCCGTTCTCTGCCACCGAGTCCATCCTCCCGTTAGAACTGCCGATGACCCCACCCTATCCGCGTCGTCGGTGACGTTGTCACCGCGTACACCGGCTCGCGTGCTGAACGCGAACGACCACCTCCTACCATGAGGCCCATGCGGTTCTTCGATCGACGTCCGGCTCTCGCGGGGATCGCGGGCGCACTCTGCATCGCCTTCTCGGCCATCTTCGTGCGGCTCGCCGACGTCTCGGTCTCGACCGCGGCCGTCTTCCGTTGTGTCTACGCGCTGCCGCTCCTGTGGCTGTTGGCCCGGGCGGAGCGACGCACGTACGGAGCGCGAGCGTGGCGGGATCGCCGGCCGGCACTGATCGCCGGCCTCTTCTTCGCGGCCGACCTCACCTTCTGGCACATCTCGATTGAGTTCGTGGGCGCGGGTCTCGCCACGGTCCTCGGCAACACCCAGGTCCTATTCGTGGCGCTGACTGCCTGGCTGCTGCTGCGCGAGAAGCCGCATCTCGGGGCGTTCGTGGCCATCCCGGTGGTCCTGATCGGCGTCGTCCTCATCTCGGGCGTGCTCGGGGAGGGCGCCTACGGCGAGGATCCCGTCCTGGGCGTCGTCTTCGGCGTTCTGACCGGGATCGCATATACGGGGTTCCTGCTGGTGCTCCGCCACGGCAACGAGGACATCCGCCGTCCCGCCGAGCCGTTGTTCGATGCCAGCCTGGTCGGGGCGGCGGGGTCGGCGTTGGCCGGGATGTTCATGGGTGACCTGGATCTCGTGCCCTCGTGGCCGGCGCACGGGTGGCTCCTTGCGCTGGGCGTGACGTCCCAGGTCGTCGGATGGCTCTTGATATCGATCTCACTCCCACGCCTTCCGGCGGCGATGACGTCGATCATCCTCACGCTGCAGCCCGTCGGCTCGATGGTGCTGGGTGTGGTGCTGTTGAGCGAGGACCCCTCCGCCTTCCAGGTGGCGGGAGTCGTCGTGATCCTGGTTGGGATCTCGGTCGCCCGTCTCGGCCACGAACACGACGAAGATCCCGTCGTCGTTGCACCCGGACGACCCGCGGAGGCATCGGAAGGGTTGCGCTGATTCGCGCGTTCTGATTGAGTGACGAGGTCCATCCGCACGCGGCCCCCCAGGAGGTGGTGTCTGAATGACCACCACGAAGTCCTTCCTCATCGGGACAGCCGCGCGCGTCTCGGCCTGACCGGCCCCCGCTAACCACGCGGCATCCCATTCGCAGCACGAACATCTTCACGCGCGCGCTCTGCGCGCCCGAACAGGGACAGGAGACGTTGGACTCAACCATCGAAAGATCGCATGACCTCGGCTGGAACGACGAGCTCGAAGCTTCGTTCGAGCCGTATGGGCAGAGAGGCTTCTACGCCGCTCGTGTCGCAGCCCAATACAAAGGTGCCTACGTCCTCTACTGGGACGGTCCCGACCTATGGGCCGAGCTCCCGGGACGGATGCTTCATCGCGCCGAGGGGGTGCTCGACCTACCGGCGGTGGGGGACTGGGTGGTGTTCGAACCGTTGCCACCTCCGTCGCGGTCGATGATCCAAGCACTACTTCCCCGTCGTTCCGCCTTCGTGCGCAAGGTCGCAGGCCAGACCACTCGGGAGCAAGTCGTCGCCGCGAACGTCGACGTGGTGTTCCTGGTGAACGGGATGGACGAGGATCTGAACCCGCGCCGCATCGAGCGGTATCTGACGCTGGCGTGGGAGTCGGGATCAAGCCCGGTGATCGTGCTCACGAAGTCGGATATCTGTCCCGACCTCGAAAGCGCGTTGGCCGATGTGCAAGGCGTAGCCCTGGGCGTTCCCATCCATATCGTCAGCAACGTGACCGGCGACGGTATCGCCGAGCTGGGGACCTACATGGGTTCGGGCCGGACGATCGCGCTGCTCGGTTCCTCAGGGGTCGGCAAATCGTCGTTGGTCAACAGCCTGGTCGGCGAGGAGGTGCAGACGGTGAAGGAGATCCGCGAGGACGGTCGCGGTCGCCACACCACGACGCACCGTGAATTGATCTCGCTGCCACAGGGGGGCCTCGTGCTCGACACGCCCGGCATGCGGGAGCTGCAGCTGTGGGAGGCCTCCGACGGGATCCAGGGCAGCTTCGAGGACATCGTGCTGCTCGCTCACTCGTGTCGTTTCCGCGATTGCACCCATCGATCGGAGCCCGGATGCGCGATCCGCAAGGCGATCAACAGCGGCAAGCTGAAGGCCGCCCGCTACGAGAGCTACCTGAAGCTGCAGCGGGAACTCCGGTTCCTCGAGACGAGACGCGACAAGCGAGCGCGATCGGAGGCGCGCAAGAAGATCCGCGCTCGAGCCCGAGCCCGGAGAAGGTGAGGTACAGGCCGACTACAACATTTCGAGCGCCCGGCGCTACCGGTGTTGTACTCGGCGGCGGGTCATGTGAGATCTCTCCTCGTTCCGGGACCCGTTAGTTGCACGTCGCCCTTCTCCGTCGAGACGAACACTTGCCAGAAGTAATACATGTAGAAGTTCTCCTCGTCTCGCTTGATCTGACGTGCGTAGATCTGGATCGCGTTCACGTACGGCTCCGTCGGGTTGTAGGCGAAGAGGGCGTCGCGCATGCGCTCCGGGCCCCCGGACGCGTTCAGGTATCGAGCGGCACCGATCACCGAGTCATGCGGATCCATGATGTCGCCGCCACCACCGTATGCATCCCACGTTGCCGGAAGGAACTGCATCGGACCCAAGGCTCCGGCGACGCTCGGCCCCAGCACCTTGCCGAATTTCGACTCCACGAACATGACCGCTGCGAGCATGTGCCACGGGATGCGGAAGAGGCGTTCGCCCTCTTCGAAGAAGCGACGCAATCGGTGAGGCGTCTCCGCCTTGGCGAACTCGAAGCGCGGAACCTTCTCACTGGTGCCCGTGATCGAGGCCAGCTCTTCCTGGGCCGCGATCGTACCGGCGTAGAACCTCTGCACCTTTCCTTCGAGCCTTGTCAGCACGGCCTTCTCCAGGCGCTCGTTCTTTGTGAGCTTCCGGAAGATGCGCTGTTGGTACAGGGCGAGTAGCTCGAGCTCCTCTCCTTGTTGCGACCCTGGGCGGGCCCCCGAATCGACGAACTCCCGGACCCTGCGGCGGACCATACGTTCGACCGAGGCGATCTCCTCGGCGAGCTCGTCGGGATCATCGGTGATCGGTGCGTCGGCGGCGGGGATGAGGTCGCCCTCCGGAGTCGGCGAGGGCGATCGAGTTACCTCGAGCGCGGGGGTCGACGCGGTTGCCTCGGGCGCCGCCCGGTCGGGCGCCTCGCCGTCATCGCACCCCGCCAGAAGTACCGCGGTCGCCGCGACGACGGCGAAGGTTCGAAAACGCATCGACGCACCCTAAGAGGGTTCCAGGTGAGGCATGCACTTCGGTTCGGTAGGGTGCGCCGATGAAGATCATGAGGCTATTCGTCATCGCCATGGTGCTTGCCTCCTTCGTCGCCTGCGGTGATGAGGCGAACGACGACGGCGAAGGGCGAGGAGGGGGGAACGAGAGCACCGTCGACTCCGAGGCGCAGGGTTGCGTGCAGGACGAAGAGATCGAGACGGACTCGGGGCTCAAGATCGAGGACATCGAATGTGGGGATGGGGCCGAAGCCGAAGGTGACTCGACCGTGGTCGCGCACTACGTGGGAACGCTGGAGAACGGCACCACGTTCGATTCATCGCGCGATGGCGACCCCGTTCCTTTCACCCTTGGCGTGGGCCAGTTGATCCCCGGGTTCGAAGAAGGGATCCGGGGGATGAAGGAGGGCGGCGTCCGCAAGCTGACCATCCCGCCGGAGCTGGGTTACGGGGCGGCCGGGCAGGGCGATATCCCTCCCGACTCGACGCTGATATTCGAGATCGAGCTCATCTCCGTGGAGGAAGCCGACGAGATCTAGTCGGTTTCCCATCCCCGCCCTGGGTAAGCCCTAGGGAACGACGGTCGGAGGAGCGGGAGGTCTCATCATGACCGAAGCGAACCGAGAAGAACGACCCGTCGACAGATTGCCGATGGAACATGGCGATGCCGTCGTCGCCGGGCCCGGTTTCGTCGCGACGAAGTCACAGACGAAGGGCGCGGGCATCGGGCTCCTGCTCGGCACCATCGTCGGCGCCCTCATCGGCCTGCTCGTCGGCGCCCTCATCGGCCTGCTCGTCGACAGCGGAGCGGTCCTCGTATTCATCATCGCCTTCGCCATCGCGGGCGCGACCGCCGGCGCGGTGATCGGTGGATTCGTCAAGCCGAAGCACGATTCGCCGACAGAAGGTGGAAGCAGGGTCTGATCGCGTCACCGATCAGATCCAGCACCACCCCTTCGGGGGGAGCGACGCGTTCGAGTCGGTCTCGGACGATGTGACGGAAACGGTGTCCCCGGTCGTAACCGTTCCGCTGACGCCGTCGATCTTCCCGTCGGGTTTCTCGCAGGCCTCGGGGTGAGCGAAGAGGCATCGGCCTTCCCCCGCCAGGCACAGACGTCGACGCCACTCCTCGTACTCGAGCGGATCGCCCACCAACAAGGGCTTGTAGAAGAGGAATGACGCGACGGCCACCGTGGCGAACAGAGCCAGCGCCACGCGCCCTTCCCAGAAGTCTGTGGCGCGCCACGCGACGTACGCGAGAGCAAGGCACAGGAACGGGAGCGTGGGCAGCAGGTAAAAGAGGAACACGGCGCTGCGGGGCGATAAACCGATCAGTAACCACGGCAGATACGTGAAGCCGAACCCGGCCAGGATCACCCCCGAGGCGCGTCCGCGTTCCGGCGCCGTGACCCGATCGAAGGCCACGTAGACCAACGCGGCGATGGAGGGCCACCATACGAACGGATTGCCGGTCGCCATGATCTCCCGGTAGTCGCCGTTCGCGGCGGTCTCGAAGAAGTAGGCGACGGGACGCTTCAACAACAACCACGTGTACGGCGGCGACTGGTAACTGTGAGTCTGCTCGAGGTTGCGGTGGTAATCGAACATGTAGTTGTGATGATCGAAGAACGTCCGGAACCAGGATCCCTCGGCCCACGGGAGAGCGAGCAGGGTGCCGTCCAGCCTGCCGGCGTACGACAAGAGGTAGATCAACGCCGGCAGGGCGACGAAGCTCACGAACAGAGAGGCGATACGGGGGCCTAGATCCGGCGCGGTCGCGATCTCGCCGCGGCGGTGACGAGACCAGATCGCGGCGAGGACTAGCACCATGAGCAGGATCGGTACGCCGGCCCACTTGGTCGCGACGGCGGCCCCGGCAGCAGCGCCGGCGGCGAGCCTCCAGGGCCGCAGGAAGCTCGCCGACCTATGGTCATCCCGGTCCATAACGATGAACAAGGTGGCGGCCACGCCGAACAACGGCAGGAAGACGTCCAGCATGGACGTACGCGACTGCACGAAATGCAACAGATCTAGGGCCAGGAGCCCCGACGCCACGGACGCGGCAAGCGTTGAGTTCATCAGCCGTCGAGCCAGCACGTACAGGAGCGCGATCGTGGCCGTACCGGCGATCAGGACGACGATCCGCCAGCCCAGGGGCTCGAACCCGAAGAGCTCGATCCCGACGCCGATGAGCCATTTCCCCAGTGGAGGATGCGCCTCGGTCTGACGCGCGTCGCAGACCTTCTCGACCGCCTCCACGTACCAGCAGGCATCCTTGGCGTAGTAGGTCTCGTCGAACACGAGCTCTCGTGGATAAGTGAGATGAGCCAGCCGGATCAGTCCTCCGGCCAGCGTGATCGCCGACATCAGGAACCAGTCCCTGAGCATCCAGCTTCGCCTCGGCGCGACCGGGTGTCCTGCGCCAACATCGCGTCGGGCTTCCACGGCGAGCAGCATATGTAACCTCCCCTGCAGTGAGGACACTTCTCGCCGGCATCGGCATCGCCAAGCGCACCCCCCTCAGCCTCGTTCCCATGACGGTCGAGGCCGTACTCGCTGCCGGGCTGGTCCTGATGGGAGTTTTCGCCTCGGACACCGCAAGCGTTCCGGGGGCCGGCGTATATCCGATGGGCCTGTTCCACGATCTCAAGCAGGCTCTTGCGCTTGCAACGTGGCCGGTGTTCTTGGGGACACTCGCGTCCGGCATCGCCGTTCGCAGTCTCACGCTGTCCGCGACGCTGTGGTTGGCCGAGGGTCGTCCCGGGAACCTGATGGCTCCGTGGTTGCGGATGGTTCGTTGGAGCGTTCTGGCCGTCGCGACGCTGTTCCCCAGCGCCCTCCTCTATACGGTCGGGGTTGGGGTTCGCTACGCGCCCTTCATCTGGGTCGCCGGCGGGCTGGGTGTGTTCACCGCCGTGCTGCTCGCTCGCGGTGCGGTCGCGATGGATGCGGGAAGCGGTTCGCCTCAGACGGCGACCGTTCCGGAGTTCGGCTCGTTCCTCGGCTACGGCCTCTTCCTGTCTGCAGCCGGGGCACTGGTCCAGACGACGGTCGATGCGAGCTGGGCGTGGGCGCTGTTGTTCTTGCTCCTTGGCCCCCTAAACGCTTTGATGTTGCTGGGGTGGAGGGAACGTCTGCGTAGCGGTCGTAGGTCGGGCGCGGCCTCCTTCGTAGTCGCGATCGCGATGATCGGCCCGCTGTTGCTGCTGGCCGTTTCCATCAACGATCGAAGCCTTCGCAACCCGCAGCCGGAAGAGGATCTGCGCCGGGACGCACGACTCGCCGTCCTGCAGGGGGTGGATTCGACGTCGACGACAGGAGCCTTGTCGATGTTCGATCCCCGCGATGTAGGCGTCGCTCGCGGTCGTCGGGCGCTGTTGAGCTACCGTGCCGCCGGCGAACCGTACGAGGCAGAAGACACCAGAGCCGACCTAGACCTGACCGCGCGGAGGGTCGCGGCCCAGCTCGGCGATCTCGAACCGCCGGTGCTCGTCCTCGGCCATTCGCAGGCGGCGCTGATCATGGATCGAGCGCTGCGAGGCCGCTCCCCAGGTGGGATCGAGGCCATCGCGGTCCTCGCGGCGCCGCCTTCGATGCCGGCGCCACTCGAGCTCCGCTCCGGCACGCCCGGCCATCTCGCCGCTACGGGCTTGGCAGCTCTCTTGGACGTCGCCGGCTTCACTCCCTTCGACGTCGATGCAGGAGCTTCGCCCACCAAGCTCCAGGAGGTGCACACGGGCGGCGACCCGGTCCCGCGCCTCGCGCTGTGGGCGCTCGGTGACTCCGTCTGGCTCGATTCCGACTGGCGTCGTGGGGGCGAGCACAACGTGGTCGTGCTCACGGATCACGTGGGGATCACCAGGAACGAGAGGGCGCTCGACGTCACGAGCACGTTCTTCAGAGGGAGCAAGGTGGAAGACGACGAAAGGTCGTGGAGAGGGCTGGTGGTGGAGGTGCTTCGCTACGTGTTCGAGCCGTGGAGACCGGACCGGTGACCGGCCGCCTGGTCCTCTGCGCGACCCCCATCGGCAACCTCGAGGACGTCAGCCATCGAGCGGAGCGAGTGCTACGTGAAGCCGACGTCATCGCGTGCGAGGACACCCGTAGGACCCGGAAGCTGTTGACCCACCTCGGTATCAAGGCTCGTGACCTTGTCGTTTACCACGAGGGCAACGAGCGCCGGCAGGCTCGACCGTTGCTGGATCGGGCCAAGAGCGGCCAGACGGTCGTGCTGGTCACCGACGCCGGCATGCCCGGCCTCTCCGATCCCGGGTACGAGTTGGTCCGAGCGTGCATCGCCGCCGACATCCCCGTCGAGGTCGTGCCGGGGCCCACCGCCGCCATCAGCGCCCTGGCCATCTCCGGCCTGCCCCCCGCGAGGTTCGTCTTCGAGGGGTTCTTGCCCCGGAAGGCGGGAGATCGCCGGCGGCGGATAGCCGAGCTCGCCGAGGAGCCCCGCACCCTGGTGATCTACGAATCGCCGCACCGCATCGCCGCCTGCCTCCAGGACCTCCTGGACGGCCTGGGCGAACGGCCCGCAGCGCTCGTTCGCGAGCTCACGAAGCTGCACGAGGAGGTCCGCCGCGGCTCTCTCGCGGAGCTGCAAGCGTCGGTCGAGGAGGACGCTCCGCGGGGGGAGATAACGCTGGTGGTGGGAGGAGCGGTGAGAGGGCACCGGCCGGAGCCGACGGCCCAGGAGCTCGCCACCCGGGCTCGGGCGTTGATGGACTCGGGCGTGGATCGCAAAGAAGCGCTCGCCCGCACGGCCAGGGAAGCCGGCGTGCCGAAGCGGAAGGTGTTCGACGCCCTGGTCGAGCCGGGCGATTAGGAGGTGGGGGTGTCGGCGGCCTCGGGAAGGCGGATCTCGCCCCCGGTCATGGTGCCAAGCTCCGCCGCGCAGGACTGGCAGATCCTGCGGCCCTTGTACTCGACCTCGGGCTGGTCGGCGCCGCAGAACAGGCACTGGTCCTGGCGCTTCTGCAGGATCACCCGCTCGCCGTCCACGCTGATCTCCAGCTCGTCGCCCTCGCGGATGCCGAAGACGCGCCGGAGCTCAGAAGGCAGGACGATGCGACCAAGCTCATCGATCTTGCGAACTACCCCGGTAGACTTCATCGAGCGCTCCCTTTAGAGACTGGTAAGTCCTGGAATGACTTTATGCGGCGCCACAAGGCAAGTCAAACACCCTGGGCCATCAGAAATGGTGCATTTCGGCTCGGCCGGCGGCCTGGACAAGATGCGGGCGTAGAGGCCTGCGACCCTCGGCCCCCGTCCCCGACAGCCGCCTGGAGGACCATTGAGCGACGAAGTCTTCTACCTCACGACCCCGATCTACTACCCCAACGATGACCCCCACCTCGGCCATGCCTACACGACCGTAGCCGCCGATTTCATCTGCCGGTTCCGGCGTCTCCAGGGCCGCAAGGTCCACTTCCTCACCGGGACCGACGAGCATGGGCTGAAGCTCGCTCGGGCGGCCGAAGCCAAGGGCATGGCTCCGAAGCAGTGGGTCGACCACATACTGCCGAAGTGGACCGACGTGTGGACGATGCTGAACATCTCCTACGACGATTTCATACGTACCACCGAAGAGCGGCACGAGACCTCCGTGCAGAGGTTCGTGCAGGCGCTCCACGACCGGGGCGAGATCTACCTCGGTACCTACGAGGGCCTCTACTGCGTCGCGTGCGAGGCGTACTACACGCCCGAGGAGCTCGTGGAGGGCAAGTGCCCGATCCACGGCACCGTGCCCGAGCGGCTCGAGGAAGAGAACTACTTCTTCCGGTTGTCCAACTACGCCGACCGGCTGCTGGACATGTGGGAGCGCGAGCCGTGGCGCGTGCAGCCCGGATCTCGCCGCAAGGAAGTGATGGGGAAGGTCCGGCAGGGTCTCCAGGACCTGTCGATGTCGCGGGTCAGCTTCGAATGGGGCATCCCGGTCCCGTGGGACCCCAAGCACGTCATCTACGTGTGGATCGACGCGCTGCAGAACTACATCACGGCCATCGGCTACGGACGGAACGAGGGGACGTTCAAGCGCATCTGGCCGGCCGACGTCCACCTGATCGGTAAGGACATCCTGTGGTTCCACTCGGTCATCTGGCCGGCGATGTTGATGGCGCTGGATCTGCCGCAGCCCAAGACGGTGTTCGCGCACGGTTTCCTTCAGGTCGGTGGCGAGAAGATGAGCAAGACCCGCCTTACCGGCATCGCTCCCCAGGACCTGATCTCTACCTTCGGCGCGGATGGCTACCGGTACTACTTCATGCGCGAGATCAACTTCGGCAACGACGGAGAGTTCTCATGGGAATCGATGATCGCTCGCTACAACTCCGATCTTGCCAACGACTTCGGCAACCTCGTCTCGCGTGTCCTGTCGATGGTGACTCGGTACCTCGACGGGGTCGTGCCGAGGCCCCCGGAGGACCACGAGCTGGAGGACTCGGACGAAGCCCTGATGGCGGTGCAGGGCGAAGCCTTCATCGAGATGGAGAAGGCGATCGACGACCTTCGTTTGGACGAGGCGCTGAAGGCCTGCTGGCGCTTCGTGCGCAAGGCGAACGCCTACGTGGAAGAGGTTGCACCCTGGGCTCTGGCGAAGGATGAGACGAAGGGTCGCCGTCTCAAGATCGTCCTCTACATGTTGACCGACGCCCTGCGTCTCATGGCCGCGATGGTGGCGCCGATCATGCCCGAGACGGCCGAGAAGCTATGGCGACGGCTGGGGCTGACCGGTTCGACCACGGAGATCAACTACGGGGACGATCTCTTCTGGCGTATGACCAAGGAAGGAACCGGCGTCGAAACCGGGACGCCGCTGTTCCCGCGGCTCGAGGAGGATTCACCCGCCGCGTGAATGGATCGCCGGTGTGGTTCGACACCCACTCTCATCTCTACGACGTGGAGGATGAGGTCGATGAGGTCCTGGATCGAGCGCGAGCCGCCGGCGTGAACGGCGTCGTGACGCTCGGGGTGGATGTGACGACGAGCCGGAGGTGTGCCCAGATCGCGGCGGCGCACGATGGAGTATGGGCGGGAGCCGCCTACCACCCCTCCGAGACGCAGGGTTGGCACGCGTCGTGGATCGCGGACATCGAGGTGATCGCGCAGGACCCGAACGTGGTGGCGATCGGTGAGACGGGCCTCGACTACCACTGGGACAGGTCCTTCGTGGGCTCGCAACAGCGCGGTTTCGCCGCGCACATCGGCCTGGCGAAGCGCCTGGGCAAGGCCCTCGTCATCCACACGCGCGATTCGGTACGGGAGGCCCTCGATATCCTGAACCATGCCGGCCCTCCGGAGCGCCTCGCGTTCCATTGTTGGACCGGCGAGACCGACGATCTGAAAGACGCTCTGGAACTCGGCGCGTACATCTCCTTCGCCGGGAACATCTCTTATAAGAGCGCACCCGAGCTCCGAGAAGCGGCGAGGCTGGTTCCCGAGGATCGATTGGTGGTCGAGACCGACTCCCCCTACCTGGCCCCCGAACCCCACCGCGGCAAACCCAACGAACCGGCCTACGTCGCCGCGGTCGGAGGAGCCGTCGCCGCGGCGCGTGACCAAGACGTAGAAGCGGTGGCCGCAACCAGTACCCGTAACGCTCGCCGGTTGTTCGCGCTGGACGAATGACGGAAGCCCCTCTGCTCGGAGCTCGCCGTCTGCGAGAGCTGTGCGAACGCCACGGCATCCGGCCCCAGAGATCGCTCGGTCAGAACTTCGTCATCGATCCGAACACGATCCGGAAGGTCGTCGACCGGGCGGACGTCCGGGCTTCGGACGTCGTGTTGGAGATCGGTGCGGGTGCCGGTTCCCTCACGCTGGCCCTCGCCGCGACCGCGCGCAGGGTCATCGCGGTCGAGATCGATCGAAGGCTGGTGCCGTTACTGAAGGAGCTCCTTGCCGGCGTCGACAACGTCGAGTTCCGCAACGAGGACGCGTCGGAGGTCGTGGCGGCGGATACGGGCGCCAACAAGCTGGTCGCCAACCTGCCGTACAACATGGCCGTGACATTGGTGCTCGCCGTGCTACAGAGCGCGCCGCGGATCACCTCGCTGACCGTGATGACTCAACGGGAGGCCGGAGAGCGGCTGGCAGCGATGCCCGGCTCCAAGGTCTACGGAGGCTCGAGTGTCCTCGCCCAGTTCTTCGCCGACGTGGCCGTGACCGGGCGCGTCTCTCGGAAGGCGTTCTGGCCCATCCCCAACGTCGATTCCGTCATCGTGTCCTGCCGCCGGCATGAAGAGTTGCCCGACGTCGACGTGAACTCTTTCTTCGGAGTCGTCCACGCCGCGTTCGGCCAACGACGCAAGATGTTGCGCAACTCGGTGGCGGCGAAGACCGGGGACGCGCGATCGGCGACGGAACTCCTCGAGCGAGCCGGGATCGATCCGGCCACGCGGGCCGAAGATGTGGGCGTCGAGGGTTACGTTTCCCTCGCGAGGCTCCTGTGACGGGAACGGTGAGGCTCCGGGCTCACGCCAAGTTGAACCTCTACCTGAGGATCCACGCGACGCGACCGGATGGGTTCCACGACCTGACCTCGGTCTTCCATGCGATCGACCTCGCCGATGACGTCGAGATGGCTCCGGGCGCCGGCGTGACTATGTCGATGGAGGTTCCGGGGGAGATCGAAGGAACCGCGAACCTCGCCGCGCGCGCTCTGGCGTCGTTGGGGGCCGAGCAGCTCGCGATCGACATCACGAAACGGATCCCTGTGGCCGGTGGCCTCGGCGGAGGCAGCGCGGACGCGGCGGCGGTCCTGTTGGGCGCTCGCGACTGCCTCGACATGTCGATGTCCGATGATGAGTTGTCGGAGCTCGGAGCGACGATCGGGAGCGATGTGCCGTTCTTCGTGCGGGGCGACGGCACCGCGCTCGTCGCGGGACGAGGGGATCGCGTCACCGGCCTGGAGTGCCCCCATACGTTCTGGTTCGTGATCGGCGTTTCGTTCAGCCCCCTCGCGACCGGAGACGTCTACTCGCGTTGGGACGAGCTCGACCCGGCCCCGGCCCCCGCCTCCGCCGAGGCGATGATCGAAGCCGTCACGACGGGTGATGTAGCCGGCGTGGGGGCCCTGTTGTACAACGACCTGGAGCCTGCGGCCGTGGCCCTCGTTCCAGGGCTGGCGGCGAGGAAGGAGGCCCTGCAGGAATGCGGTGCGCTGGGCGCTCTGGTCTCGGGCTCGGGACCGACGATCTTCGGCCTTGCCGCGGGCCCGGAACACGCACAGGAGATCGCCGAAGCCGCTTCGGGGCTGTTCGACAGGCTGCACGTCGTCGCCTCCTCGCTCCGGAGCGTCCAGCGCGTACGATGAGGCCCGCGATGCCCCGTGGGGTAATTGGCAGCCCGCGGGATTTTGGATCCCGAAGTTCTGGTTCGAGTCCAGGCGGGGCAGCTGCGTTGGGAGGAGGGGATCGGTGACCGAGAGCATCAGCGCCATAGTCCTCGCGGCGGGGTTCGGACGACGGATGCAATCCGATCTGCCGAAGGTCCTGCATCAGTGCGCGGGCAAGCCGATACTGGCCCACGTCGTCGACGCCGCTTCGCCGCTCGCGGGTCGAACGGTCGTCGTGGTGCCTCCCGAGCACGGGGCCATCAGGACGGTGATGGCGGAAACCGGCCTCGGCCACGTCACTTACGCGATCCAACCAAAGATCAAGGGCACCGCGGACGCGGCCCGCATCGGTCTCGAAGCACTGGGTCAGGACTCTGGACGGGTGATGATCCTGCCCGGGGACCATCCCCTGCTGGAGAGCCGGACGCTCTCCGAACTGATCGATCTGGCGACGAGCACGGGCTCGGCCGCGGCGGTCCTGAGTTGCAGGATGCGCGATCCGTCGGGCCGGGGACGCATCGTCAGAGATGCCGATGGATCCCTGCTGCGCATCATCGAAGATCGCGACGCGGACGAGGATCAGCGGCGCATCGATGAGGTGAACGGTGGGATCTACGTCTTCGATATCCAACGCCTGGACGCAGCGCTCGGCAAGGTCCACAGCGAGAATTCGCAAGGGGAGCTCTATCTGCCCGACGTGATCGAGTTGCTTCGCGACGAGGGCGAGACCGTGCTGGCTCACATGACGCACGGCCACGACTGCTTCGGTGTGAATTCCCGAACCGAGCTGAGCGAGGCGGCGGGGCTGTTGCGGGACCGGACGTGTTCACGGTTGATGGACGCCGGCGTCACGATCGTCGATCCGGCGACCACGTACATCGATGCCAGCGTTCGGATCGAACCCGATGTCAGGATCCTGCCGTTCACCTTTCTGGAGGGGGATACCCGCATCGAGCGGGGAGCGGAGATCGGCCCCCACGCTCGCCTGGTCGACTCGACCGTGGAGCAAGGCGCGACGGTTACCTACGCCGTCGTTCGAAGCTCGTCGATCGGGCCGAGGGTCTCCGTGGGGCCCTTCGTCTCCCTGCGGCCGGGAACGGAGCTCGGGGCGGGAGCCCATATCGGCACCTTCGTCGAGACCAAGAAGGCCGTCGTGGGTGAGGGCAGCAAGGTTCCTCATCTGTCCTACGTTGGCGACGCCGAGATCGGACGGGACGTCAACGTCGGTGCCGGAACGATCACCTGCAATTGGGACGGCACGGCCAAGCACCGCACGGTCGTGGAGGACGAGGCGTATATCTCCTCGGACACGATGCTCGTCGCCCCGATACGTATCGGGAAGCGAGCGGCCACGGGGGCCGGATCCGTCGTTCGGGACGACGTCCCGGATGGGGCCTTGGCCGTGGGTGTGCCCGCTCGGATCCTCGAGGGCAAGGGCGACCGGATGAAGAAGGGTCGGGCGGCGCCTGACGAGGAGCCGCCGAGCCGCGACAATGAGCGCTAGACGCCGGACGTCCGAAAGGTAGCTGCGTGCACCTACCCACCTACAAGCGTTTGATGATCTTCACGGGCACCGCTAACCCCCCGTTGGCCGTCGAGATCGCCGATCACCTCGGCATGAAGATGGGCGACGTAGAGATCGCGTCGTTCGCGAACTCAGAGAGCTACGCGCGCTTCTCAGACTCGGTTCGGGGTTGCGATGCCTTCGTCATTCAGAGCATCTGCGATCCGGTCGATCACCACGTGATGCAGCAACTGATCATGATCGACGCACTGAAACGAGCCTCGGCCAAACGGATCACGGCGGTCTGTCCCCTCTACCCGTACTCGCGCCAGGATCGGAAGGCTCGTGGGCGGGAGCCCATCACCGCCAAGTTGATGGCGGACATGTACGAGGCTGCGGGCTGCGACCGGATGGTCTCGGTCGACCTACACACGGGACAGATCCAGGGCTACTTCGACGTGCCGTTCGATCATCTCACCGCAGTACCCATCCTCGTGGATCACTTCGCCGACTTCCTCCCCGACGATTTCGCCATCGTGTCTCCGGATTCGGGCGGCGTACGGCTCGCCGAGAAGTGGGTTCAGCACATCAACGAGCTCAACGATGCCGACGGACAGGTCGTCTTCTTGCACAAGCAACGCCGGAAGGATGCGCGCAACGTCTCCGAGACACGCATGGTGGTGGGTGACGTGAAGGGCAAGGTGTGCGTGATCGTCGACGACATGATCGACACTGCAGGGACGTTGACCCAGGGCGTCGACGTGCTGCTCGCGGCGGGTGCCCAGGAGGTCTACGCCGCTGCCACCCATCCGATCCTCTCTGGGCCCGCGATCGACAGGCTCAAGAACAGCCAGATCAAGGAGCTCGTCGTGACCAACACCTTGCCGATCCCGCCCGAGAAGCAGATCGACAAGTTGCTCGTCCTCTCGGTCGCCCCACTGGTTGCTCAGACGATCAAGGCCGTGTTCGAGGAAGGCTCCGTCTCCGACCTCTTCGGCGGAGAGAATCAGCCTTAGCGCAGCGGCTGCACCGACGCAGCGATCGCTTCGACCTCGTCGCGCTGCGTGGTTCCCCTGCTCCGGTTCGGAGCTTCTCCCTCACATCGAGAGTGCGAAGGCGACCGCCTCGTCGACCTCCATGCTCCGGCCCTCCTTCCAGGCGGTCTCGAACTCCTCGTCCTTCATCCGAGCCCTCACCGTGGCGAGCCGCTCTTCGTAGGCGGGGACCTCGGACGGAGGTAGCGGGGCGCCCAGCAGGTCCCTGAGGGCGGCCGCCGCCCCGAACAGCTTGGCCGCATCCTCGGCCAGAGCGGTGGCGCCGACCGTCGAGGCCATCAGCTCCAGCAGGTCGGCGATGTCCCAGTGGGAATTGACCTCCTGGCAGAGCACGAGGCTGCCTCGGATGAACCCCTTCGCCGCGGGATAGAGGCCCTGCTCCATCTTGGCCTCCCCGAGGTTCATGAGGATCCGTGCCATCGCCTGCTTGTCGCCGGCCTCCCCGAAGTACTGGAGGGCCCGGTCGTAGTGCTCGATCGCCTTCACGAGGTCGCCCTCGCCGTGCCAGACCACGCCCAGGTTGTTCAGCGCTTCGGCTATCCCCCTCGGGTCGCCCACCTCCTCCTTCAGGGCGAGGCTCTCTTCGTATAGCGAGCGGGCGGAAGTCAGGTCCCCGCGCTCCGCGGCGATGATGCCGAGGGACTTGAGTGCACCCGCCAACCCGTTGGTGTCGCCTATCTCCCGGAAGAGCCGGATGCTGTGCTCGGTGAGCTGGCGAGCGCGTTTGAACTCACCCTGCCCGCGTGCAAGTCGCCCCGCGAAGTCGAGGCAGACCGCCCGGAGGGGCGCCGGAGCATCCTCTCCCCGAGCCAGGGCCTCCTCGAGCCGTTGCTGGCCCTCGCTGAGGTGGGCCCGGAACTCCCAGAAATAAGCGAGAGCTGCCGCGAGGCGCAGCTCGGCCTCGGCGTCGTCCTTGTCGGCCAGCCACTGGAGGGCGACGCGCATGTTGTCGTGCTCCTGGTCCAGCACCGCGAGCCACTCCACTTGATCCGCCTGCCGAAGATGGGGAGCTGCCTCCTCGGCCAGCCCGGTGAAGAAGGCGGCGTGTCTGTCCTTAATGAGATCCGTTTCATCGGACGAGGCGAGCTTGTCGAACGCGTACTCGCTCAAGGTCCGCAGCATCGAATAGCGATCCACGGGGTCTGCGTTCCCTTCGGCTTCGAGCAAGCTCTTCGCCTCGAGCGACTCGATCGTGTCGAGGATGTAGGCGCCCGGATACTCCTCCGTTCCGATGACGGCTTCCGCCGCGGGGATCGAGAACCCACCCGAGAAAACGCCCAGCCGCCGGAAGATCTTCTGCTCCGCCTCGCTCAGGAGGTCGTAGTCCCAATCGATCGCGGCGCGGAGCGTGCGTTGTCGCTCGGGCAGGTCGGCCGGACCCTCCGTCAAGAGATCCAGGCGATTCGTGATGCGTGCCAGTATCTCCTCTGCCGAGATCGTCTCGATGCGCGCCGCGGCCAGTTCGATCGCCAGAGGCAATCCATCCAGCCGCGTGCAGATCTCGGCGATCACCTGAGCGTTCTCGTCCGAGAGATCGAACGTCGCTTCCACCTCGCGCGCTCGTTCGACGAAGAGCCGGACGGACTCGTACTCGGAATGACGGGCTCGGTCGTCCCGGGCGATATCCAGCGGGGGGACGAGGAGGGGCGGCACCTCGAACTCCTGCTCGCCTCGCACGAACAGGAGAGCGCGACTCGTCACCAGGATCTTGATCCGCGGGCAGGTCGCGAGCAGCTGCGTGAGGGTCGGACCCGCCGACACGACGTGCTCGAAGTTGTCGAGCAGCAGCAGGAGCTCCTTGTCCCGCAAGTACTCCGTCAGGTTCTCAATGACCGTGCGTTCGGCGCTTTCGGTCACGTCGAGGGCGCGAGCGACCGCCGAGGGGACCAGTTGGGGATCGCTCACCGGGGCCAGTGGGACGTGCGCAGCTCCGTTGGCGAACCGAGACTGGATCGAGGTGACGACCTCTGCCGCCAGACGCGACTTTCCGATCCCTCCGGGGCCCGTCATCGTCAAGAGTCGGACGTCATCCGAACCGAGCAGATCGGTGACCTTCGCAACCTCGGCGGCGCGGCCGACGAAGGAACTTGGCCGCATCGGCAGGTTCGGCCGCCGGCGTTCGGGCTGGTCCCGGGAGTCTCCCGCGCTCGTCGTGCTCACGGCCAGAGTCTAGAGAGGTCTGCCGGGAAGGGAAGGGCCAAGGACGGGATCAAGCGGTCCGCTGGTCGCGGGACGCTATCTCGGGCTCCTCGCTGCGGCCCAGGAGCCGGTCCAGATCCCGGCGATCGAGCGTCTCCTTCTCCAGGAGCACGGCGGCGATCCGGTCCAGGTCGGTTCGCTGATCCCGCAGGATCGTGCGCGCCTTCTCCTGTCCTTCGAGCAGGATCGACTTCACCTCCCGATCGATCGCGACCTCGGTTTCATCGGAGACGCTATCTTCCTTGCGGAAGGCGGGCGCGAGGAAGCGGGGCCCCGTTTCGCCGATGTTGAGCGGCCCGACCTTCTCGGACATGCCGAACTCCATCACCATCCGCCGTGCTATCTCGGTTGCCTTCTTCAGGTCGTCCTGAGCCCCCGTGGTCGCGTACCCGAAGACGATCTGCTCGGCCGCCCTGCCGCCGAGCAGAACGGCGATCCTGTCGCGAAGCTCGGGTTCGGTCATCAGGTATCGCTCTTCCTCGGGGAGCTGCTGGGTGTAGCCGAGGGCACCGATACCGCGCGGGATGATCGAGACGCGGTGCACCGGGTCCGAATGGTCGACGAAGAGGGCCACCAGTGCATGCCCCAACTCGTGGAAGGCGACGAGCCTGCGTTCTTCCGGACCGAGCACCTGTGAGCGGCGTTCCAAGCCCGCCACGACCCGGTCGATCGCCTCCTCCAGGTCCTCCATGGACACGGTGTCCTTGTTCTTACGAGCCGCGAGGAGAGCACCCTCGTTGAGGACGTTAGCGAGCTGCGCGCCGGAGAAGCCCGGGGTACGACGTGCCAGAACCCTGAAGTCGACGTCCGGTTCGAGCTTCACGTCACGCGCGTGGATCCGAAGGATCTCATCGCGGCCGTTGACCTCGGGCAGGTTCACCTGGATCTGACGATCGAACCGGCCGGGGCGAAGCAGGGCCGCGTCGAGGACCTCGGGCCGGTTGGATGCAGCGACGAGGATCACGCCGCTATTGGGTTCGAAACCGTCCATCTCGGTCAACAACTGCTGCAGGGTTTGCTCTTGCTCCTGGTGGCCCGCGACCGGATTGGAGTAGCCCGAGCGTGTCTGACCGATCGCGTCGATCTCGTCGATGAAGACGATCGCGGGGGCGCGCTCCCGCGCCTGCTTGAAGAGATCCCGCACGCGTGCTGCTCCCAGTCCGACGAAGAGTTCGATGAACTCCGACGCGGATATATAGAAGAACGGGACCCCGGCTTCCCCCGCGATCGCGCGAGCCAGCAGCGTCTTGCCCGTACCGGGCGGGCCTACCAGGAGGACGCCCTTCGGGATCTTGGCACCGATGCGCTTGAACTTGTCGGGGTTGCGCAGGTAATCGACGAGCTCCTGGAGCTCGGTCTCGACCTCGTCCACTCCCGCGACGTCTTCGAACGTCGTCTTCAGATCCGTGCGGTCGTAGAGTTTCGCCTTGTTCTTGCCCAGCGACAAGGGTCCGTCGGGCCCCGAGATCTGCGATCGCAACCTGCGGATGACGAAGAAGTAGTAGAGGAGACCGATGGCGAGGAACGGGAGCAGTGAGACGAGGAACTCGGCCCACAGACTGGGTTGGTTGCCGCTGACGTCTACGCCGGCGTCGTCCAGCTCCGTCACCAGTTCGGCGGTGTCGAAGTTCGGTGGCAGCGTCGAGCTGAAGCGTTGGGTGTCGTCGCCGCGTTCGAACTCGCCCTCCACCGAATTGGCGGTCACCGATACCTCGGTGACCCGATCCTCCTGAACCAGGTCGCGGAAGCGCGAGTAGCTGATCTCCTCCACCGGGCTGGCATCGAACCGGAGGAAGGTGAATACGGCGAAAGCCGCGAGTATCCAGAAGATCGTTGTCCACCGCTGCCGGCCGGGGTCGAACGGCGAGCCACCCTCTCGCCCGCGTGGGTCTGGTCGGATCCGATTCGACTCATCCGGCATGTCTGCGAGTCTATTGCGGGCGGAGGTCGCCCGGACTTGCTCGAGCTTGAAAGGGACGTGATGCCCAGTCGTAAGCAGTCTTCGGTCCCAGGCTGGATCGAGCCGATGCTGGCAACGCTGACCGCCGACTACTTCTCCGATCCCGATTGGATCTTCGAACCGAAGCTCGATGGCATCCGCTGTCTCGCTTTCAAACGCACCACGGGCGTGGAGATGTTCACGCGGAACAAGCTGGCGCTACTGCGCCAAGGGTATGGAGGGCATCCCCGCTTCCTCGGGCTCCGGCAGGACAAGTCACCCCCGGAGGTCGTGCGCGAGCCCTAGCTCGCGGTGCCGGGGGTTCCCGGCAGGACGCGAGCCGCGAGCGTCGAATGGGGAACGGGTGTCGTGATCGATGAGCTGCAAGAGGTCGTTCAGGAGCGCGCGGCTTCTCGCGAGATCGAGCAGGCCGTGGCGTCGTGGTCGGATACCGGTCACTTGATCACCTACGGCGCCGACTGGGCCGCGGTTGCGATGTGTGAGTCGAGCGCTAGGTGGCATATCGACTCGCGCTTCGACGGTGGCCTTCGGTTCGACCCAGCGACGTGGCTGGGATTCGGCGGCGCGGAATTCGCCCGTTATGCGCACGAAGCAACGAAGAAGCAGCAGATAACGATCGCCGAGCGAGTCCTCGCCATCCAGGGCCCCAGGGCATGGCCCAACTGTTTCCGACCGCTGTCGACCCTCTAGCCGCTCCCGCGGCGACCGGCCGTCGTCCCGCTTGGACGGCCCCCGCGGCGCACTCCGCGTCGCGGATCCTGGAACGCCGACGGCGGCACGAATCACGGGCATGTGTTTCGCGGGATTGGAGTCCTCGGCCCATCGTGGCTACCATGGACGGCTTCTGCTCCGTCGACGACCGGAGGGGTCCAGGATCCCCATCATGAAGAGATCGCTGCGCGCCGTGTTGGCGTCGCTGTTGGCGGCGGGTGCTTTCGTCGCTCCGACCAGCGACGCACAGGTTTCTTCGTCGCAGCTAGACGCCCTTCGCGACCGCCTCAAGGACGCACGGTCCCGTATCCGAGCGATCCAGGGCCGAGCCGATTCGGTGGCCGACCAGATCGCATCCATCGACGAGCAGGCGGCCGCGGTCGCGGAAGCGATCGCCGCAGCGGACGCGTTGATCGCGGCTACCGAGGACGACATCTCGGTGCTGCAGTCTCGTATCGAAGCCAAACAAGCTTTGTACGAGCAACGGTCTGCTCAGGCGCGCGACATCGCGGTCGAGCTCTACAAGGGTGGGGTGACCGGCGAGCTCGACCTCCTGCTCGGATCGAAACGGATCGAAGAACTGCTGTCTCGTCTCGAGTACGCAGGAACCTCGTCGCGGAATAACTCGCGCGTCATGGTCGAAACGAAGCGGTTGAAGGCGGAACTGCAGGCGGCCAAGGCGCAGCTCGAGGTCAAGCTCGATGAGGCGAAGGCCGCACGAGCCGAGCGCGTCGAGCAGGCACAGCACCTTCACGAGCTGCGCGCTGCGAAGAGACAGCGGTTGGTCGACCTGCGCGCCGACATCCGAGCCGAGCGCAAGGAAGCCGAAGGTCTGAAGTCCCGGAGCGACCAGCTGGAAGAACAGCTCCGGGAACAGGCCGAACGTGAAGCTGCCGCTGCTGCAGCTGCCCGCGCCGCCGAGCAAGCTGCGCAGGAAGCGGCGCAAGATGCCCCCGAGGTGGTCCGTGCGACCCGATCGGGGTCCGGCTTCATATGGCCCCTGAACGGCGCGGTGACCTCCGGTTACGGCTGGCGCTGGGGCCGGATGCACAACGGGATCGACATCGACGGCACCTCGGGAGACCCGATCCGGGCCTCGAGGGCCGGGACGGTCTTCTTCGCCGGCTACGACGACAACGGCTACGGGAACCACGTGGTCATCAGCCACGGGGGAGGGTTCTCGAGCGTCTACGCCCACGCCACCACCGTGGTGGTCAACGGCGGTCAGTCCGTCTCCCAGGGACAGCTCATCGCCACGGTCGGCTGCACCGGATCGTGTACCGGGGACCACCTCCACTTCGAGATCCGGGTCAACGGGAGTCCCCAGGACCCCATGCGGTACCTGCCCTGACGGAGCGCTCGGCTTACTTGAAGGTGTCGCAGGAATCCGGGTTGCCGGACTCGTAGCCGCGCTTGAACCAGCTCATGCGTTGGTTGGACGAACCGTGCGTCCAGGTCTCCTTGTTCACGCGGGCGGAAGCGTTTAGGGCCCCTCCGACCAGGGCCCCACGCCCTTGATCTTCTCGACCGTCACGCGGGTCACGAAGCCCGGAGGCGGGTCGGGCATCGGGGGGAACTTCACTTCGGGCCCCAGGTACGTGTGGGCGAGTCGCTGCAGGAGCTCGGGCGCGCCGCCCTCCGTCACGCGTGCCGTCCCTTGCAGGACGAGGTATCGGTTCAATCCGAACTCGTTGATCTCATCGGTGTGGATCGATAGCGCCACCCGTGGGTCTCGACGCACGTTCTTCAACTTGCGCTGATCCCCGAGCGTCCCGATGACGATCTCGTCTTCCTCGATCCCTATCCAGGCGAGGGATACGTCCGGGCTGCCGTCGGAGTTGAGCGTCGTCACGTGCGCGATCGGCCCGCTCTCGATCAACTCCCTGGCTGTCCGCGGCAACTGCATAGAATCCCTCCCGATCTCCGGCCGGGGCCGACGGCGCCCTGGAACCCTCCTCCGGCGCCCGTGCTCCACTTCCCCGGCTCGTCGAGTACGTAGGTGCGAGCGTCCCGATGCTCGCCGGTGACCGTGGCTCCGGCGGATACATTGACCCAAGTCGAGGGATCTAGCCAGGAGGTTCCGTTGGTTACGCCCGAGGGATTCCTGCTCGACGTGGACGGCGTCATCGTCGAGTCGTGGCAACCGCTGCCCGGCGCTCTCGAAGCGATCTCCGACCTGCGTTCGCGAGGCATCCCGTTCCGTTTCATCACCAACACGACGGCCAAGACGAGGCGAGAGCTGGCCGGAACGCTCGCCTCTGCCGGCTTCGAGATCCGGCCCGCGGAGATCCTCACCGCTCCATCGGCCACCGCTGCCTACCTGCGAGCGAACCATCCGGGGAAGAAGTGCTTCCTGATCGCTAAGGGGGACGTGGACGAGGACCTCGATGGCGTGGAGCTCGTCGGCGACGGCGGCGAGGTCGTGGTCATCGGGGGCGCGGAGGAGAACTTCACCTACGACAATCTCAACCGGGCCTTCCGGATGCTCATGGACGGCGCCGCGCTGGTGTCGATGCATCGGAACATGTATTGGAAGACCCAGGAGGGCCTGACCCTCGACGCGGGGGCGTTCCTCGCCGGTCTCGAGCAGGCTGCCGGCGTGGAAGCCGTTGTCGTCGGCAAGCCGAGTCCGGAGTTCTTCCGAGCCGGCCTGTCGGAGCTCGGCATGCACCCGGAGCAGGTCGCGATGGTGGGGGACGATGTGCGCAACGATGTCCTGGCGGCCCAGGACGCGGGCATACAGGGCGTCCTCGTCCGCACCGGCAAGTTCCGTCCTACGGATCTCGAGGGCGAAGTCCGACCCGACCGTGTGATCGACTCGATCGCCTCCATCGGCGATCTGCTGGCGTGAAGGCCGGCCGTCCGGCCGTAACTACCGGGCGGCCGAGTTGCTCCGCCAGCCGCTAATCGCCGACGATCTCGATCCGCTCGATCACCACGTCCTGCGTCGGCCGATCCATCGCTCCCGTCTCCAAGCGCGAGATCGAGCGGACGACGTCCATCCCGTCGGTCACCTCACCGAAGATCGTGTGCTTCCCGGTGAGCCAATCGGTGGGGGCCACCGTCACGAAGAACTGGGAGCCGTTCGTGTTGGGCCCCGCGTTGGCCATCGCCAGCAGGCCGGCGCGGTCGAACCTCGGTCCCCCCGGCGGGCATTCGTCCTCGAACTGGTAGCCGGGACCGCCCCGCCCCGACCCCAACGGGTCCCCGCCCTGGATCATGAAGTCTGGGATCACC
>WHSQ01000005.1:51906-54352 GCA_009380005.1 Actinomycetota bacterium | reverse complement strand
CCCGGTGGAAGATCGTCCCGTCGTAGAGCGGCTCGGACTTCTTGGAGCCGTCCCTAGGATCGGTCCACTCCCGCTTGCCGGCGGCGAGCTCCGTGAAATTGGCCACCGTCTTGGGGGCATGCTCGGGCATGAGGGTCACGATGAAGTCGCCTCGGTTGGTATGGAAGGTGGCTGTAGGCATCGCTAGCCTTTCTGTTGGTGTGCCGCGGGTGCGGTCGGCCATCCTCGCGTGGCTGCGTGGGCGGCAAGGCAAGGACCGCCGGGGTGCATCGAGGGGGGGCGTGCACGGATATCGTCCCCCGCGGTCGGGTGGCCCGACGCGCGGGGGCGGGGATCACGGGCGATGAGCAGGCGAGCGCGAAGTAGGAAAAGGCCGCCACGGGCGCTGCCGGCGTGTATCCTGGTTGACATAGTCGAGCTTCATGCGGCGCAGGGCGACATGGTGTCGCTCGTGAGATCCCTTCTCCGGTCCCTCCTTACGGTGGTACACGGGCGCAGGATCTCCCGTGATCGGCAGCGGTATTGCCGAGCAGTAAGGAGTTGAGGCAGCTGTCTACCTTCGCTGAACTGGGGGTGTCCGCGCCCGTTTCTCGGGCCCTGGGACGCAGGGGCATAGGGAGCCCGTTCCCCATCCAAACCATGGTGATGCCCGATGGGCTCGCCGGTCGGGACGTCCTGGCCAAATCTCGCACCGGTTCGGGCAAGACGCTGGCGTTCGCCATCCCCATCGTCGAGCGACTGGACCCGGCGATGGCTCGCCCGTCGGCCCTGGTCCTGGTCCCCACCCGGGAGCTGGCGGTGCAGGTCACCGAGGACATGAGAGACATAGCCGCGGCCAGGAACCTCCGGGTCGCCTCGGTCTACGGCGGCGTACCGATCCCCAAGCAGGCAGAGCGGGCCGCCAAGGCCCACATCCTGGTCGCCACTCCCGGGCGGATGCAGGACCTGATGGACCGCCGGGTGGTCAGCCTGGGCGGCGTAAGGATCCTCATCCTCGACGAAGCCGACCGCATGCTCGACATGGGCTTCCATCCGCAGGTCGACAAGATCACCCGCTCGGTCCCGAAGGACCGTCAGACGATGTTCTTCTCGGCCACGCTCGACGGTGCGGTGGGTCACCTGGCTCGCGCCTACACCCGCGACCCTCAGAGTCACTCGATCGAGGACGAGCGGCCGGTGATCGAGGAGGCCGACCATCGGTTCATGGCCGTCGACGAGCACGGGAAGGTCGACAAGCTGATCGATGTTCTGACCCAGGAACGTGAGCTCGCCCTCGTCTTCGTTCGCACGAAACGGGGCGCAGATCGCCTCCGGTCACGTCTCCGCGCTAAGGGGATCCAGGCTCTCGCGATGCACGGGGACCTAACGCAGTCTGCGCGTAAGCGCGCGCTCGATTCGTTCGTCTCGGGCAAGGTCGACGTCCTGATCGCCACCGATGTGGCGGCGCGAGGACTGGACCTCGATGGCATCTCTCACGTGATCAACTACGACCCCCCACAGGGTCACAAGGAATACGTCCACCGTGTCGGTCGAACGGCTCGTGCCGGTCGGAGTGGTATCGGTATCACTTTCGTCGCTCCGACTCAGCTCCACGACATGAGCGTGGTTGCTCGAGAGCTGGAGCTCAAGGAAGAGTTCACGGCCGGCGGACTGGCTCTTGCTGCGCCGCGCAAGGTGTTCTCCTCGCACGGTAGGAAGTCGATGATGCAACCTCGCAAAAGGAGGCGTTTCTGATGGCCGGAAGCTCACGAGGACGTAGACAACCACCTCCCGTGGAGACCCCACGGGAGCAGAATCCGGCGCACCTCGCTTGGGAAGGGCGCGTAGGATCCATCCCACTTCGTATCGAGGTGCCACATGCCGGCAAGATCTTCGCCGAGTGGCAGTCGCCGAACGGGAATCGTTCGAAGTTCTCCAAGTCGATCGAGGAGTTCGAGAAGGGCGTCCTGTTCCAGCTCGTCATCTCCGAGGGTGAGGCCGGTATGGCCGCAGCGGAAGAGGCCCTGAAAGCGGTGGCGCTGGCCGAAGCGGAGCGCCCCGCCCCCGTCCGCCAGGAGGCTCCTCGCAAGAAGGGTAAGCAGAAGGTCCGGCAGCATCGCCGGTCGCGTCGTCCCGCGCGGCGCTAGCTTCCGCTCGCGTACGGATCGAGATAACCGGTGACGCGAACGCGCTCGGATCTCCGCAACGTGGCCATCGTGGCCCACGTGGACCATGGCAAGACGACGCTCGTCGATTCGATGCTGTGGCAGTCGGGCGCGTTCGGCGCACGCCAGGATGTAGCCGAGCGCGTCATGGATTCGATGGATCTCGAGCGCGAGAAGGGCATCACTATCCTCGCCAAGAACACGGCGGTCCGCTACGGCGATGTGAAGATCAACATCATCGATACGCCGGGGCACGCGGACTTCGGCGGAGAGGTCGAACGTGGACTGACTATGGTCGACGG
>WHSQ01000005.1:38923-51896 GCA_009380005.1 Actinomycetota bacterium | reverse complement strand
TGGTGTCCTCCTGCTCGTCGACGCCAGCGAGGGGCCGCTGCCTCAGACGCGTTTCGTCCTTCGCAAGGCGCTAGAGGGCCGTCTGCCCGTCATCCTCGTCGTGAACAAGGTCGATCGGCCCGACGCTCGCATCGCCGACGTCGTCAACGAGGTGTATGAGTTGTTCCTGGATCTCGATGCCGACGACACGCAGATCGATTTCCCGATCGTGTACTGCAACGCGAAGTCGGGCTGGGCTTCGACCGATGCGGAGGTTTCGGGGAGCGATCTGAAACCCCTGTTCGAGGTGTTGATCGAGCACATCCCGCCCCCCTCCCACGAAGAAGACCATCCCCTCCAAGCGCTCGTCACCAACCTGGATGCATCGCCGTACGTCGGTCGCCTGGCCCTCTGCCGCGTCTTCCACGGGACGATACGGAAGGGTGAGCCCGTGGCATGGTGCCGCGCGGACGAGACGATCGAACGGGTCAAGATCACCGAGCTCTACGTGACCGAGGCGCTCGACCGGATCGATGTGACCGAAGCGGGCCCGGGAGAGATCATCGCCATCGCCGGACTTCCCGAGGTAACGATCGGCGAAACCCTGTCGGATCCCGACGATCCGCGTCCCCTGCCGGTCAGTCACTTCGACGACCCGAGCCTTTCGATGACGATCGGCATCAATACCTCTCCGCTGTCCGGGAAGGACGGCGAAAAGATGACGGCACGCCTGGTGAAGAACCGGCTCGATCAGGAGCTCGTGGGCAACGTCTCGATCCGCGTCCTGGATACAGAGCGCCCCGATGCCTGGGAGGTACAGGGCCGAGGCGAGCTCCAGCTCGCCGTTCTCGTGGAGATGATGCGACGGGAGGGGTTCGAGCTCACCGTCGGCAAGCCTCAAGTCGTAACCAGGGAGGTCGACGGCAAGGTGCACGAGCCGGTCGAGAGCCTGACGATCGACGTTCCCGAGGAGTTCATGGGGGTCGTCACGCAGCTTCTCGCGTTGCGTAAGGGACGACTCGAGAGCATGGTGAACCACGGGACCGGGTGGGTCCGCATGGAGTACGTGGTTCCGGCCCGAGGTTTGATCGGTTTCAGAACCGAGTTCATGACCGAGACCCGTGGCACGGGGCTCCTGCACCATGTGTTCGATCGCTACGAACCCTGGCACGGCGAGCTGCGCACGCGTCCCACCGGCTCGCTCGTCGCCGACCGGCGTGGCCCGACGAGCTCATACGCCCTGCTCAACCTCCAGGAGCGCGGCACCCTGTTCGTCCCACCCGGGACGGAGGTGTACGAAGGGATGATCGTGGGGGAGAACGCTCGGTCGGCGGACATGGACGTCAACCCGACCAAAGAGAAGAAGCTGACCAACATGCGCTCCTCGACCGCCGATGAGCTCGTTCGCTTGATACCGCATAAGCAACTGTCGTTGGAACAGGCGCTGGAGTTCATCCGACAGGACGAGTGCGTGGAAGTGACGCCGCGCGCCGTGCGGATCCGCAAGGTCCTCCTGGATGCCTCTCAGCGGGCGCGTTCGTCGAGGCGCGCCGTCGCGCCCCAAGGCTGACCGACCGGTGCGGACGCGTCTTCCAGGCGCCGGAAAGGAGTAGCTTCCAGCTTTCATGGAACCCGTCTACAAGCCGGTCATCGGCATCGCACTGAGCCTGTTCAAGATCATGGGTTGGAAGATCCGCACGTTCGGCGTGGGGAACGTGCCGACCGCCGGCCCGGTCGTCCTGGCTTCGAACCACGTCGGGTACCTCGACTTCGTCTTCGTTGGCTACGCCGCGCGCGAGCGCGGGCGTCTCGTCCGCTTCATGGCCAAGAAAGAGGTCTTCGATCACAAGGTCTCGGGGCCGCTCATGCGGGGCATGAAACACATCCCGGTGGATCGCTTTGCCCGCGCGAGCGACTCAGTGGATCTGGCAGTGGAGTACCTGAAGCGTGGAGAAGCCGTGGGCACGTTCCCAGAGGGCACGATCAGCCGCTCATTCGTCCCTCGAGCCGGTAGGACGGGGGCGGCGCGGATGGCTATGCAGGGGGGAGCCGTCCTGGTGCCCGTCGCGGTCTGGGGTACGCAACGCATCCTGACCAAGGATCGGCCCCAGAACTTCGAGCGCAAGGTAGCGATCGACGTTCACGTGGGTGCTCCCCTCGCCTACGAACCCAACGAGGATGCCGGGAGGGTCACGACCCGACTCATGGCGTCGATCACCGAGCTGACCGATCGAGCCCATCGTGTTTACCCCCAGGAGCCGGACCCGGCCGAGGATGCCTGGTGGTTGCCGGCTCATCTCGGGGGCTCGGCACCCACGGTCGAAGAGGCGGACGCCAAGGCTCGGCGTGACTCCGAGCTGCGGCGGGAGAGGCGCAACCTGCAGGAGCGACCGCCGGCCGACGGTTGACCCCGACCGGGACGGTTGGCCCCGACCAACTAGTAGGTGAGTGTCGTGTCGCTGTCCATGGCCAGGCGTACGAGCACATCGGGCATCGCCATCTCGGCCGGCTTCCCCTCGAGGTCGGCCTCCGTCACGCCGCGACCCTTGCTGGACATCCCGCTCAGATAGATCCTGCCGCCTGCGCTCACGATCGAGTCGAAGTGTTCCCGGGCAGATCCGCTACCGAGACCCACGAGATTGTCGAGGACCGCGTCCCTGATCAGCTGCACCGCGTCGCCTGCGAGGAAGACGCTCACCTCGTGGCCTTGGGCGAGCGCCGTCTTGGCGACCAGCAGCCCGAGCACGGCTCGGAAGGGATGTTCGGGACCGTGCGTGATGTTCACCAAGAGCGAACCCATCCGACCTCCTCGTAGGCGTGGAACGGCGCTCAGGCTACCGGCAGGGTGCCTCCTTCGCCAGCACTCACGCCGCACCGATCGGACCTCCCGCCGTCGGGGCTTAGCGGCTATGCTGTCGTCGCAAGTGAAAGAGAGAACGTCTTTGTGGTTGGCACGGCCCTCCTCAAGCTCGTTCTGGAACGTTAGTGGGGAGGTGTTTTCCCAAAGTGGCAACCGGTACCGTCAAGTGGTTCAACGAGACCAAGGGCTACGGCTTCATCACGCCCGAGGATGGCTCGAAGGATCTCTTCGTGCACTTCTCGAACATCAAGGGTGAGGGCTACAAGACCCTGGCCGAGGGCGCGACCGTGAACTTCGAGACCCGTCAGGGTCAGAAGGGTCCGGAGGCGTACGACGTCACTCCCGTTCAGTAAGAACGGAACGGAACGTCAGATGGAGGGGCCTTCGGGCCCCTTCTTCGCGTTCGGGATCGGGCGAGGACCGGGGTGCCGCGCGGTACTACTTCGCCTTCTTCTGTTTCTTGGCGGCGCGTTTCTCCTTCAGGTTCTTCTTGGGCTCCTTCTTGGCGCTCTTCCCGCCCTTGTCCTTGTTCGCCATCTCGCCCCCTTCTCCACCGAGTAAAGATTGTCTCCTAACGGTAGCCCAACCCGCCCTGCTGTGCCCCGCACCCGACCTGATCTCCAAGGTCCCGGAAGCCTAGGAACGCGCCGGAGCTAGGCTGGAGTCATGCCAACGTACGAGCTGTACGGCGACGTATCGGGATCGAGTGCTCCTGCCCTCGTCGTGGCGTTCGAGGACTGGGTAGACGCCGGAGGATCCGGATCGACGGCCGCCCGCCATATCGCGAACGCGGGCGAGGTGGTTGCGACCTTCGATATGGATGCGCTCTACGACTACAGCGGTCATCGACCGACGCTCGACATCGTGGATGGCGTACCCAAGGAATTCGTATGGCCTTCCATGACGCTCACCCGGCGCAGATTGTCCGAGCGCGACCTCTACGTTCTCACCGGGCCCGAGCCGGACAGGGCGTGGAAGGAGTTCGCAGGCGATGTGCTGGAGCTGGCGCTGCGGATCGGCATCATCGAGCACGTGAGTCTCGGAGCCATCCCCGCAGCGGTGCCGCACACCGCTCCGACCCCCGTGATGATGACTGCTTCCAGCGCCGAACTGGTGCGGGGGACCGAGCCCATAGCAGGGCTGTTGCGGGTACCCGCGGCGGCCGTCAGCCTGATCGAGTGGACCTTGGCGGAGAACGGGATACCCGCCGTCGGCTTCTGGGCACAGGTGCCCCATTACGCTTCTCCGTTCGCGGCGGGAGCGATCGCCCTGGTGCGCAGGTTGGAAGACCATCTCACGGTCACGATCGGTGCCGGCGCGCTCGAAGGTGAGGCTGCATCGCAGCGTGCTGCATTGCAGAACATCTTCAGCAATAATCCAGAAGCAACCGAGTACCTGGAACGACTCGAAGGTATCGTGGGCGAACAGGAAGTGCCTCCAGGCGAGAACATCGCCGCGGAAGTGGAGCGCTTCCTGCGTAACCAGCGACGCGAAGGTGGCGGCCAGAACCCCTTCAGTCCTTGAGCACCGGGGAGCCGGATGCCAGTCGACCCTGCCAGTGAAGCCCAGCTGGCCGATCTCCGGCGAAGCGAGCGCACGATGCTCATCGTTCGATCCGTGGGGATCCCCTGGGCCCTCCTGCAGGTCCTGAGCTACCAAGATCGCGCGTATCCCGCCGGGGTGAAACCGGGTGTCGTGGGTCTGGTGGTCCTCCTGGCGGTCGGGAACCTGATCGTGTGGTGGGCCCACCGTCGAACGTCGACGCTGCGGGACGCGCGGATCCTCGCGGGTTCGTCGCTCGCCCTCGACGCGTTCGTGATATCGGGCATCGTTTGGCTCTACGCGTTCGACCCCGGGTCGGCGTTGTGGGCGGTCCTGTTCATCCCCCCATTGGAGGGGGCCCTGCGCTTCCAGCTGCGGGGAGCCGTGGCCGCGTGGTTCGGGACGACTTTGATCTACATCGGACGGGAGTTGTGGGGTTCGGATCGGTACGACTATCCGCTGCAATGGAACAGCATCACGTTCCGTATGGGGATCGGCTTCGTCATCGCGCTCGTAGCCGGGCTGATGGCCCGGGATCTGATGCGGGAGCGGGAACGCCTCGCGAAGGCGCTCGAGGAAGTAGAAGCGCTCGACGAGTTGCGCGCCGCTCTCGTCTCCACGCTCGCCCACGACGTCCGTAACCCACTGACGGCCATACGGGGATCCCTGAAGACGCTCCTGGCGAGGGGCGACCAGCTCGACGCTCAGACCACGAGGAGGTTCCTCGAATCCGCCGACCTCCAGGCCGAACGCCTCACGCGCCTCGCCGGGGACCTGCTCGACCTAGCGCGGCTCGAGGCCGGAAGACTGACGCTGAAACTAGAGGAGGTGCCGCTTCGAGCCGCAGTCGATACCGCGCTTGGCTATCTCGAGGAAGACATCGAGGTTCGGAACGATGTCGACGAGAGTCTGCGAGTACGCGCAGATCCGGAACGACTGCAACAGGTCTTCGTCAACCTGGCGAGCAACGCGCGCGTGCACGGGAGCCCGCCGTACCTGGTAAGCGCTTCACGGAACCGGCTCGGTATCGAGGTCGTGTTCGAGGATCGGGGCCCCGGGGTCTCCGCCGACCAGGCCGAAGTGTTGTTCGACGCGTTTCGTTCGGGTGAGAAGTCCGGGTCCGTAGGCCTGGGTCTGGCCATCGTGAAGGCTCTCGTCGAGGCCCAGGAAGGCAGCGTGCGTTACGAGCCCGCCCAACCCAGGGGGAGTCGTTTCATCGTCTCGTTGCCGAGTCCCTGATCACGTGCCGGCACCGGAGGCGCGCTCGGAGGGGGCCATCTCGGGAGCGACTCCCTCGATCGGCCGGACCGGCTCCTTCCCACGCTCCGTACGCCAGACCGAGAACACGGCCGTCGCTACGGCGAGCCAGGCGAAGCCCAACACGTAGCCGGCCAGAACGTCCGATACGTAGTGCACGACTAGGCCGAGGCGCGTCGCTCCGATGATGCCGATGAGCGAGACGTAGCCGATCACGGCCCAGGGCCTCCATCTCCGCGGGATCAGCGGCATGAAGGCCAGCAACAGAGCGCCGTAGACGACCGTGGAGTTCAGGGCGTGCCCCGAAGGGAAGCTCTTATCGAGCGCCTCCGGAACGCTCCCCAGGCCCGGTCGCGCGCGTCCCACCGTCAACTTCACCGCCGCCGATATCAAGCCTCCGACCTGGGATGTGACCGCGACGTAGACGGCCGTCCGCCGGCTGCCTCGTCTCCAGAGGTAGATGCAGGCGATGCCGACGAGCAGGTAGAGGCTCGGCGACGAACCCAGGTTGGTGATCACCTTGAGCACGGCTATCTGAACCTCTTGTTCTGAGAGCTGGTCGTGGAGGGATCGCGCGACGTCTCGATCTATCGTCGTCAGGGGGCCGTCTCGCGTCACCTGGAGCACGAGGTAGGCGAAAGGGAGCGCGACCAGGAGGGTCGCTATCGCGAACAGCGTGAGGCGCAAGCCGTATCGCGCGTCGGGATCGAGTCTGCGCCGGGCCCAGCCCGGGGAAGCGTCGCTCATCGAACCAGCGTAGAACGCGCCTCAGCCCTTCGGGGGGCCGGGTTGGCGTTCCGGGGATCTCGTCCCCTCTCGGCTGAGGGCCCGACGAGCCTTCCCCTTAAGCCGCTTCTTCTTTTCCCGCGATTGCGTCTGGACCGTGTCCTCGAGGCTGACCGGGCCGTGCTCCGGGTACAGGTGTCGCCAGCGCTGGTAGATCCACAGGAACTGATCTGCTTCCGTCGTGTTGGGGAAGGCATCGAGCAAGCCTTCTCGTTTGATGGCCTCGACGGTAGGAAGGTAGAGACGGTCGTACCAGTCGGCGGCGATCTCGTCGATGGGGATCAGCTCTTGCCGCTCGTTGATCAGGTTGTACCCGTGCAGCTTCACCAGCTCGAGCAGCTCGATGTAGCCGGGGGGGCGGCTGAACTCGATGACGGCCTCGGGCCGAGCTCGTTCCAGCCCGCTCTCGCTGAGGAAGAGGCGTTGCTGCTCCAGGCGGATGAGTTCGCCCATGTCGAGGTCGCGTGGTACCGGGAACCGCGCCCTGAAACGAGTGACTTCGGCATCGATCGTGGCGAGACCCTTGGTCTTGGCGATCGCGACGCGGTGATGCCCATCAACGACGAAGTAGGACTCGTCGACCTGATAGACGACTATCGGAGGGAAGTCTCCCGCCGGGAAGCTTCGCTCGAGATGCTTCCAGCGGTCGCGGGTACGAGATGTTTTCGGCAGGAACCGGTTGTCGAAGTCAGACGCACGATCTGCGCTACCCACTATCGCATCGACCGGTATGGCACGGATCCCCACATAGCTCTGGTCGAACATGCGGAGCCGTTGCTGAAGCTCATCGAGGGGAACGAGCGTGGAGTCGCCCTGGCGTTTGACCAGGCGTGAGAAGCGCCGGTAGGCCTCCTTGCGTCTTGCCTTCTCGAACGTGGACGGCTGATCCAATGCGTCCCACGTCATCCCTTCACCTCCAGCAAGCGGTACGGCACCACGTTCACCACCTGCGTAACTCCGATCGTGCGGTCGGGCAGGGCGCCCTCGTACGGGTGGATGTGTCCATGCAACATCCAGCTGGGGCGGACGTCGAGCAGCAGTCGCAGGAACGCTTCCGCTCCACGATGTGCCGGGTCATCCGGGTCGTCTCCGCAACCGGCCGGGGGGATATGGGAGACGAAGAGATCGATCGGGTTCCGGCCGGCCACCCGCGCGAGCCGGGCCCGTAGCCTCAACTTCGCCGCCCGCCTCCGCATCTGCGGCTCGCTGTATTGGTGCGGTCCGTCGCTGTAGTTGAGCGAACCGCCGATCCCCGCCAACCGCAAGCCGGCTATCTCTACGATCCGGCCATCCAGGGCGACGCCGCCCGGAGGGCCAAAGGGTTCCCTGTGAGCTTTGTCGAGATAGTCGGGTCGGAGCGGGTTCGACGGGATCGCCTGCTCCCGGGCCGGGGAGGGATCATGATTGCCGGGTACCCAGAGGAGAGGGACGTTCGCCACCGTCACCAGGTACTCGAGATAGTCGAACGGCAGGTCACCGCAGGAGATGATCAGGTTAGGGCCGAGCTCCCGAAGGAGCTCCCCGTACAGGGGCTCGTGGACCTCATCGGCGACGGCGAGAACGCGAGTCATTGAGACTGTGGACTTCGTACACGGGACATCCTTCTACAGGTTCCCCCAGCGTACGCCGCTAATCGACCCGCAGGAACGCGTCGCCGAAGCGCGAATATGGAAAATGTGGCGACCATGATGGATGCCGTGGAGCCGGCGCCGATCGATCGAGCGCTCCTCGAGGTCTGCGTCGCTCCGTTCCCGGAGCAGGCTCGTACGCTGCCGGCGGTCGCGTACACGTCGCCCGCCGTCTTCGATTGGGAACGGAAGCATCTCTTCGAAGCCGGTTGGTTCTGCCTCGGACGGACCGACGATCTCCGCGTTCGCGGCGATCAGAAGGCCGTCTGGGTCGGCGATTCGGGCATCCTCCTGGTTCGTGGTGAGGACGACCGGATCCGTGGCTTCCACAACACCTGTCGACACCGCGGACACGAACTGCTCCCGTGCGACGGATCGGCGACAAACGATAGGATCGTGCGCTGCCCCTATCACCGGTGGATGTACGACCTGGATGGGACGTTCAGAGGCGGGCCCGGTCTCGCGTCACAGCCCGGGTTCGACAAGGAGGATCCGGGGCATTCTTTAGTGCCTGCGCGAGTCGAGCGATGGCGCGGATGGACGTTCGCGAACGTAACGGGGGAGGCGTCTGATCTCGCCGAGTACATAGGGCCCCTTGATGATCTGATCGCGCCCTACGAGGCGGAACGTCTATCTCGCGCCGCTTCGCATCGGTACGAGCTGACCGCGAACTGGAAGCTCATAGCTGAGAACTATCACGAGTGCTACCACTGCACCGAGATACATCCGGAACTGTGCCGGGTGACTTCCCCCGGGAGCGGTCGGCACTACGAGCGATCTCCGGTGATCGTGGGGGGTTCGATGGAGCTGCTGCCCCACGCGGAGACGATGTCCATGGATGGAGCCAGCGGGGGCAGGAGGTTCCGTCAACTGAGTTCATCGGTGCGGGAGGTTCATTATCTCCAGCTGTTCCCGAACCTCTTGCTCTCGATCCATCCCGATTACGTGATGACGCATCGCCTCGAACCGATCGCGCACGATCGAACGGTGGTCGAGTGCGAGTGGCTGTTCCCGCCGGAAGCGACGGATCTTGTGGATTTCGATCCTTCCTACGCAGTGGACTTCTGGGATCTGACGAACCACCAGGACTGGGCCGCCTGCGAATCGGTACAACGTGGCGTAGCCGGCCCTGGACACCGACAAGCGCCCTTCTCGGAGATGGAACGATGTGTAGCCCGCGCGATGGGGCTCGTCGCTCGCGCGTACATGGTTGGTGGCGTGAGGCAGCTCGTGGGGACCGCCGATTGGCCTAAGGGGCCCGCGTGAGTCATCATCCTGGGATGGACGTGTCGACGCCCCGTATCGAGAGCCTCCGCCGGATCGAGCTGTTCAGCGAGCTCAGCGATGCCTCACTCGCCAACCTCGCCGAACGCATGACCGAACTGGATTTCGAACCCGGCTACGTCCTCGTTCACCGGGGCATGCCCGGATCGGGCATGTTCGTGATCGAGTCCGGCAAGGTGGTCGTCGACCTGACCTCGCGCCAGGTGGAGCTCGGACCCGGCGATGCGCTGGGCGAGCTGGCGCTGCTGAATGACACGGTCCACACCGGCAGAGCTCGCGCCGTGAGCCGCGTCAGGGCCGTGGCGATCGGCCGCGACGAGTTCGCCGAGCTCCTCGAGAGCGAACCGGCCATCGCCCGGTGCCTGCTCTCGGTCCTGGCCCGTCGTCTGGCCGAGACGACCTAAGAGACCGGGAAGACACGTCCGAAGGGCCGGAGGCCGGTCATCCGATCCCGGTCCTAAGTAAGGGGCTTGGTTAGGTCAATCTCACCCGGATCCGTCCGATAACTCCCTCAGAGGGAAGGGGAGGCCGGGCAGGATGCCGCCGCAGCAGCCGATCAATCGTGCAGGATCGTGGTGGAGCCGTCGCGACGACGGCACGTGGTCGCGCTGGAACGCTTTCACCGAACAGTGGGAAGACTCGCCCTCGGCGCCCCCGCCCCCAAGCCCGCCCCCGCCCCCGGGGCAGACGGCTGCCACAATGCCGGCGTCCACAGGGGGTGTCACGAGATCCGGTTCGTCGCCCCCAGGTGCGGTTGCGGGCCCGCGACCCAGGTCCGCCGGCTCGAGCCGTCCCCGCTTCGACCTGCACCGGATCCGCTACATGCTGCCGCACTGGGCCGAGGGACCTCTTGGCGTCACGGTCGCGGTGGGCTTGGTCGTGATCCTGATGGCCGGCTCCGCGATGGCCTACAGCATGATCACGAAGGCTCCGCCGAAGAGATATGCGCCGATCGAGGTCGAGCCCTACGACGGACCGGTCGCGTGGCGGGGCCAGAAGGATGTCTACGCACGGCTGAAGAAGATCACCGGTTGCACGCCGCAAGACATCCAGGGCGTCGATCGCAACTTCAACGACGTCCACACGGCGAGGGGGCGGATCAAGTACATAGTCGACGGCGTTAGGGGCATGCGCGGACTGGAAACGGCGAAGGCGCCCAAGATGAACTTCCTGAAACAGGCCGAGCTCGGCCGGCAGGTCGCTCGCATCGTGAACAAGGAATACGACCGCGCGAAGTCCAACCTCGATGCCACCGTGCTGGCGATGTTGGGGGCCGTACCTCCGGGCACGCGGTTCGGAAAGCTGAGCGGAGCCGATGCCGCCGATGCGATCGCAGGGCTCTACGTGCCGGAGAAAGGCGAGCTCTACGTTGGTGAGGCGAGGGGCTTCAACACGCTCGACGAATTGACGCTCGCGCACGAGCTCCAGCACGCCTTCGCGGACCAGACATTCGGGCTCGGCGACCACGACCTCGACGTCATCTCCGACGAGCGGAACGCGATGAAAGCGCTGGCCGAAGGTGATGCCGAACTGACGGCCGCTCACTACGACATGGTCCTCGATATCGAGAGCACGCTGCAGTTCCGTGAGACGTCTGCGGAGGCACAGGCGGCGACGGGGGCCGAATACCCCGGTTACTTCGTCGAGCGAGGGTTCTTCTTCCCCTACTTCGAGGGGACGTTGTTCGTCTGCGAGTTGTACGCGATCAACGGATGGGAAGCAGTGAACGATGCCTATACGGATCCTCCGAAGACGACTGCTGAGATCCTGTTCCCCGAGCGATACATCTTCAAGATCGAGCCCAAGGATCCGGCCGATCCGACGACACCGAGGGGATGGGACAAGGACGACGCGTACAGCCTCGGTGCCGCCGACCTCCTCTGGCTCTTCCAGGCCCCCAGCGGACACCTGCAACCGAGATTGATGAGGAACGCTCAGGCCGTGAAACGTTGGAACGGGGGTGAGGTCCACGTTTTCCGCCGCGGCAAGGACACCGCCATCTCGATGGTGCTCGTCGACGGAGGAGAAGATCCCAAGGGCAAGAAGGCTTCACCGACGTTGTGCAAGCGGGTCAGCAAGTGGTACTCGACCGCCTTCGATGACGCTCGCAAGAAGCGGGTCGGACGAACGGTTACCTGGCGCCACGACCGGCGCGTGGCGACGCTGGTGTGCACGAAGGAAGGGCCTCGCCTATCGATAGCGCCGGACGCTCGCACGTCGTCCGCACTCTCCCGTTAGAGTCGGCAGCTCACACGCCGCGACCGAGGGAGACGCAATGGAGTCCGACGACCGGGCTTCGGAGTTCGATCGGATCCTCGAGGACCTCAGTTACGAGCTCACATCCGCGCGGGCGATCGCTCTCTCCGATCCCGACAGTCTGCGCGTGATGCTCCGCCGCATGCGCGATCTCATAGCGGACGCGGATTCCCTGGCCTCCGGACTGGGGGCCGAGCGCAGGAAGGCGGAAGGCTTCTCCGGACGTTCCTACGACGAGCGCTAGGGCAGCGAGGCCTCTCCCGGCTCGCCGCCGGCCGCGAACTCGCGGTATCCGCCGGCGGCGAATCCTTGCGAACTCTCGATCGGGCCCCACAGCCGCTTGAAAGCGGAGGCCATCACGACGTGTACTTCACGCGGCTTCAACCCCGCGTTCGTCGGTGCAGGACGCGAAGGGGACAGAAAGCACTCTCGTGACCGCCGGGAGTTGCCGGATCCTCGCGAGCACCTCTTCGAGGCGAGGCCCGTGACTCAGCGATCGGATCAGCACGATCGCGCTGTAAGGGCCTGCAAGGTCCTCGGCCGTGAGGACCCCCGGAACGTTCCTCAAGATGCCCGCGAAGGATCCGGAACTCGGATCACCCTGAACCAGTAAGTACGCCTGCATCGTCTTCAACCTTCCTCCCGCTATCGGAGCCGACACGCACCCAGGACCTGAGTGGCACAAGGACCTGTTGGCGCCTTCGAAAGAGACGCTAAGCGGGTCTGGTTTCGGCGATGTTCCCGGTGCGTGACGGACGCGTTATTTCGGTGTTTCGAGCCTGCATCGTCACGGCGACGGACGGCAGGACACCCCGAGCCTCGGATCCACTAACGGGTGGGCATCACTCCAGCACGAAGCGGTAACCGAGCCGGATGACCGTTTGGATCGCACCGGCGGGGAGCTTCCCTCGCAGACGGGCAACGTGGACGTCGATCGTCCGACCGGTCGGCGCGGAGCTCCACACCTGTGCCGCGATGTGCTCGCGGCGGAGAAGCCTTCCGGGGTTGCGCACGAAGAATTGGAGAAGATCGAACTCCCGCGGGGTGAGTTGCAGCGGTCGACCATCGACGGTCGCCACGTGCCGATCCGGCATCACGCGCAGCCGGCCGCGGTCGATGATCTCATCATCGATGCTCCGTCCGGAGGCGTCACGTAGCGGCTCGCTCATCCCCATCGGCTCTCTCGTCTCCTGGGTGGTGGGGGGTGGCCGGGTCGGGTCCGGCGTGGACCCGACCCGGCGGGGTGGACTTAGCCGGCCGCTTCGGGGGCGAGAACGGTTCCCAATTCGGCGCGTACCTTCGTTTCGAGCCGCGCCTTCTCGACCGTCTCGCTGGTCGGGACGACGTCCGTCCCGAGGAAGGTCTCGGGATATCCCCACAT
>WHSQ01000005.1:0-38913 GCA_009380005.1 Actinomycetota bacterium | reverse complement strand
GATGTCGAGACCCTCGATCTCCTCCTCGACGGAGACGCGAAGGCCCACGGTGGCCTTGATGAGGGCGAAGACGATGGCCGAGCCGCCCAGGGTCCAGGCCGCGACGGCGGCGACGCCCAGCGCCTGCACCCCGAGCTGAGACGCACCGCCGCCGTACAACAGCCCGGGCGATCCGATGCCCGCGGCTTCGATCAGGCGGGGCGAGGCGAAGAGGCCCACGGCAAGCGTCCCGAACGCTCCGCAGATCGCGTGCACCGAGATGGCGCCGACCGGATCGTCGACCCCGACGCGATCGAACATCATCACCGCGAACACTACGAGGACGCCGGCGAGCCCTCCGATGACCACGGCCGCCCAGTTCTCGACGAAGAAGCAGCCGGCCGTGATACCGACGAGGCCACCGAGGGCGCCGTTGGCGGTCATGCCGACGTCGGGCCTCCTGCCGATCGCCCAGATCGTGAACATGGCGGCCAGGGCCCCCGCCGCGGCGGCCAGGTTGGTCGTCACGGCGATGTCACCGATCGAGGGAACCGCGGCCATCGTGGATCCCGGGTTGAAGCCGAACCATCCGAACCAAAGGATGAAGACTCCCAACAGGGCGAGCGGCATGCTGTGCCCCGGGATCGCTCGCGGCTTGCCGTCCTTGGCGTACTTCCCGAGACGAGGGCCGAGGAAGATGGCGCCGACAAGCGCGGCCCAACCTCCGACAGAGTGAACGACCGTTGAACCTGCGAAATCGAGGAACTCCCGGCTGGCAAGCCAACCGCCGCCCCAGATCCAGTGTCCCGAGATCGGATAGATGATGCCGGAGATCAACGCGCTGTACATCAGGTAGGCGGGGAACTTGGTGCGCTCCGCCATCGCGCCGGACACGATCGTTGCGGCGGTTCCGGCGAAGACCGCTTGGAAGAGCCACTTGGTCGACAAGGACGGTGTGGCCCAGGCGAGAGATTCGAACGCGGATTCACCACCACCGAGGAACCATCCGGTCGTTCCGACGAGCGCGTTTCCCGCTCCGAACATCAATGCGAAACCGATCGCCCAGTACGCGACGGATGCCATGCCGAAGTCCATGATGTTCTTCATCATGATGTTCGCCGCGTTCTTCTGGCGGGTGAAGCCGGTCTCGACCATGGCGAATCCTGCCTGCATCAAGAACACCAGGAACGCCGCTATCAGCGTCCACATGGTGTCCATTAGGACCTGCTGTTCCATGCTCCCTCCCCGCTAGCTACAACGTCGCCGTGACGGTAGGTGCGAGGCATTTCACCTGGATATCGCGACCGTTACATCTGAGTTAAAGCCGTGTATCCGATGGGCTCGCAGTTCGGATCTGCGGAGGTGGAGGTCGTCCGTGCGAGCGCGAGTCGCGCGTGACGGGCGCACGAACGGTGGCGACCCGCAGTCGCTAGTCTGCGTGGGTGACCGACGCGCTGATGGTGACCTCATCCTTCCTCCCAGGACGCGGCGGCATAGAGAGTTACCTCGCCGAGCTCTGCGATGAGCTCGCTCCCCGCATCGCGGTCCTGGCGGCCGGACGGCGTGAGGGCACTCCGCTGCCGGGCGACCTGCCGTACCTCACGATCCCGTTCCCGGGCCGCCTCGTGGTTCCCGGCCCCCGTGCGGCGCGCTCGGTGATCGACCACGCGCGCCGGTTGGAGGTCGACCGCGTGCTATTCGGGACCCCCTGGCCATTGTCGTTGATGGCGCCGAAGCTACGCGACGCCGGTCTCTCGTACGGGGTGATCGTGCACGGAGCCGAGTTGCTCGTCCCGGCCGCAGTCCCCGTCGTTGGCGGGCGGCTCGCGGCTGCGCTGGCCGGTGCCGACGTCATCGTCGCCGTCAGCGAGTTCACGGCGCGCAAGGTGCAGGACCTCTTGGATCGCAAAGGCTACGGCTCGCGCTCCGTTCCGGTCCTGCGGGCGCGCGTCGACCTGGACAGGTTCAAACCCGGCAGCGCCGAGGTCGACGTGCGCCGCCGCCACGCCATCGCCGACGAGGCGAGGATCGTTCTGTGCTTCGGGCGTCTGGTGCGCCGGAAGGGGATCCATCGCTTGATCGAAGCCCTGCCCACCATCCGATCCGCCGTAGGAGAGGTGGTGGTGGTCGTGGTCGGCACCGGGCCCGAGCTCCGTCGCCTGCGACGCCTGACCGAGAAGAAGCAGGTTCCCGTCGTGTTCGCCGGTCGCGTCCCGGACGCGGATGCACCTTCCTATTACGCGGGGGCGGACGTGTTCGCTCTTCCCGTCGTGGACCGGTACCGCGGTCTCGAGGTCGAGGGCCTCGGAGTCGTGCTACTGGAAGCCGCGGCGAGCGGGGTGCCCAGCGTCACCGGACGTTCGGGCGGCACGCCGGAGGCGGTTCTTCACGGACGCACCGGTTTCGTGGTGGATGCCGCCGATCCCCTCGAACTGGCCGACGCGATCGTCAGGCTGTTGAGGGATGAGAGATCGGCTCGCTCGATGGGAGAAGCCGGCCGTGCCCACGTTGCCGATGCGTTCGCTCGCGGCACGTTCCCGGATGAGCTCATGCGATGGCTGGGTAAGGGACGTACCATCTGACGTGGACCCACTTGATGGGAGGTATCGATGCGGATACGAGTCTCGTCGCCGAATGGTGATCTGAGTGCCCAGGAGCTCGATCAGTTCGAACGCGACCTCGAGAAGATCGCTCGCCGGTTGCATGAATTCGACGATCGGGAAGAGATCCTCGCCGACGTCCTGGTCAAGGAGAACGAGGAAGGTCCCAACAACCACGTCTCGGTCGAGCTGCATTACGGCCGTAACCACCTGAGAACGACGGAGACGGGCAGCGCCGACGTGCACCAGCTGACGCGTGAGGCCCGCGACGAGCTGCTACGCCAGATCAACGATCGGTCGAGGCGGGGGCATAGCTCGTTCGCCAAGGGCACATGACCCGGGAGCCCGCACCCCAACGGCGCGACAGGCGCGAGGACATCCTTCAGGCCAGCCTCCATCTGTTCGCGGAGCGTGGCTTCCACGGAACTTCGATGCGCGACATCGCCCGCGAAGCCGACATCACCGAGGGCCTCATCTATCACTACTTCGAGTCGAAACGCGATCTGTTCGGCGCCATCATCGAGGAGCATTCGTTCCTCCCACTGCTGAGGACGCTGCCGGACCTCGCCGCTCAACTCGATCTGCGCGGCTTGCTGATCGTGCTCGCCCGGGGCTTCTTCGACGTGCTGCGCAACAACACGGAGCTCACCCGGTTACTGCTGCAAGAGGTCCAGGTCTTCCCCGAGGAGAAGGAAGCGTTCTTCGTGGACGCCGTGGGCCAGTCGGTCCGGGAGCTCGGCAGCATCCTCGAGGAGCGGATGAACGATCGAGCCCGCGCCCAGGTCGACCCCCAGATCGCCGCCCGGCTGTTCTTCAACTCGCTTCTCGCCCTGTTCGTCGAGCAGGAGATCCTGGGCGGCAAGCACATCCTCCCGGTCGACGAGGCCGACTACATCGACCACCTCGTCGACATGTTCGTGAAGCGCCTGGGCCCCGGCAAGGCGACCGGTCCCCGGCCCCTGCGCTGACCCGTCACCGGTTCCGTGCCGGGTTTCGCCCACGATCCTGAGGCCCTACCCAGTACCTCCCTGAAAGGGGCTCTGTCCGGCAAAAGGCCGGCCTTCATCGAGCTTGCCAAGCCGCGTAGTCGTACCTACTGATCCCACCACGGCGTGTGAGCCAGAGAGAAGAACCGCCCGTCGTCAGCAACCTGAGGTCCCACTGCTTCTTGCGCGGCCGGAAGAAGGGGACGACGAGCCTGCGGCCGTTGGGGGACCAGGTGGGACCGCCGGAGGGCCGGGTCGTCGCGGAAATCCTGCCCTTGTCGGAGCCGTCCGCGTCCATCACGAAGAAACGACATTTCCGAGGCGTGGAGTTAGGGCAGCGTTGGAACGCGATCCGGCTACCGTCCGGCGAGTAGGAGGGCCAGTAACCGGTGGTGAGGACGCGCCGCCTGGAGCCGTCCGGCCTGATCGTTGCGATGCGACCATCCGCGGTGGTGTACAGGATGCGGCGGGCCGGCCCCCAGTCGTTGACGCTCGTGACGGGGTCGACGAGGATCCGGGTCTTGTTGGACCCATCTGCCTTCATCACATACAGACCGGGCCTGCGACCGAGCCGGTTGAAATACGCGATCCGTCTTCCCGCGCGCGCCCACACCGGGCTGAAGTTGTCTCTCTTTCCCGTCAGTTTCTTCTTGTTGGCGCCGTTGCGATCCATGACTCGCACCTGGGCGTTGTCTTCTCCCGACGACCACGTATAGAGGATCTTCTTTCCGTTTGGCGAAAAGCTGGGCCCGACGTTCGCGTTGCGAAAGCCCGTCAACTTCCTGACACCGGATCCGTCCAGGCGCATGGTGAAGATAGCGGCCCGGTATTGGAGATCTTCTCGGGAGGATGCGCGTCGCATGCGCGTGAAGGCGATCCTCTTTCCGTCCGGCGACACCGTCGGAGCGGTCTCGCGGGCTTCGGTCTTCGTCAGCCGGGTCTGGTTGCCGCCGCGCCTGTCCATGACCCAGAGGTCTCCCTTCCGCACGAAGACGATCTTTCCGTTTCCCCCCGGGAAGGTCTGCGCAGCGGTCGCCCCGGCAGGCACCAGTCCCCAACCGAATAGCGCCGTAAGCGTGATCGCAATACCCTTCTTCACTCTCTTGCTCCTTTCCGTTCAGTTGCGTGGCGCCATAGGAACAAGCGCCCTTGACAAGCCCTACCAAGCAACATCCGAGAACCCCTCGGCGATAAGCTGCGGCTCACCACCGTCGCGTGAGAGGTACACGCGGTCCTTGAAGTCGACGAGGAGCAGATGGCGACCGGAGGAATCGGGATGTATCTGCCACCAGTCGCCACGCGCGACGGTTGCCAGTAGCTCGCCGGTGTCGGGATCGACAGATACGTATCGCCTTCGATCCGCATACTGAACGACACCGCCAACCCGGCCCTTGACTCGCTGCTGCCCGATGACCACCCCACCCGTCGGTGCGTGGTAGCCGTAGAGACCTCCTCGGCTCGTGTCGCGGGTGGGAGCGGGTACCGACGGGGCATCGACCAGCGCGGCCGGCGGCCGGGAGGGATCGACGACGCGGTACTCGGAAGGCCGCCCCGCATCCATGGGCGTCGGCGCGAGGAGGACCACCAACCTCCCGTCGGGGAGCCACACGGACCCGTCGACCCCGAGGTCGACGACGCCGACCTCGACGCGGGTCTCCTCTTCCGTGCGCAGGTCCCGGAGCACAAGGGCGCGCCCGCACCCGTCCTCGGTGCAGAACCGGTAGGCGAGGTGGTCGCCGCTGGGGCTGATCTCCGGATCGAAGCCCATCCCGAGGTCTTCGGGCTCGCCGCCCTCCAGGGGGACGCGCGCGAGGCGCCGGTCCTCGCCATCCGCCCGGATGTGGAAGAGCGAGAAGTAGACGGTGGAGCGGTTGGGGGAGAGCGCGGACCGGCCCGCCGGCTCGAGCTCGCCCTCGAGATCGCCGGTTCCGATCGAGCGGTCGGCGATGGCCCTGAGCACCTCGCCCGTCTCGGTGCTCGCGACCACGAGCTCGCCATCCTTCAGCCCCACGAAGCTCGAGGGCATCCCTTCGCCGGCCGGGCTCGGGCGACCCGTAACGTCTCCCTTGCCGTCCGACAGGGGGAACGCCCGCAAGCCGGCCACTACACCCAGCACCAGCGCCGCAGCGCCAAGCGCGGCCGCGCCGGCCGTGACGACGCGCCGGCGCCGCGAGCGCCGCACCACCCGGGCGGGAATGCGCGGATCGAATGCGATGTCTCCCGAACGCTCGTACAGCATCTCTCGGATCTCGTTCTCCACGTCATGCATCGGACGTCACCTCCGACCGGAGCCGCGCGAGACCCCGGGAAACGAGCGACTTCACCGTGCCCACCGGGCACTGCATCACTTCCGCCGTCGCCGCCTCCGACAGGTCCTCGTAGAACCGCAGGACGATCGCCTCGCGCTGGCGCCGCGGGAGCTGTTGCAACATCCGCCATATCTCGTCGCGCGCTGCGACGTCCGGCATGAAGGAGAAGTGCGGTTCGGCCCGCCGCCGTAAGTATGCGCGTTCGGTCCGCAGTCGCCGGAAGTGGGAGTTTGCAAGGTTGACTACCGTGCGCCGTAGGTACCACTCGAACGAGCCTGGGTCGCGCAGGTCTCGGAACCGACCGAAGACCCGGACGAACGCCTCCTGCACGAGATCCTCAGCGGTCGAGCGGTTCCCGGTGAGCAGATAGGCGAGCCGGGCGGCACCCGGTCCGTGTTGCGCGTACAGCTCGGCCAGCCGCCGGGCCATCCGACCTTCCCTCGCCGTCTCGCTCGTTATCGCCACCATGAACCCAAAGACGTGTGGACCCAGCGAAAGGTTGCGGAACCGCAGGCAGTGACGCTCTCCCAGGCTGGGCTTGCTTGCCCTCAGCGGTCTTCGGCGGCGTTTGCCGGCAACGGACCAGTCGTCTCGACAGGAAGATCACCCAGGTGGGAGAGGTTTGAAGAGCATCACTTAGGCCTCGTTTCCCCCCAAAGAAACCGGCTAAAGGAGTTCACGACGGGCGTCGATAGATAACTGAACCAACGAAAAGGCAAACCTGCGGCAACGCAGGGACGCAAAGCCAGGGGCCCCCAGAGGGGCCGCCCAGCTGTCGAATTGGAGGGATAGAAGTGAAGTACCGCAGGCAGATGCTCACGGTGATCACTGTTGGAGCGCTCCTCGTAGCCCTTAGCCCCAGCGCCGCTTTCGAGGCCGTCGCCGCCACGGGCGACAACAAGTGCTACCGGTTCCGCCCGGCCGAGAAGTCCTTCCGGTGGAAGATCAACCGGTCGCGGGTCAGGGCCGGCAAGAGCCGATTGAAGCTAGACCCCGAGCTGGGCAAGGTCGCCCGAGTGCACGCCAGGAAGATGGCTCGAGAGGGGTCGATCTTCCACCAGTCGAGCTCGCAGCTCGGTAGCCGCGTCACCCGCTGGTCGACCCTGGGCGAGAACGTGGGCGTCGGCAGCACCCCCACGAGCCTTCACAAGGCCTTCATGAGATCGCCGGGGCACAAGGCGAACATCATGTACTCGGCCTTCCGCAACGTCGGCGTCGGGACCGTGAGGAAGAACGGCCGGCTGTACGTGACGGTGATCTTCGAGAGCCGACTGAACCCCGGAACCAGGCTGTCCATGCCCAAGTGCTAGCGCTCCGTAGATCCGAGGCTCCGGATCGTGGTCCCTCCACCCGATCCCGGGCCCGGCTTGACGGAGAAGTGACGGCCCCCGGACCCTCCCCGGGGGCCGTTCCGCGCCCGATCTCACGTCGGATCTCGGGGGTGGTCGAGCTGGCGCCCCTTGCGCGGCGATAATGTGACCTGATCCCGGCCTCGTCCGCCGGGATGGCCCCGCCTCAGTGGCGGCCGTGGCGCAGACATCTTTGGAACGGAGGACCGATGGCCGAGGTACGCATCAAGGCAGAGCGCCGTGACGAGGCGGGCAAGGGCCCGGCTCGTCGGGCTCGCGCCGCCGGCCGCGTGCCGGCGATCCTGTACGGGGGCGGCATGGATCCCGTATCGATCACGGTGGATCGCCGAGAGCTGGCGCTGGCGTACCACACCGACTCTGGCACGAACGTGCTCCTCGACATCCAGGTCGACGGAGACAACACCCTGGCGCTCACGAAGGACCTCCAGCGCGACCCGGTGAAGGGCACCGTCCTGCACGCCGACTTCGTCAAGATCGAGCGCAACGTCCGCATCGAGGTCGAAGTGCCGATGCACCTGGTCGGTGAGTCGCCCGGCGTGGCCGAGGGCGGCGTCCTCGAGCAACCGCTTCACGCGTTGTCGATCAGCGTGCTTCCCGGAGACGTGCCCGAAGCGGTGGACGTGGATATCTCGAGCCTGGCGATCGGGGACTCGCTGAAGGTTGCGGATATCGGCGTCTCGGACGAGTACGAGATCCTGTCCGATCCGGATGCCACCGTGGCCAACGTCGCGCAGCCGATCTCCGAGGAAGAGCTCGAGGCCATGGAAGCAGCCGTGGCCGAAGCGGAGCCGGAGGAGGTCGAAGTCGAGGCCGCGGAGGCCCAAGAGGAAGCCGCCGAGGGTGGCGAGGAGATGGCCGCTGCCGGCGAACCTGCCGGCGACGAGGGCGGGGACGAGGGCGCGGGCGCCTAGCGGCGGCCGGTCCTCGCCGTGCCGTGCGGCTCTTCAGACGCACCTCCGATCCGGGAGACCGGAGCCTCGTCGTGGGGCTCGGCAACCCCGGCGAGCGCTACGCCCGCACTCGCCACAACGCCGGAGCCATGGTCATCGACGAGCTGTTGGGGCGGACCGATGCGAGGCTCAAGTCCCACAAGAGCGGTTGCCTCATCGCAGAGGTGGCCCTCGGGGGGAAACGTGCGGTGCTGGCCCGCCCGACGACCTACATGAACGAGTCGGGCCGCCAGGTGCGCGAGCTCGCGCGGTGGTACAAGCTCGACGCGAGCGACATCATCGTGGTCCACGACGAGATCGATCTGCCGTTCGGAGAGATCCGGATCAAGTCCGGCGGGGGGATCGCCGGCCACAACGGCCTGAGCTCGATCCTCAACCATCTCTCCACCAAGGACTTCACGCGCGTGCGGGTGGGGGTAGGCCGCCCCCGGGGCGAGGGCGTGGAGCACGTGCTGGGCGAGTTCTCGGGCGCCCAGCGCAAGGAGCTGCCCGACGTGATCGCCCGAGCCGCCGACGCGACCGAAAGGATCCTCGAGGCCGGCGTCGAGCGAGCCATGAACGAGACCAACACCCGGGCCTAGCCCAAGCTTCGGCACATCCGGGGCGCTATCCGTCCCCCATGTACCGAACCCCCGTGATCCGAACGCCTCGCCACCGGAAGGAGCGGGCCGGGCCTTCGTCATCGGAGTATCGTGTCTCCCGGAGGTTCGGCATGCTGAAACCCTGGACCGCATCGCTCCTGGTCGTGATCACGGCCGGAACCGCGCTGGTCACGCCCCCGGTCGCGTCCGCCAAGGGACCTTCGATGGTAGAAGCGACGATCATCGGTCCGGGCATGAAGGCGCCTATCGTCTTGGGCGATCCCGACGGCGAGATGGGGCTCAACAACACGCCCGACTCGGAGCGGCTCAGCCTCTTCATCGAACAAACGGGGATACGTGACGTGGTCTACGGTCGGAAGGGCGTGACATCACGAGAGCCGACGGGTCGCCTCGGTCGCCGTTTCACCGTGACGTGGACATTGGCTTCCGTGATCGGCTACGAGGGTTCGATCGAGGAGATAGACGAGATCACGAGCTATCTCTATCCCTATGCCGAGCAGGGGCCGGTCATGTTCACGGAAGGCAAGGACGTGGGCGGGTCCGGCTGGAAAGTGGACGCAGCCTGGAGCCACGCGCCTCCGGTTCTCCTCGAGAACCTGGTGGCCTGGGGCATCCCGGACCGGCGTGAGGTCGCATCGCGCGGCGAGAGGCTAGATGACATCGTCGCCACACCGTACGAAACGGTTTGGTCCTGGTTCGGTCCCATCATCTTTCTGATCGCGGTCGCCGCGGGCCTACGCATCGTGTCCCGGAGACGGCAGGTAGCGCATTAGGCGCAAGAGGGACCGGACAACCTACCGACCGCCGGCGGTTCCGGTGGGGGGCCGGTGGGCCCGGCTGTCCCGGGCGTCGCACGTGTCCCACGATCTTCCCGGCCTTCGGGAAACGCTAGGGCCGGAGCCGCTCCTTCGCTGCCGGGCTCGACCTTCGGCGGGCGAGGGCCCGGGGCGGCGCGAGACTGGGCGTCCGTTGGCTTCGTTGGCTCCACTGCTGGATCTGATGCCCGACGAGCGTTTGCGCGCGCTCGTCGACGCGCGCGCGCCGGTGACGGTGCCCGATCCGGTGCGACCGTTCCTCCTGGCGGCCCTGGTGCGACACCTCCAGGTCCCCGTCCTTGCGGTGGCGGCGCGGGCCGAGGAGGCCGAGCATCTCGTCCGCGACGTGCACGCCTTCCTGGGCCGGGACGGCGCCGAGGTCTTCCCGGGCTGGGAGGTCCTGCCCGGCGAGCCGGTCTCGCCCAGCATCGAGACCATGGGACGGCGGTTGCACGTGCTGGGACGCCTCTCGAAGGGAGAGACCTTCGTGCTGGTCGCGACCGCACAGGCCATCACTCAACTGGTGGCCGACCCGCGCGGGGGAGCCCCGATCATCGATCTGCGCTCCGGCTCGGAGGTGGATCTAGATGCGTTCTCGGCTCAACTGGTGGAGATGGGCTACGAACGCAACTACATGGTCGAGCGCCGCGGTGAGTTCGCGATCCGTGGGGGGATCCTCGATCTCTTTCCTCCGTCGGCGGAGAGACCCGTCCGCGCCGAGTTCTGGGGTGACGAGGTCACCAGCCTCCGGCAGTTCGCGCTCGCAACCCAGCGCTCGCTCGACGAGATCGAGCACATCGAGATCGCTGCGTGTCGCGAGCTGATGCCCGACGCGGCCACCCGCGAACGGGCCGCCGAGCTCGCCGAGGCCAGCGACGATCCCGCCCTGCACAAGCTGGCCGAGGGGATCATGGAGCCCGGCGTCGAGCGCCTCCTGCCGTTGCTAACGGGTGGTCTGCGACCGCTGACGGATCTGCTCCCACCGGACTCGCCCGTGGCGATCCTGGAACCCAAGCGCGTTCGCGATCGCGCCGACGAGGTCATGGAGCAGGTCACCGAGTGGCGGGAGCTATCCGGGACCGACCTCGAGCACTTCGTGGCTTTGGACGATGCGATCGGCAGAGAGCGGCAGGTGATGCTGCTGACGAGCTTCGCGGATCCCGGAGGCGAGACGTTGCCGGCGGAGACCTGGACGCAGACCGCAGGGAAGCCCGAGGCACTGATCGCGCGGCTAAAGGATCTGGTCGACGAGGGCTACCGCGCGGTCGTCGCCGCGAGCCTCGAAGAGACCGCGCGCCGGCTTCAGACGAACCTGTCCTCCGGAGGAGTGCCGTTCGAGCTCAGCGATCACGCCCCCCATCCGGAAGACCCACCCGGCGGGAGCGTGGTGCTCGCGGAGCTCCAGCGTGGCTTCGCATTGCCGTGGGCGCGGCTTGCCCTGGTCGCCGAGTCGGACATCACCGGGCGTCGTCCCGGAGCCGCCCGCCGGCGCCAGGCAGCGCGCAGGCGTGAGACTCAGGGCCCGCTCGACCTGACCGAGGGGGACCTGATCGTCCACGAGGTCCACGGGATCGGTCGCTACGTGGGCATGGTCGATCGCGAGTTGCTCGACGTGCACCGGGAGTACCTAGTCATCGAGTACGCGAAGGAGGACCGTCTCTACGTCCCCAGCGACCAGATCGATCTCGTTTCCAAGTACGTCGGGGGAGAGGCACCCAAACTCAACCGGTTGGGTTCCGGCGAGTGGAACAAGACCAAGGCTCGCGTCCGTCGCAAGGCGCGGGAGATCGCACACGAGCTCGTGACGCTGTACGCGAAGCGGCTGAACGCCAAGGGACACGCGTATGGCCCCGACACCCCATGGCAACGCGAGCTCGAGGACTCTTTCCCCTACGAGGAGACCCCCGACCAACTGCGCGCCGTCGACGAGGTCAAGGACGACATGGAGCGGCCCATCCCCATGGACCGGCTCGTGTGTGGTGACGTCGGCTACGGCAAGACCGAGATCGCGGTACGGGCAGCCTTCAAGGCCCTGGCCGAAGGCAAGCAGGTCGCGGTCCTCGTTCCAACCACGATCCTCGCGCAGCAGCATTTCGCGACGCTTTCGGAGCGCTACCGCCACTTCCCCGTCAAGGTGGCGATGCTGTCGCGGTTCCTCAGCGCGGCCGAGGCGAAGCAGGTCCTCGATGACCTTCGCAACGGCAAGGTCGACGTCGTCGTGGGAACCCACAAGCTGCTCGGCAAGGAGGTCGAGTTCCACGACCTCGGTCTCGTCGTCGTCGACGAGGAACAGCGGTTCGGCGTCACGCAGAAGGAGCGTCTCAAGGAGCTGAGGACGAACGTCGACGTGTTGACGCTCACCGCGACCCCGATACCCCGCACGCTCGAGATGGCCATGTCGGGTATCCGCGACATGTCCGTCGTCGACACGCCGCCCGAGAATCGTCATCCGGTCATGACCTACGTGGGAGAGGTGGCCGAGGACGTGATCATGTCTGCCCTCAGACGGGAGTTCCTGCGCGACGGTCAGGTCTTCTACGTCCACCCGCGGGTGGCCACGATCCAGACCGCGGCCTATCGCTTGCAGGAGCTGGTCCCCGACGCGCGGATCAGCGTCGCTCATGGCCAGATGGACGAGCGCGCTCTGGAGAACGCGATGCTCGAATTCGGCGACAAGAAGACGAACGTCTTGGTGTGCACCACGATCATCGAGGCCGGGCTCGACATCCCAACCGTCAACACCCTGGTGGTCGAGCGTTCCGATCTCCTCGGCTTGAGCCAGATGTACCAGCTTCGTGGCCGTGTCGGTCGCGCCCACGAACGAGCCTACGCGTACCTCTTCTTCCCGCCCGATCGTTCGCTGACGGAAACCGCTCACGAGCGGCTGAAGACGATCGCCGAACACACCGGCCTTGGCTCCGGTTTCAGGATCGCGATGCGCGACCTCGAGATCCGCGGGGCCGGGAACCTCCTGGGGGCCGAACAGAGCGGCCACATCTCGGAGGTCGGCTTCGATCTCTACGTGAAGCTGGTCGCGTCCGCGGTCGATGAGGCGAAGGGCCAGCCCTGGCGGGAAGCCTCCGAGGTGAGGATCGACCTGCCCTTGCAAGCCTTCATCCCGAAGACCTACGTCCAGGACGAGAACCTGCGCCTCGAGGCGTACCGAGCGATCGCTTCGGCGGACGACGATGCAGCGCTCGAGGAGGTGCGCTCGGAGATCGTCGATCGTTACGGCAGCCCCGTGCCGGCTCCCGTCGAAGCCTTGTTCGGGGTCGCCCGCCTCCGCCAGGTCATGAGGTCACGGGGGATCACGGAGGCCGCGACGGTCGCCGGCAAGCTGCGGATCCGGCCGGTCGAGCTGGAGGACTCGAAACAGGTCCGGATGAAGCGACTCATCCCCACGGCGGAGTGGAAGCCGACGACCGCGGCTCTGCTGATCCCCGAGCCTGCGGTGCCCAAGGACGATGTCGTTGGATGGGTCACGGACCTGCTTCAACAGTTAACCTCACCCGCATGACCCGTAAGGCAAGTCTTCTCGTCGCGCTCTCCGTGGCGGCGCTGCTGACGACGGCGTGCGGCAACCTGTTGGACCCTGCTGCCGGCGTCGTCGACGGACGGAAGATCACCACGCAGGAGATCACCCGCGAGCTCGAACGTTTCGAATCCACACCTGCCTACCGGGACCTCGTCGCCCAGGTCGGGGACGGGCCCACGGATCCCCAGGTCGAGATCGGACGTCAGCGCCGCGCGTTCGAGCAGGGTGTGCTCAGCCGACTCATACGACGGGCGGTGATCCGGCCCCTGGCGGAGGAGCAGGGGATCGAGATCACCAAGGACGACGTGAACGGCGCGCTCGACGGGGTACTTCAAGGTTTCATCCCGCAGGAGCTCGAAGAAGGGGCAGATCCTCGAGAGGCTGCTCTCGTGGCGTTCAGGGAGCGCATCGGGCAGCAAGGTCTGACCATGCCGACGGTGCGAGAGATCCTGCGCGACAACGAGACCGAGCAGGCCCTGCGCGACGAGGTGTCCGAGACGGTCACCGTCTCGGAGGACGACGCGCGTGAGTTCTACGACCAGAACGTGTCCGATTACACCGAGACGCAAGCCGCACACATACTCGTCAACGATCGTTCGGTCGCCCTTCGGCTGTTCCGACAGCTGAGTTCGGCATCGCCCAAGGATCAGGCGACGTTGTTCGCGCGCCTCGCCCGGCGGTTCTCCGAAGACCCGGGAAGCGCGCCTCGGGGTGGCGATCTCGGGTATGCCGGCGCGGGCACCTTCGCCGAGCCCTTCGAGGAGGCGATGAACGCCCTGCAGGAGGGGGAGATCTCGGACCCCGTCCGGACCCAGTTCGGGATCCATCTGATCCGCGTGATCGACCGGCGCAGCACGCCGTTCGAGGAGGCCTCGGCCGAGATCCTCGACCAGCTTCTCCTCCAGGAGCAGGAGGAGGCATGGGAGGCATACATCCGTCGCGCCTACCGGGAGGCCGACATCCGCGTGAACCCGCGCTACGGCCGGATGGATATCGAGCAGCTGGCCGTGGTCGACGCCGGAGCGGGAGACATCCCCGGAACGGTCGAGCCGCGTCCCAGCGCGACGGCCGCGCCCGAGTTGCAGCCGGGCGACGTAACCGAGGATTGATACCGGCGTGCCGCCCTTCGTCGTCGCGCTGGCCCCGGAAGAAACGGGCCTGCTCACGCTCGACGAATGGGATCGCCTGCGATCGCTCGAACGGGTCGTGTTCGAAGAGGCCGGTCATCCCCTCGCCGACCGGCTGAACGATGCTGGCGTGGAGACCGTCGTTCGAGCTGGCGGCCCGGAGGGGGACGAGGCGGTCGTGCTGGATCCGACGTCGCCGAGGTTGCTGGAGCTCGCGCGGGCCGGGTTCGAGGTCAGCGTGGGTCCGGCGTCGCCTCCCGATCCGCTCTCGGCCGCCTATGCCGCCCCGATCGCGCGTCGAGCAGCCGCTTCGGTAGCGGATCTCGCCGCGATCATGGCCCGGCTCCGGAGCCCGGATGGTTGTCCCTGGGACCGCGAGCAGTCGCACGAATCCCTGCGGGTGCACCTCATCGAAGAGGCGCACGAGGTCCTCGAGGCGATCGACCGCGATCAACTCGGAGCCGAGCTCGAGGACGAGCTCGGCGACGTCCTCCTGCAGGTTGCCTTCCACGCGCAGCTCGCGGCCGAGGATGGGCGGTTCGATCTCGCCGGCGTTGCCGATCGCATCGTCGAGAAGCTCCTCCGCCGCCACCCGCACGTCTTCGGGGAGATCCGGGTGTCTTCGGCGGGGGAGGTCGTCCGGAACTGGGAGACGTTGAAGGCGCAGGAGAGGGACGAGTCGGGGCCGTTCGACGGGGTGCCGGGCAGCCTCCCCGCTCTATCGACTGCGTACAAGGTCCAGAAGCGTGCCGCCGGGCTCGGCTTCGAGCCCGATCACGAGGAGGTCGCCGCGAAGGCGCTCGCCTCGCTGAAGCTCGGCATCGCCTCCGGGCTGCCCGACGACGTGGGTGATGCGCTCTTCTGGCTGGTCGCGCTCGCTCGATCGAGCGGCGTCGATCCGGAGGGCGCGTTGCGGAAAGCGGTCGTCAGGTTCCGCGCCCGGTACGAGTAGGCGAGTAAACTACCGTGACTCATGTTGAAGGAGTTAAACGATGAGTGAGATCGTCGACGTCAAGGCCCGGGAGATCCTGGATTCGCGCGGCAATCCGACCGTTGAGGTCGAGGTGCGGCTCGACTCCGGGGCGACGGGGCGGGCTGCCGTGCCCTCCGGGGCATCCACGGGAGAGGGCGAAGCGATCGAGCTTCGGGACGGGGACGAGCGGTACGGGGGCAAGGGGGTGCGTCACGCCGTCTCCAACGTGAACGACGTCCTGGGGCCCGCGTTGCTCGGCACCGACGCGCTCGAGCAGCGAGTCATCGACACCCTCATGCGTGACGCCGACGGGACCGAGAACAAGTCCAAGTTCGGCGCCAACGCGATCCTGGGGGTCTCCCTCGCCGTCGCCCATGCCGCGGCGCGTGAGCTGGAGGTGCCGTTGTGGCGCTACCTCGGGGGCCCGGACGCGCATCTCCTTCCGGTGCCGCTGATGAACGTGGTGAACGGAGGCGCGCACGCGGACAACTCGTTGGACTTCCAGGAGTTCATGCTCGTCCCCCTCGGTGCAGCCTCGTTCGCCGAGGCACTCGAGTGGGGAGCGAACTGCTACCACGCGTTGAAGAAGATGCTGGTGGAACGCAAGCTTTCGACCGGGGTGGGCGACGAAGGTGGCTTCGCGCCCGATCTGCCTTCCAACGTGGCCGCCGTCGAGTTGCTGGTCGACGCGATCGAGGCCGCCGGATACAGAGCCGGACAGGACGTCGGTGTCGCGCTGGATCCGGCCGTGTCCGAGATCTACGAGAACGGTAGCTACGTCCTCGCCTCGGAGGATCGCGAACTCTCGAGCGACGAGATGGTGGACCTGTGGGATCGCTGGGTCGCGGATCACCCGATCGTGTCGATAGAGGATGCCATGGCAGAGGGGGACTGGGACGGTTGGGCGGCCGTCACCGAACGACTTGGGAACAAGGTGCAGCTCGTGGGCGACGATCTCTTCGTGACGAACCCCGAGATCTTGGCGCGCGGCATCGATGAGGACGTCGCGAACGCGATCCTGATCAAGCCGAACCAGATCGGGAGTCTGAGCGAGACCCTCGAGTGCGTTCGCATGGCCCAGCGCGCCTCCTACGCGACCGTCATCTCACATCGCTCAGGAGAGACGGAAGATTCAACGATCGCAGACATCGCAGTCGCCACGAATGCCGGACAGATCAAGACCGGCGCGTCGGCGCGAGGCGAGCGGACGGCCAAGTACAACCAACTCCTGCGGATCGAAGACGAATTGGGCGAGTCGGCGCGCTACCCCGGGCCCCGGGCGTTCCCGAGGTTCAAGCCTTGATGCGTGTGAGTGCGGCGCTGCCGCGACCGAGGATCAAGATGCCGCGCTCCGGTCTCGCCCCGGTCGTGGCCGTCTTCCTGATCCTGGGTCTGATCGCCGCCATCGCAATCGAACCTGCGCGTCAGCTGCTCGCGCAACGCGATCGCATCAACGGCATGAGCTCCGAGCTGGAGGAACTTGCGGCGACCAACCGCGCGCTCGAGGCGCGTATCGATCGACTGCAGGACCCCGACTACATCGAGCAGGAGGCGCGGGAGGTGGGGCTCGTCCGGCCCGGCGAGACGACCTACGTGGTGATGCCGCCCGGGCGCAAGGCCCGCCTTGCCAAACAGAGGAAGCTGCGAGCCAAGTCGCCCCCGCCGCCGGCACCCCCGGAGCCGGCCTTCGTGGACCAACTCCTGACGTTCATCGGGCTCGGCTGAACGACAGCGCCTGAAACTCCACCCCCGGCCTAGGCTGTGGGGATGCTCACGCACTCCGACGAGGACCGTCTCGTGGTCGAAGCGCAGCTCGGTCGGGAGCTTCGCGGCGACTGGGCGGTGGTTCGCCGGTGCCACCTCGGCGTACCGATGGCGATCGAGAGCTACCCCCGGACGCCGGACGGAGCCCCGTTCCCGACCCTCTTCTGGTTGACGTGCCCCGTCCTCGCGAAGCGAGCCGGCCGCCTGGAGGGCGACGGGTGGATGGCGGCTCTGACCGAGCGCCTTGAGGCTGAGGGCAACCTCAGGGCGCGGCTGGCTCGAGCGATAGAGCGCTACCGGGCGCGTCGCGACGCGCACGAGCCGGTCCAGGGTGGAGGGGGCCCACCGGGCGGCGGCCCCGACCGCGTGAAATGCCTCCACGCGCACTTGGCCCACGAGCTCGCCGATCCTCCCAATCCCATCGGCGCCCTGACCCTCGCCGCCGCCGGGTACCCGGACTGCCGGGAGCCGTGTTTCCGGGTCGTGGAACCGGGATGAGGGTCGCCGCGATAGATGTCGGGACGAACTCCACCCGGCTGCTGGTTGCCGAAGCCGTCGGTAACGGCTTCCGTCCCATCGACCGTCGAATGACGATCACCCGTCTCGGTGAGGGCGTCGACCGGACGCGGGCATTGTCGGACGAGGCCCTGCAACGGACCTTCTCGACGATCGCGGAGTACGCCGCCATGTGCGGTGAGTACGGTGTGGAACGCTTGAAGGTCACGGGTACGTCGGCGGTGCGAGACGCTCGCAACAGACGACTCTTCTTCGAGGGTGTACGACGCCTGACCGGTGCCGAACCCCACGTCCTCACCGGTGATCTCGAAGCTCGGGCGACGTTCTCGGGCGTGATCTCGGACCTCCCGCCGGGTGAGCCGGTCGTCGTCGTCGATATCGGAGGTGGATCCACCGAGCTGATCGTCGGCGGCATGGAGCCCGAACGGCTCGTGTCGCTGGATATGGGCTGCGTTCGGCTGTTCGAGAAGCACCTGGCGTCCGATCCTCCGGCACCGGCGGAGCTCGACGCGTTGCGCGACGACGTTCGAAAGACGTTACGGGGGGTCAGGGAGCATCTCGACGTTCCACGCGGGTCCCGTCTCGTCGGCGTGGCCGGAACCGTGACACAACTGGCGACTCTGAAGGCCGGCGTTCCCGTCTACGACCCGGACGTCACTCATCATGCCGTGCTCACCCACGGCGATGTGCGCCTGCTCGCGAAGCGTCTCGAGTCGTTGCCGTTCGAGAAGCGCAAGCGCGTCCGGGGCCTCGATCCCGGTCGTGTCGACGTCATCGTGGCCGGCGCCGAGATCCTGCTCGTGGTGATGGACGCCTTCGACCTGCCGGAGGTCACCGTTTCGGAGAAGGACATCCTCGACGGCATCGTCCTCGAGCTGATCGGGCAAAGCTTGGACCAGACGGCGGAGTAGCGGCGGCGCGGTAGCCTCCTGCGATGGCCGCGTTCGTCTGGGAGCCCAGCTCGGAGTACGTCGAGAACGCGAACGTGACGCGCTTGATGCGCAGGCTTGGGATCGACGATTACTGGGAGTTGGTGCGCCGGTCTCAGGAGGATATCGAGTGGTTCTGGACGGCCGTGATCGAGGATCTCGGGATCGACTTCTTCCGTCCCTACGAACAGATCCTCGATCTCGACAAGGGTCCCATGTGGCCGCGCTGGTTCGTAGGCGGGCGGATCAACCTCGTCTACAACACCGTGGATCGTCACGTGATGCGTCGCGGCGCTTCTCCGGCGATCCTGTGGGAGGGCGAGGACGGGGCGGTGCGAAGCCTGAACTACGCGCAACTTGGGGCCGAGGTGAACCGGGTAGCGAACGGGCTGAAGGCTCTCGGCATCACCTCCGGCGACACCGTGGGGCTCTACATGCCGATGGTGCCGGAGGCGGTGATAGCCGCCTACGCGGTAGCCAAGATCGGTGCCATCTACTTGCCGATCTTCTCCGGCTTCGGCGCGCCGGCGGTCGCGTCGCGGCTGAACGATGCCCAGGTCAAGCTACTGATCACCGCAGACGGCTTCTACCGACGCGGCTCGACGGTTGCGATGAAGGAGGTGGCGGACCAAGCCGTCGCCCAGTCCCCGTCGGTTCGAACCGTCGTTGTGTGGGAGAGGTTCCCGGGCGCCGACGGACCGCGCGTGCCGCGCGGCGGCAAGGATCTCACCTGGTCGGCCGCGTTCGGGGGCCGGTCGCCCGATCGTCCCAGCGAACAACTGGATCCCGAAACCCCGTTCATGATCGCCTACACATCGGGAACGACCGGCAAGCCGAAGGGCAGCGTGCACGTCCACGGCGGCTTCCTCGTCAAGATCGCCGAGGAGGTGGCCTATCAGATCGACGTCCACGAGAACGATCTCCTCTACTGGGTGACCGACATGGGGTGGATCATGGGGCCATGGGAGATGGTCGGTGCCCATACGGCCGGCGCGTGCGTTCTCATGTACGAGGGGGCTCCGGATCACCCGGCCCCCGATCGCGTTTGGGATCTGTGTGAGAAGCACGGCGTATCCGTGCTCGGCGTGTCGCCCACCCTGATCCGTGCGCTCATGCCGGCCGGAGATGACATGGTTCGCAAGCACGATCTATCCGGTGTGCGGATCATCGCTTCGACCGGTGAGCCGTGGAACCCCGAGCCGTACAAGTGGTGCTCGGACGTCGTCGGCGGAGGACGTTGTCCGATCATCAACATCTCCGGCGGCACCGAGATCGGCGCCTGTTTCCTCGGGCAAGCCCCCGTGATCCCCACCAAGAACAGCTCTCTCGGTTCACCCGCGCTGGGGATGGCGATCGACGTGTTCGGCCCCGACGCCAAACCGGTGCGGGGCGAGGTCGGCGAGCTCGTGTGCACGAAGCCGTGGCCCGGTCAGACCAGAGGCTTCTGGGGAAGTCCCGGCCGGTACCTCGAGGCGTACTGGTCTCGATGGAAGAACATCTGGGTCCACGGCGACTGGGCGTCGATCGACGAAGACGGGTACTGGTTCTTGCACGGTCGCAGCGACGACACCATGAACATCGCCGGCAAGCGCATAGGCCCGGCGGAGTTCGAGTCCGCGGCCGTCGAGCATCCGCACGTGATGGAGTGCGCTGCGATCGGGGTGCCGGACGACCTCAAGGGAACCAGCGTCTGGTGCTTCTGCATCCTGCGTCCCGGCGTCGACCCGACCCCGGAGCTGAAGGCGGAGGTTTCGAAGACCATCACCGATCAGCTCGGCAAGGCCTTCAAACCAAGCGAGATCAGGTTCGTCGGCGAGCTGCCGAAAACACGTTCGGCGAAGATCCTGCGGCGCGCGATTAGGGCGAGAGTCGTCGGAGAGGACGCCGGCGATCTCTCGTCGCTTGAGAACCCGAGTGCCCTCGAGGCGATCGAGAAGGCGCTGTGACGGTCTTCTACCTCGTTCGCCACGGCGTCACGTCGCATACGGGGCACCGCCTCAGCGGGCGCATGGCAGGCGTTCCCCTCACGGACGAAGGCCGCGGCCAGGCCCAGCGGGCGGCCGGTTACCTGACCGAGGTCCCCTTCGACGCGATTTACTCCAGTCCCGTCGATAGGTGCCGGGAGACCGCCCAGGAGATCGCCCGCGGTCGCGGGATGCGCGTCAAGATCCGCCCCGGCCTGGTGGAGACCGAATACGGCCGGTGGACCAACCGATCCTTCAAGTCCCTCCAGAAGGTGCGATCGTGGGGGATCGTGCATCGCTGGCCGTCGGCCGTGAGATTCCCAGAGGGCGAGAGCTTGCTGGAAGTGCAGGTGAGGGCCGTGGAGGAGATCGAAACGCTGCGCCGGGAACATCCGAAGGGTCGGGTCTGTTGTGTGTCTCACTCGGATGCGATCAAACTGATCCTGACGAACTATCTGGGGTTGCACATCGACATGGTTCAGCGGTTCAACCTTGCCCCCGCATCGGTCACCATCCTCAGCGTCACCGATGCTGGGCCCGTATTGCTGGCCCTCAACGCCGGTGCCGACCCGGTGAGGCCCGCATGAGCGACATGGAGATCGTTCCGGAGACCTTCACGGCGGACTACGAAGGCGAGCCCGGCCGGCGTACCTTCTACGTCCAGGCTCGGGGCGAGACGGGAGCTCGATCGTTCCGGGTCGAGAAGCAGCAGGTGTCGCTGCTGGCCGAGAAGCTGCGCGAGCTCTTGCTGATGATCGATCCCGAGGACACGATCAAGAGCGCGAGCCCGGAGCGGGACCCGAGCCTGACCCTCGAGCCTCCCGAAGCAGCCGACATGCGGATCGGCACGATGGGGCTCGCGTTCGACGATGAGAACGATCGCGTCGTGGTGTTCGCCCAGCCGGCGGGCGAGGAGGTCGAAGGCGAGGAAGAGGAGGAAGAGGCAGAGCTCGATCCCGAGAGCGCCGGCGTCCGTTTCCTGCTGCGGCGTGACCAGGTGCGCGCCTTCGTCCTGCATGCTTTGGCGGTCGTCGAGGAGGGCAGACCGATCTGTCCACTGTGCGGTTTGCCGATGAGCCCTTCTGGCCACCAGTGTCCCGCGTCGAACGGGCATCACGTCATGGCGTAGTGAACTCAATGACCGAGACCATCGAGCGCCTCAGCTCGAGCCCCATCGACGTCCTCGGCGTCTTGCCCTACGCCTCCAACTACACGTTCCTGGCGCGGGTGGGGGAGGAAGACGGAGTGCTCGCGGTGTACAAGCCACGCCGCGGCGAGCGGCCGTTGTGGGATTTCCAACACGGCACGCTCGCGAACCGCGAGGTTGCCGCCTATCTGGTGAGCGATATCGGTGGCTTCGATCTCGTACCGCCGACGGTGCTGCGCCACGATGCTCCGCTGGGGCCGGGATCGCTGCAGCTGTTCGTGGAACACGACCCGGAGCGGCATTACTTCGCGCTCGAGACCGAGCGTGCCGACGACTTCCGTGTACTGGCGGCGTTCGACGTCGTCGTCAACAACGCCGATCGCAAGGCAGGGCACGTCCTCGAGGACGCCGGCGGCAAGCTCTGGGCGGTGGACCACGGCGTGACGTTCCACGTCGAACCCAAGCTACGAACGGTCATCTGGTCGTTCGCAGAGGAGCCGCTGCCGGCGGGCGTCAGGATGCTACTGGAACGGTTGCGGGATGCCCTGTCCCAGGAGAACGAGTCCTATCGCGAGCTGGCCGGGTTGCTGTCTGCGGCCGAGGCCGATGCCGTAGCGCGCCGTGTCCATCGATTGCTGCGCAAGGGCACCTATCCGCAACCCGAGGTCAACTACCCTCTGCCATGGCCCCTCGTCTGACCCGTATCCTTCTATCGCCCCCGTACTCCAACGGCAGAGAGGCGGCCCTTAAAAGGCCTTCAGTGTGGGTTCGAATCCCATCGGGGGCACCATCGGGGGCACCGACCTAGCCCGGTTCGATGCGGAGATGCGCGACTCCTGTCTGTATCGATCACCTGCTCGTCGACACTCCTGGGGCCTCGCCGCAGCCCGATGCCGGAAAGCTAGGCAGCCCTCTTACCCGATATAGGGAAGTATGGCAAGATGGCAGGATGGCAAGGGTGAAGACGACGCTCTCGATCGACGAGAGTCTCATGCGACAAGTGAGGATCCGCGCCGCTCGCTCTAACAAGAGCCAGTCGGAGGTTCTGGAGGCCGCTCTCAGAGAGGGGCTTGGCATCATCGAGCGGATCAGAGCCAAGGCCCGGCTCTCGGACGAAGAGGCTATCGATATCGCATCCAAAGCGGTCCATGAGGTTCGTGCCCAAGACCAACGCGAGAGAAAGCCTTGATCTATCCATATCCTCATCGATGCCGACTGCCTGATCGCGGGAACTCTCACCTCTGAGGGAGCCTCCACCGAACTTCTCGATCTGTGGCTCGATGGTGAATTCGAACTGATCGTTTGCCCCCGGCTCATCCAAGAGGTCGTAAGGGCGCTTCTTCATCCTCGGATATCCAACAAGTACGACATCACCAAGGAAGAAGCGGAGGGATTCGCCCAACGGCTCCTCGAGGAGGGCGTACCGTTCGATGACCCTCGGGATCCGCCCCGCGTCGTGCCCGATGATCCGAACGATGACTATCTCGTGGCGCTCGCTCTCACCGCCGAGGCTGAGTTCCTCGTGACTCGGGATCGCCATTTCGAGCAGGTTCGAACAAGAGGACTACGGATCGTGAGCCCTCGCCAGATGATCCGGCGACTCCGAAGCGGATAGTTAGATCGGCAACACGCTCCTCCACTCACGCGCCCGGCTACGAGAATCCCGACCTGGGGCCTCCCGCACCGCTGCGTCGACGGAAGAACTCGGCTCGGTGGAAGTTTGAACACCGGCGCGTCGTGAGGGGGGTCGTCGGAGGCGGTGTTCAGTCGTCCTTGCCGTCGGTGTCGACTGCGTCGTCGACTGCATCCTCGACCTTATCGCCGACCTTCTTCCCGGTCTCCTTCGCGTCCTCGACGCCCTCGCGGATGTCGGCTTCGTCCTCCCGGTCGCAGGCGACCATGCCGCCGCTCAACAACAGCGTGGTGCTGAGCAGCGCTGCGGCTATGCGGTTCCTCTGCATGGGATCCCTCCTCGTTCGTTGAGGGTTACCCCGTGGCGGGGATGCCTACTCGCGCGTGCCTCCGCAGATCGACCGCCTCCCGCCTCGTTGGTCGCACTTGGGTCAGGGAGCCATGACCTCGACGACCCGCCACACGTTCTTGGTGATCTCGGCGCCGTCGCCGGCGAGAGAGAACGGGAACAGGACGGGTGTCTTGATCCCGGCATCCCGGAACTCGCGCAACCGGCTACGACAAGCATCCGGGTCACCGTGGATCTGCAGCGCGCCGATCATCTCGTCGCTGACGCCGGCCGAAGCTCCGCGCCGATCGCCTTCGCCCCACGCCTTCGCGATCGCCGCGACCTCGTCGGCGAACCCTTGTGCGGCGAGCGAGCGGTTGTACACATCCACCATCGCGTAGTTCGTGATCAGTCTCTGCGACATGAAGCGATACAGATCCGGGTCTTCATCGACGGCCACCGGGATGCGAGCCACGACGTCGAGCTCGTCAGGATCGCGCCCGGCTTCGAGCGCCCCCGCACGCACGTGCTCGAGAGAGTCCCTCACGCCGGCGGGGGTCTTGAGGAAGAAGATGACCCCGTCGGCGATCCGACCGGCCAGCCGGCAGGCCTTCGGCCCGAGCGCCGCGATATAGATCGGCGGTGACTCGACCCCCATCTCCAACCGGAAACCGTGGGCCGGCATCTGACCGTCGAGATCGACCTTCTTGCCGGACAGGATCTCCCGAACGCCGGCGACGGCGTCGGCGAGAGTGGACAAGGGACGTTCGAAATCCTGTGCCATCCACCGTTCGACGATGATCCGCGAAGATGTTCCCAGGCCCAGAACGAAACGGCCCCTCGACAGGTTCTGAACCGTGGCGGCTCCCATCGCGATGAGCGCCGCGGGTCGCGTGAAGACCGGCACGATGGCGGTTCCCAGCCGCACGTCGTTCGTGAGAGGTGCCAGTGCCGCCAGGACGGCGAACGCATCCGAGCCTCCGACCTCGGCCGACCAGACATCCGTATAACCGAGACCTTCCGCATCTCGGCAGATCTCGAGGGCCTGATCCAACGGCGCGCCGACGAGTCCGAGCGTGAGGCCGAGACGTTCCATGGACCGGGACTCTATAAGGCGGGGGGCATCACGCGATGGGAGCTCCGGGTTCGGCGTGGTCGTCGACGGCGAGGAGTAACACCGTGCCGTCCGGTTCGATCGAGCCCAGCACCAGGAACTCGCTCTTGAACCCCGCGATCCGCCGGGGCCCCAGGTTGATCGCGCCGACGACCTTGCGGCCCACGAGCTCGCCCTTCGCATAGTTCGTGGTCTGGGCGCTGGTCCAGAGATCGCCGACGACCGGACCGAAGTCGACGCGTAGCTTGTAGGCCGGCTTGCGCGCTTCGGGGAAGTCCTGAACCTCTCGCACCACGCCCACCCGCATGTCTACGGCGAAGAAGGCATCGGCCCCCACGTCGGGCTTGCGTTCCAGCTCATCGGGCGCGCTGGTGTGCCGGTTGGCGGCTCCTTCGACTCCCACGGCCACTAATCTAAGGCCCGTGCCCGAGCTGCCAGAGGTCGAATCCGTCCGTCGTCAGCTCGATCCCGAGTTGAGCGGCCGCACGATCACCGACGCGTGGTGGGACCCGATACCCACGCTGCCGCGCCAGTTCCACCAGGTGGGCCTCTTGCCGGGACGGAAGATCCAAGGCGTCGGTCGGAAGGGCAAGTTCCTGATCGCTCCGCTCGACCAGGGCCTCGAGCTGATCCTTCATCTCGGCATGACGGGCGCCTTCCGTTTCGATCGCGACGACGACTGGGTGCGAGCGAGGCTGTGGTTGGACGACGGGCGCACCCTGGTCTTCCGGGACGCCCGCCGTTTCGGGCGCATCGCGGTGGTCGAAGCTGGCGATTACGGGTCGCTCCCGACGCTGGCGGCGTTGGGCCCCGAGCCCCTCTCGGAGGAGTTCGACCTTCGGCGGTTCGTCGCCGATCTAGGCAGGACCCGGTCCGCGGTGAAGCCTTACCTCCTGAGCCAGCGGCCCGTCGCCGGCGTGGGCAACATCTATGCGGACGAGGCCCTGTGGACGGCGAGGATCCATCCGGCCTCGCGCCGAGTGGGCCCAACCCGAGCCGCCGCGTTGCACACCGCGATAAGGGACGTGTTGTCTGCGGCCATCGAGCGTGAAGGCACCACCTTCAGGGACTTCCAGATGGTCAACGGCGAGTCCGGACGCAATGCCTCCTTCTTAGTCGCCTATGGGCAGGAGGGTCGTCCCTGCCCGCGCTGCACGACGGCTCTTCGGAGGATGGTGCTGGGCGGGCGCGGGACCACCTATTGTCCCCGCTGTCAGCGCCCCTGAGTCCCCGGCCCGTCGCGCCGCGCCGACCTAGCCGAGCAGGCGAACCCGCTTGCGCATCTGCACCTGTGTGCCGTGGGTCAGTCGCTCGACCCCCACGCGATCCAAGAGGCCACGCATCAACGTCAGGCCGCGGCCACGATCGCTGGGGGCCGGATCCCTCCATCTCCCGTGATCGCGGACGTTCAACTCGAGCCGGTCACCATGCAGGACCCCGTCGACCTGGAAGTCGTGGGTCTCCGAGTCGCGTGGGTGTTCGATCGCGTTGGCCGCGGCCTCCGTCACAGCCAGGATGAGGTCGTAGATGTCGTGTGGATGAACGCCCAGGCTCTCCAGCCAGCGGCGGACCCTGTCCCGCACATCCCTGATGGCCGATACATGGGATGGGAACGAGTGCGAGAGAGTGGCGCGTTGTGAAGTGGTCCGGTGCACCGCGAGGATCGCTATGTCGTCGTCCGGGTCTTCGTCGCCAACCATTTGCTCGAGCAGCATCTCGCAGTACTCATCCATCGACCCCGGTGCTTCGGCAGCGGCTTGGGCGAGCTTGATCAGCCCTTCATCGATCGGTATCTCACGTTCCTCGACGAGCCCGTCCGTGTAGAGCACCAGGGTGTCACCCGTTTCCATTCGAGTGCCCGCTTCGCCATACGCGGCATCGGGCCAGATGCCCACCGGGATGCCCTCGGTCGCCTCCAGGAGCTCGACCTCGCCCGATGCCCGTCTCAGAACCGGTGGTGGGTGGCCCGCGTTCGCATACACCAGTTCGCCCCTCTCCTCGTTCATCTCGAGGTAGACGATCGTCGCCATGTCGGAGGCCACGTCGTCGACCAGGGCCGAGTTCAGCTTCGACAGCAACTCGCCCGGATGAGCTCCGTCCAGCGCGAAGGCCCGCAGTGAGTGGCGTAGTTGTCCCATGATCGACGCGGCGCGCGCACCTCTCCCGACGACATCGCCGATCGCGATGCCCAGTCGGCCTCCGTCCAGGACCACGACGTCGTACCAGTCTCCGCCGACCATCACACCGGTGCCCCCGGGAACGTACCGCGCGGCTAGATCCAGTCCTGGTCGACCGGGCAGCCGTTCGGGTAGAAGTGCACGCTGCAGCATCATCGCCACCCGATGCTCACGTTCGTAGAGCGAGGCGTTCGCGATCGCGATCGCGATGCGGTCCGCGGCGAAGTCGAGTAGGCGTGCGTCGTCCTCGGTGAAGCGATGAACCTCCCGCGTCCCGACGACGAGCACCCCTATGGCGCGGCCCTCCATCAGGAGGGGAACGGCGAGCAACGATCGCATCCCTCGATAGATCTTCGGCGTATCCGCCGGCTCCTCGCCCCGGTCCACGATCATGGGTTCCCGGCGCAGCGCGACGAGGCCGGCGATCCCTTCACCGATCGGGATCGTCGCTTCGCGGGCGCGCTGATCCTCGATCCCGATCCACGAGCGGGCTCGGAGATTGGCGTCCTCTTCGTTGACCAGCAATATCGTGCCGATATCGGTGTGCAGGATGTCTCTCACGCGCTTCAGCAGTTCCGGCAGCAGATCTTCGAGCGAAAGGTGGGCCAGGGCGGTCTCGAGGATCGTCTGGATCTGGTTGAGACGGCGATTCGCTCGTTCGGCGTCGGCTCGCGCCTTCTGCTCGCGGGCGAGCAGGTGCGCGTGGTCGGCCTCGGTGCTCCGGGTCATCTCACCTCTTCGGTACGTTTCCCGTTGCCGGATGCAGCAGGTTAGCGCGAGACGCTGATCATCCCTTGATGACGCCCACGGGACGCAGCCGGGCGACGACCTTGGAGAGACCGGCTCCTTCGCAGGTATCCACGACCTCGGTGGAGTCCTTGTACGCGTAGGGGGCCTCCTCTGCAAGGAGCTTCCACTTCGAGCGAGCGACGAGGATGCCTTGATCCTCGAGTTGGCGTTTCAGCTCCTCGCCCGTCATCCGCTTCTTCGCCTGCGTCCGACTCATGGCACGACCTGCTCCGTGGCAGGTCGAAGCGAACGACCGAGATGAAGCCCGTCCTACGAGCAGGTAGGACGCGCTTCCCATGCTGCCCGGCACGACCACCGGCTGGCCGATCTCGTCGTACGGATCCGGCAGCTCCGTGTGCCCGGGGCCCAACGCACGGGTCGCGCCCTTGCGATGGACGCACACCAGGCGCTCCTTGCCGTCGATGTCGTGTCTCTCCATCTTCGCAAGGTTGTGCGAGATGTCGTAAACGACCGACATGCCGAGCTCCCCGGCGGTTCTCTTGAACACGGCCGCGAACGCTTCGCGCGCTGCGTGAGTCAACACCTGCCTGTTCGCCTTGGCGAAGTTCCCCGCGGCATCCATCGCGCCCAGGTAACTCTCTGCCGCGGGGTGCTCGAGCGGCACGCACGCCAGCTGTCGGTCGGGAACATCGATGTCCAGTCCGCGCATCAGACCGTCGATCTTCTTCACATGATCCGTGCATGCCTGGTGACCTATCCCTCTGGAGCCGGAGTGGACCATCACGCACACGTTGCCCTCGTGGATGTCCATCACCTCTGCCGCTCGTTTGTCGCGGATCTGGTCAACGACCTGGATCTCCAGGAAGTGATTGCCCGCCCCCAGGCTTCCCAGCTGCGGTGCGCCGCGTTCCTTCGCGCGATCCGAGAGCTCCGACGGCCGGGGATCGGGGAGGGCCCCTCGATCCTCGGTGTATTCGGCATCCTCCTCCCAGCCGGCACCACGCGACAACGCGAAGCGAACGCCATCACGACACACGTCGTCGACCTCCGACGGGCGGATCGGAAGCCTGCCCTTGCCGCCCACGCCGCGCGGAACGCGGCGAGCGACCGTATCCACCAGCTCACCGATCTTGGGTCGCACCTCGGCGGTCCAAGGCAAGGATGTGCGCACCAGCCGAACGCCGCAGCCGATGTCGAACCCGACCCCGCCGGGAGAGATGACACCGTGGGCTGCGGGATCGGTGGCCGCGACGCCCCCGATCGGGAACCCATAGCCCCAGTGGATGTCGGGCATCGCGAGCGATGCGCCGACGATCCCGGGCAGGGTCGCGACGTTGGCAACCTGTTCCACGGCGCGGTCCTGGACGGCTTTCCGGAAGAGAGCCTCCCCTGCGAAGACGTGGCCGGGTACGTTCATCCCGTCGACGAAGCCGACGGGCAACTCCCACACGTAGTCATCGATACGTCGCGGTTCCACGCGCGCGCAGGTTAGCCGCTCTGGAGCGGGGTAGGGAAGCCCAGACCGTCGGCGAGAGGAGGAAGCAATGTCACCAGAAGAACAGCCCGGTGGGGTCGTGAAGGTGATCGAGCTCGTTGGGAGTTCGCCCAACTCGTTCAGCGACGCGGTGCGCAACGCGGTGAAGGTGGCTTCTCAGAGCCTTAGGAACATCCAGGGCGTCGAGGTTACGGGAAGTAACGCCACCGTCGGAAGCGACGGCAGCCTCACCAACTACAAGGTCGATTGCAAGGTGGCCTTCCTGATCGAGGCCGACTCTCTCGGCTGATCCGTCCGAAGAGGAGCCGTCGTTCACACGTCGACGTAGATCTCGGTCACCCACCCATCACGCTCCCGGGCGACCCTGAGCTGGTGATAGGTCGCGGCCTTCACTGCCGTGCCTTCCAACTCATCCTCGCGCGGTGCAAGCCACAGTCGTCCCGACGCGCCTAGATCGCTCACGTCGTCCACCTCGATGCGAGTGATGACTGCGTCGCGGGAGTCCTGGAGCCAGAGAACCTCATTCAGCCAGTCGACGAGCGCCGCTTCCACATCTTCGGCTCGCACCTGGACGTCGACGACCTCGCCACCGTCCGGCACCCACGTCCCACAGATATCCGCCAGGCCGCGCGTGGCCATCTCGAACGCCTCGGGCAGGTCCTTGCCCCGCCCGCGCACGCCGACATCGGCCGTGTGCTCGAGTATCTCGAAGCGCCCCACGGGCGATGACCCGATCAGTCGGGCTTCGGCGGGATGATCAGTTGGTCGCCGACGTTTAGCTTCGCGTTCGCCGACATGTTGTTCGCCTCGGCGATCAGAACGGACAGCTGGGGATCGTCGTAGAACTCCTGAGCCAGACCCAGGAGGGTGTCACCCGACTTGACCTCGTAGATCGTCGGTTCTTCCTCCTTGGCCTCCGGCTCCTCTTGGGTCTCCGCCGGAGGAGGCGAGTTCTGGAGCTGGGTGAGCTGACGCTGGGTCTGGCGCAGCTCGGTGCTCAACTGGTCCACCTGACCCTGCAGCTCGTCTCTCTGGTCCTGTGCGCTGGCCAACCGAGACTGGGGGATGCCGTCGGGCGCCATCGCGCGACCAAGCAGGAAGGCGATGAGCAGGGCCCCTCCCAGTACGGCGACACGACCCCAGAGGATCTTGGGCCGGGGGTCTTCGTAGTCCCCCCAATCGTCGTACGCCGGGTCCGGCTCAGGCTCGAAAGGTTGCGTTCTGTACTGGTCCATGGTCTCCATTTCGTCCCTTCGTGGAAGCCTAGCCCGAAATCGCGAAACTCGGCGTCAGTTGGCTAATGGCGCCGGTAGCGGCGGATCAGGGCCCTGTTGAAGCTCCTTACGTAGGCCCGGACGCCCCGCCCCGTCCGGGCCAGGTCCTTCACCGACATGTTCTCCACCGTGTCGCTGGGGTCGTGGTAGTTGGGCTCGTCACCGCTCCACAGGAACGCGGCAGGGATCCCTCTTCGCTCGAACGGTCCATGGTCCGAGCAGTCGCACAACACTCGGAACGTCACGCCGATACCGGCCCGGTCGAGCTTCCGGTACACGTCGCGGGCAACCACGCCGGAAGCGAATCCGGAGTAGCCCGCGATCAAGGGTCGACCGTCCGCGATCATGTCGACCGACAGCATCCCCGGTGTTCTCCTGCGCGCGCGTCGCGTCATGCGGTTCACCATCACCTGGGATCCAACATGATGTTTGCCGTTCTTGCCGTACTCCTCGGATCCGAATGCGACGAAGCGAAAGAAACGTCCTCTCGGATCGTCCTTGAGCAGGCGGGCCACCTCGAGGACGACGGCTACTCCCGATGCGTTGTCGTTGGCTCCAGGTGCCCTGGGAACCGTATCCATGTGACCACCGAGAACGAACGGGAACCTGATCGCATCGGACCGGGTGGCGATCACGTTGCGGGAGATGGCTCCGTCGACCTCGAACCGCCGAACCTTGACCTCGTAACCAAACGCTCTGAACCGGCCGGCCAGGTATCGAGCAGCCCTCGTTTCGTTGCGTGTGGTCCGCACCCTGACGCCGATGTCTTCGGCGAGTTTGCGAACGGTCTTCATGGCGCGGTAACGGGAGAAGCGGGCCAGTCCTCCCGCGGCACCGGACGCCATCAGCTCGTCCGATCCGTCTCCGTCGTCCGGCGCTACTGCGGCTTCGGTCATTTCCGGAGGGTTGCGGCCGTTACCTGCACCGAGAGAAGGATGGGGCTCCGAGCAGGCCGCCGATAGGCTTGCCGCGAGGAGCAGCGCCAACACCACCCGAGCGCTTCCGGTCATGGCTCGACCATAGTGGCGGGGCATCGTGAGGTCGAGGCACGCCCGCCCGATGGCCTCTTCCCGGGTGCCCTTAGAGTTAGGCGATGAGCGATAAGGGTCCCTCGAGCCGTCGCAAGGATCTCGACCGCGCCGCCATCCCAACCGGGTGGATGCAGCGTGGTGCCCGCCTGGCCGGTCAGACCGGTAAGGCGACCCTGCGTTTCGTCGGCACCCGAGCTCGCTCCTTCGCCGCCCCCGAGCGGGCGGGGGAATTCGTCGAGGGCTTCCACAACAAGACGGCCGAGCAGCTGGTCGAGATGCTAGGCGAGATGAAGGGTGCCGCGATGAAGCTCGGGCAGCTGGCCTCGTTCTACGAATTCAGTGCCCCGACGGACTATCTCGGCACCTACAAGGACGCCCTGACGATGCTGCAGAACTCCGCTCCTCCGATGGATCCGGAGCTCTCCAGACGGGTCATCGAGGGAGAGTTCGGTCGCCCCGTCCCGGAGGTGTTCGACGACTTCGAGGACGATGCCATCGCCTCTGCTTCCATCGGGCAGGTTCACAGAGCGCGTTTGAAGACGGGCGAACAGGTCGCCGTCAAGGTCCAGTATCCCGGCGTGGACGACGCGGTGAGATCCGATCTCAAGAACGTGACCGCGATGACGAAACTTGCCGTGGCGATCGCTCCCAACCTGGATCCCAGCGAAGTGGCGCGTGAGATCCGCGACCGCGTCCTGGAGGAGCTCGACTACGAGCGCGAGACTCGGAACCAGGCGCGATTCGCTTCGATCTTCGAAGATCATCCGTACATCGTCATCCCGGCGGTCTATCCGGACTTCTGTCGCACGCGCGTCATCACCCAGGAGTACATCGAGGGGGAGCCCTTCCTGAGCGCATTCGACTGGGAGCCGGAAGCCAGGGATCGGCTCGGCGAGATATTGTTCCGGTTCTTCTACGGCGGTTTCAATCGATTCGGTATCTTCTCGGCCGATCCTCACCCTGGTAACTACAAACTGCTACCCGACGGCAGGGTGGCGTTCCTCGACTTCGGCTTGGTGCGAGAGGTCGAGACCAGGATCGTCCGCCAGATGATCGAGATCATCCTGTCGCTGATCGCTCATGACAGAGAGCGCGCCAGACGCGCTCTCGAGGCCCTGAACGTGTTGAAACGAACGACTCCCGACATCGGCGACCTGTGGGAGCACCTCCAGATGATCAATATGCCCGTACTGGAAGATCGGCCGTTCCAGTTCGATGCGGTGCTCGTCCAGAAGATCGCGGCCGCAGGGTTCGATCCACGCTCGCAGGCGTTCCAGACGCTCCGCAAGCTGGGAGTGCCCGGCGTCTTCATCACCTTCAACCGGATGTCCTTCGGCCTCGCATCGTTGCTCGGGCGGTTGGAGGCGATGGCCAACTGGCAGGCGATGGGTCGGGAGATGTGGTTCGGGGAGCCGTCCCTGACGGAGATCGGCAAGGAAGAGCAGGAGTGGCTTGCCCGCGTGCACCCGGAGCACGCACCGATACTGGATCGGCGGGAGGTCGACCGGTGAGTCCCGCGATCGTCGCCTACCAGGGTGAACCCGGGTCTTACTCGGAGGAGGGCACGCTCGCTCTCTTCCCCGATGCCGATCTGCGGCCGCTCCCGTCGATCCGGAAGGTCTTCGAGGCGGTCGAGGTCGGTCGCGTCGATGTTGGCTTGGTGCCGATGGACAACTCGCAGGCCGGCAGCATCAACGAGACGTACGACCTCTTCCTTCGGCACGGCCTTCACCTGACCGGTGAAACGGTCGTGCGGGTAGATCATTGCCTGCTGGCGTTGGCCGGGACCTCGATCGACGACCTGGGAGAGGTCATCTCGCATCCTCAGGCCGTTGCCCAGTGTGAGGAGTTCCTCGCGGTGCTCGGCGTGCGCGTCGTGGCCGAGTACGACACCGCCGGCGCGGCCAGGCGGATCGTCGATGAGAAGCTCGAACGGACGGCCGCCATCGCGTCTCGGCGCGCAGCCGACCTCTACGGCTTGGGCGTGCTCGCGGAACGGATCCAGAACTACCCCGACAACTACACCCGGTTCGGGGTGCTGTCCCGTGATCCGGAACCGCTGGGGGACCCGACCAAGTCCTCGCTCGTCTTCGGCGTGGGCCACGTCGCCGGGTCGCTGTATCGCTGCATCGGTGCGTTCGCGGAACGGCATCTCAGCCTGTCGAAGCTCGAGTCGCGGCCCCGACCGGGTCGACCATGGGAGTACGTGTTCTACGCCGACGTCGAAGCCCCCGCCGAAGCCCCCGCCATGGTGGAGGCGCTCTCCGAGGTCAGCGAGCACGCGACGTTCACCCGTCTGCTGGGGAGTTACGCCTCCGGGCTCACCCGGTGACGCGGATAGGCTCGCCCATCCCGAAGAGATTCCTCAGGAGGCGATGATGCCGCAGGTAGAGATACTCGCCGAGGTCACGAAGTTCCTCGAGGGCCCACCCAAGATGGTGATCGGCGGCAAGAGCGCCGGAGCGGTCTCCGACGGCACGTTCGAAGCGATCAACCCGGCGACCGGGAAGGTCATCTGCGAGGTCCCACGTGCGGATGCGGCCGACGTCGATGTAGCCGTCGCGGCCGCACGCCAGGCTTTCGACGACCGGCGCTGGACCGGACTGCGTCCGGGGAAACGCACCGAGATCCTCATCAAGCTGGCCGACCTGTTGAAGCGGAACATGAACGAGCTCACGCAGCTCGAGGCCCTGGACGGGGGCAAGCCTTTGACGCAGGCGAGCGCCGAGGTGTGGACCAGCGCGGACCATCTCCGGTACTACTCCGGGTGGCCGACCAAGATCTTCGGCGATACAACCCCCAGCGCGGACGATCTATTCGTCTATTCGCTGCGGGAACCGCTGGGCGTTGTGGGCGGGATCATCCCCTGGAACTTCCCGCTGATCATGGCCGTTCGGAAGGTGGCTCCGGCCCTGGCGTGCGGCAACACGATCGTGCTGAAACCGGCCGAACAGACGCCACTCACCGCCATCCGCTTCGCGGAACTTTGCCTCGAGGCAGGTGTACCGGACGGCGTCGTAAACGTCGTGACGGGTTTCGGTGATGAAGCCGGACAGGCTCTGGCCCAGCACCATGACGTCGACAAGATCGCATTCACGGGTTCTACCGAGGTCGGCCGCAAGATCCTCCACGCGTCCGAGGGCAACCTGAAGCGCGTGATGTTGGAGCTCGGCGGCAAGTCGCCGAACATCGTCTTCTCTGACGCCGATCTGCGACGCGCTTCGAAGGGTTCCATGATCGGGGTGTTCATGAACGCCGGTCAGGTGTGCACGGCCGGTACGCGGATCCTCGTGGAGAACGACGTGCACGATAGCTTCATCGAGTCTCTGGTCGACGCAACCGGGACGATGAAGGTCGGGGATCCCTTCGAGGAAGGTACCGGGATGGGTCCACTGATCTCGGAACAACAGATGGAGCGGGTGACCGGCTACATCGAGATCGCCCGCGCCGAGGGTGCGGAGCTCGTGACCGGCGGCGAGCGACCGACGGATCTAGGCGACGGCTACTTCGTGCAGCCCACCGTCTTCGCGAACGTCAGCAACGACATGCGGATCGCCCAGGAGGAGGTCTTCGGGCCGGTCGCGGCGGTGATCCGCGTGGATGACGTCGAAGAAGCCATCCGGACCGCGAACGATTCGATATACGGTCTCGCCGCCGCCGTATGGACGAGGGACATCTCCAAGGCGCACCGCGTCGCCCGGGGGATCAGGGCGGGGACCGTGTGGGTCAACACCTACGGTCTCTACGACTCGGCCGTCGGCTATGGCGGATACAAACAGTCCGGCTTCGGACGCGAGCTGGGAAAGGAATCGCTGGAGTCCTACACGCAGACGAAGTCCGTCTGGGTGAACCTGAAGTAGCGAGGCTAGAGGACCCGGAAGCCGGTCTCTCCGATCGGATCCTCCTCGATCTCTTCGAGCTCCTCCACCGTCGCCGATGGGGGCCCGGAGCGGCACCAAACGACGAGGCGCCGGACCGCGTCGGGATCGCCCTCGAAGGATGCTTCGACCCTTCCGTCGGGGAGATTTCGGATCGCACCCGCCACGCCCTCGCCTTCGGCCCTGCGGCGGCAGGCCTCCCGGAAGAAGACGCCCTGAACACGCCCGGATACGAGCACCCGGCGTCTGACGGCCATCACGGACCTGTCACGATCTGAGACGGCGGGATCCCGAACGGATTCATCCTCTCTCCAGGTAGTCGGGAGTGATCTAATCGGCGTCGTCCCGCTCACGCACCGCGATGGTGTCGTGTTGTGGGTCGAGCGTCACGATCGGATGCCGCATCGTCCCGATCGATCCGGCATCGACGAATAGCCTCAGGCCGGCCGTCTCTACCACCCGTTCCCCTTCCAGGGGTCCGTCGGCCAGTTCGACCTGGATACCGAGGCCCCCGCCCAGGCCCCGGGCGCTGCGAAGGCGGATGCCTCCCACGGACGCGTCCACGTTGCCGAGCTGCATCGCTCGCCTAAGCACGTCTGCGGCGGCTTCGGTCACTTCCATGGTCACGATTATCCGAACGCTACCGGACAACCCGCTGCTGCCCACTCGGCGACCGGCTCTCGTCTCCGGGTACCTCATCCCCGCCGTCTTCCAGGTTGTGCCAGTTTGGCTTCGGGCTTCAACCCGGCCCGTGCCCGGCCGATACTCAGGTATAGCCGATGAAACCGGGGGAGGCCGGTGGCACCTGAGCAAACATTAGTTGCGGGCGACTACGTCTCGGATCTGGAGAGCCGGGTCGAGTATCTGCGACATCTCGCGGACATCTTCCACGAGCTCCTATCGGAGCAGAGCAGCGACGCGCTCCTGCATCGCGTCGCTGCGACCTTGAAGAAACTGATCCCGTACGACTCCCTCACCGTCTACGAGGTGGACCGGGGCCGCGGCTTGATCGTTCCGCTGCTGGCCATGGACACCTACGCCGACGAGATCATGAACGGTCCCTTCCCCATCGGCACCGGACTCACCGGCTGGGCGGTGGAGCGGGGCGAGCCCGTGCTGGCGAACGAAGCCCACGCCGATCCCAGGACGGCCGTCATCCCCGGCACCCCGATGGAGCCCGAAGCGCTCATCTCGGTTCCGCTGAAAGCGCGCGGGACGATCACCGGCGCGTTGAATGTGTACCGGCTCGGTCACGATGCCGGCTTCACGGAGGCGGAGTTCGACATCGTCAAACGCTTCGCGGACGCAGCGGCCCTCGCGCTCGACAACGCCAGCATCCGTGACTCGCTCGAACGCCAGGCCAACACCGACCCCCTGACGGGACTCTTCAATCACCGATACTTCCACGAGCGTCTCCGAGCAGAGCTCAATCGAGCCAGCCGCAACCGCGAGCCGTTGACCTTGCTGGTGATCGACATCGACGACTTCAAGCGAGTGAACGATGTATACGGACACGCGGCCGGGGATCAGGTCTTGACCACCGTCGCAGAGGTGCTTTCTTCGAACGTGCGGGAATTCGATATCCCGTGCCGGATCGGAGGTGAGGAGTTTGCCGTCGTCCTTCCATCTTCGGACGGTGCCGATGCGATGGGTTTCGCGAGCCGGTTCCTCGAGAAGATCGCCACGACGGACTTCTCCCCCGCGGGCCGGATAACGATCTCCGTAGGCATCGCGTCGAGTGCAGAGCACGGCATGAACGCGCGCGAGCTCCTGGGCAGTGCAGACACGGCCATGTTGACGGCGAAGGGCCGCGGCAAGGACCAGGTCGTCATGTTCACCAACGACGTGCTGGTCGAAGCGAACGACCCATCGCAGCCCGGGGGTCTCCGTGACGGTCGCTCTATCTCGCATCTCAAGATGCTCCGAAGTCTCGCCGGGAAGCTGAACCGTCTCAACGAAGTGCGTCAGATCGGCATGACGATAGCGAACGAGCTGAGAACCCTCATCGACTATCACAACTGCCGTGTCTACCTCCGTGAGGAAGACATGCTCATCCCCATCGCGTTCCGAGGTGAGCTCTCGGCGTATGACGGTGAGACGCCGGAGATCTTGGCGGTCGGCGTCGGTGAAGGCATCACGGGCCACGCCGCCGAGACGGGTCGGTCGCTTCTAGTTCCGAACGCACTCGAGTGCGAATTCGCCGTCGAGGTACCCGGCACCGAAGACATCGAGGAGTCGATGGTCGCTGTTCCCCTGAATTACGGCACCCGCGTCATCGGTGCGATCGTCATCTCCAAGCTGGGGGTCGCCCAGTTCGACGAAGACGACGTCCGTTTGATGGAAGTCCTGGCGGGACAAGCATCGGTGGCTCTCGAGAACGCGCGCCTGTACGAGGCACAGCGACTCGAGGCCGAGAATGCCAAGGACAGCGCGGCCGTCGCCAACGCCCTCTTGGACGTCAGTGGTGAGCTGGCTTCGGCCGTGAGCCTGGAGGAGGTCCTCGACAGCATCATCCAGGAGACGTCGAAGACGATGGCGAGCGAGACGGTCTCGGTCTGGTTGGAAGAGCCGGATTCGGGTCACCTCAGAGTCGAGGCGCTCACGGGCTACGACGAATTGCAACGGCTCCAGATGGCGTCGATCCGCGTGCCGACCGATCGGCTCTACGGGATGTTGCCGGCGGATCGTCCTTTGATCCTGAACTCCGGCGAGGTGAATCAGATACTCGGTCGAGATGTCTCGATCTCGGGGACCTTCTGGGTCGCTCCGATACGGTCGGAGACGCGCTTCGGCATCCTGGTGGCCGCGCCGACGGCGGTGAACGGCCATGCGGACCGGAAGAAACGTCTGCTGGTCGGGATCGCCAATCAGGCCAAACTCGCGATCGACAGCGCCATCAGTTACGAGAGCCTGGAGCAGACCTTCTATTCGACGGTCGAAGCGCTCGCCAACGCCCTCGAGGCGAAGGATGAATACACGTCGGACCACGCTCGCTCGATCACGGATATGTGTCTGGACGTGGGCCGCGCGCTCGGTATCGAAGGCAAGGACCTCAAACGTCTCGAGCTGGGTGCGCTGTTCCACGACATCGGGAAGATCGGGATCTCATCCGAGATCCTGCTCAAGCCCGGGCCGCTCACGGATGCGGAGCGCGAGGCCATGAAGAGGCATCCCGAGCTGGGGGAGCAGATCCTCAGACCGATCGGCCGCCTCGAGGACGTGCTGCCGATCGTCAGACATTGTCACGAGCATCACGACGGCACCGGGTACCCCGACGGTTTGAAGGGCGACGAGATACCACTCGAATCGCGCATCATCCTCACCTGCGACGCCTTCGACGCGATGACTACGGACCGGCCGTACCGCAAGCGGATGCCCGTATCGGAAGGCTGCCGCCGCCTCGAACAGAGCGCCGGGACCCAGTTCGATCCCAAGATCGTCGAGGTCTTCCTTAGCCTAATCCGATCCCAACCGACCTTCGCCCAGGGCCACTAACACTTGGGACAGTTGGGCCCCCCAGACACCGACAAGCATCCCGTGGGCGAGACTGTGCCGATCGGAAGTGTCGCAGATGTCGGCTAGCTCGACCGGCAAGACGCGAACAAGCGCGAGGCAAGACCTGGAGCCGCACAGGCCATGGTTCACCCCACAGGCCGTTCTGATGTTGC
>WHSQ01000059.1 GCA_009380005.1 Actinomycetota bacterium | reverse complement strand
GTCCTCGAAGGCCCGAACCGGTCCGGGATCCGGGCCCCCGCGCTACGTAGCAGCAACACCACGACCGCGTAGGCGACGAAGACGATGCGGGCCCCGTCCATCCCGAGATCCAGGGCATACAGAGGCACGAACGAGTTGAAGCCGGCGAGCCCGATCACGCTGGTCGCAAGCACGATGCCGGGCAGGACCGCGCCGCGATGCCAGAGACGCGGGTTCGAGACCGGCGAGCGGTCCGGGGGCCGGGTCTCCGGAACCAGCACGCCGGCAAGAGCTGCGATCAGGGAGGCAGCCGCGGCCACGACCCACACGCGATCGAAGCTGCCACCCTCGAGGATCAGCTCTCCGACGACCGGCCCGGCTCCGAGCCCGGCATAGAGAGCGATGGAGAAATAGCTGAGTGCCTCCGCCCGTCTCTCATCGGGAGCGAGGTCGTTGATCGTCGACGCAACGCCCACGTAGAAGCATGCACCGCCCATGCCCATCACGAGCCGACACAGCACCAGCGGGACGATCGATGTCGCGATCACCTGCAGCCCAACCGAACCCGCGACCAGCACACCGCCGGCAACGATCAACAGCCGGCGCCCCCGCGCGTCGCCGAGCCGGCCGGCGAACGGATACGTAACGACCGCCGCGAAGCTGAATGCGCCGACCGCGACTCCCACCATCGCGTTGCCCAAGCCCAACGGGCCCTCGACGAACCTCGGTAACGCCGGGATGATCATCCCGATGGTTATGAAGTAGCCGAAGTTGGCGAGCGTCACCAACAAGAAGGTCGGCGTGATGACCGGAGGAGCGCGCCGGTCGTCCTCGCGTATCTCGGTGGATGCGGTCAGAACCTCGGGATCCACAGCGGCCCGACTCTAGAGCGTGCAGGGGCGTCGAAACGCTAGGCACGCCGCCCGAAGACCGCCAGCAGCTTCGTCTGCGTATCCGAGTCGGCGGATACCTCTACCTTGTCTCCGTAGATGCCGTACGACTTGAGCTCGTCCTCCCGGGGTGCCGCCTGCTCGTACAGCCAGTCCACGAGCTCCGGATCCAGCCTCTCGTCGGCCCCGATCGCCCGGGCCAGATCCCATGCGTGGATCAGGTGGTCGGATGCGAGCTGGTCCACGTACTCGGATGCCGGAGTCGGTCCCGACGAGAGGTTGACGCTGCGGTCGAGCGCGCCTTCCTCCTCGACCGAGTCCAGCGCCTCCCGGCTCGCCTCCGACCACGCATCCTTCGGGCGGTCGCCGAGCAGATCGCCGTCGAAACGATCCCCGACCTCTTCGAGGGTCGAGCCCCGCATGAGGGGAGCCGTCCACCGGTCCTCGTATACGAGGTGGTTCACCAACTGACGCACGTTCCAGTCCGTGCACGGGGTCGGCAGGCCCCACTGATCGTCGCCGACCTGCCGGACGCGGGCGTCGAACTCACTCAGCGTCCGCCGGTAACGATCGAGAAGCGCACTCGACTTGCTCTGCATCGTGCCTCCTAGGCCTCCTGTCGGGCTCACACGTCGATCGAGGTTGTCAGGCGTTGCAGCGGCTACCCTAATAAGGGCAATACCAGCACGTTCTCGCCCGATAGGGAGAGGTCTTGACCAAAGAGATCGATAGACAGGCATTCGGCCCCAACGAGTGGCTCGTCGACGAGATGTACCGGCGGTACCAGGAGAACCCGAAGGCCGTCGGTGAATCGTGGCGTGAGTTCTTCGAGGACTACACCCCGATCTCGGATCGATCGGCGGACAAACCGCCGGCCGAGGCCGCTCGGGTAGAGGATCAGTCTCAGCCCGTCGCGAAGCCGTTGCCGAACGAGGTCAAGGAGACCCCACAACCCGACGAAGGTCCCCGCACGCAGCCGTCGCAGGTGACGGGCTCCATGCCGGCGACCAAGGCGGCCGCCCCGACCGGGCCACAGGGATCCGAAACCGCCGGCGAGGACGCGAGCCCTCTTCGTGGGATCGCGGCTCGGATCGCCGAGAACATGGAGGCATCGCTCGGGGTTCCGACGGCGACATCCGTCCGCACGATCCCGGCCAAGCTGCTGGAGGAGAACCGACGCATCATCAACAACTACCTCGCGTCGAGCCGGGGTGGCGGGAAGCTCAGCTTCACCCACATGATCGGCTTCGCCATCCTGAAGGCGCTCGAGGCCCGGCCCGGCATGAAGGTCAGCTACGCCGAGATCGAGGGCAAGCCTCACGTCCTCCATCACAAGCGGATGAACTTCGGCCTCGCGGTCGACGTCGAGAAGGAGGACGGCAACCGCATCCTCTACGTGCCCAATATCAAGGCGGCGGACCAGCTCGACTTCCAGGATTTCTTCTCCGCGTACGAGGGGCTGATCCGCAAGGTTCGGTCCAACAAGCTCGAGCCGGACGACTTCGCCGGCACCAACGTCACCTTGACGAACCCCGGGACGGTCGGCACCGCGCAGTCCGTGCCGCGGCTCATGCCGGGCCAAGGCGTGATCGTCGGCGTCGGCACGATCGCCTACCCACCCGAGTACCAGGCGGCCGACCCCCGCCAGCTCGCGCGGCTCGGCGTCGGCAAGATCGTCACTATCACGAGTACCTACGACCATCGTGTGATCCAGGGGGCCGAGTCCGGACAGTTCCTCGGCAAGATCCAGGACCTGCTGCTCGGGGCCGACCGTTTCTACGACGACATCTTCGCCTCGTTGCGGATCCCGTACCAACCGGTGCGCTGGTCCGTCGACCTCGCGGCGGCAGACGAGACCGAGGGCAAGCTCGAGAAGCAATCGCGCGTGATCCAACTCATCAACATGTATCGCGTGCGCGGTCACCTCCTGGCCGATCTCAACCCCATCGGCTGGGAGGTCCTGACGCATCCCGAGCTCGATCTCGCGCATTACGGACTGACGGTGTGGGACCTCGATCGCGAATTCCTGACCGACGGACTGCCCGGCCCCCGGAGGCAGCCACTCCGGCAGATCGTCGACCACCTCCGGGACGCCTACTGCCGCACCCTCGGCTGGGAGTACATGCACATCTCGGATCCGGAACAGAAGCGCTGGATCCAGAAACGCGTCGAGACCCAGGTCGACGACATCCCGTTCGAGGACAAGAAACACCTCCTCGAACGCCTCAACGCGGCCGAGTCGTTCGAGAAGTTCCTTCAGTCGAAGTACCCCGGGAACAAGCGCTTCTCCCTGGAGGGGGCCGAGAGCCTGATCCCCATGATGGATTTCCTTCTCGAGCAAGCCGCCGATGGGGGGATGATCGAAACCGTTATCGGTATGCCGCATCGCGGTCGTCTGAACGTGCTCGCCAACATCGTGGGTAAGCCGCTCAGGGAGATCTTCCGCGAGTTCGAAGGCGAGATCGATCCCAACACCGTCCAGGGCTCGGGTGACGTGAAGTACCACCTGGGCATGACCGGCCGGTTCACGTCGCGCAAGGGGAACGACATCGGCGTGGTCCTGGCGTCCAACCCGTCGCATCTAGAAGCCGTCAACCCCGTGGTCGAGGGCATGACCCGCGCCAAGCAGGATCTGATCAGCGAACGCGGTTGGGAGTACGTGATGCCGGTGCTGCTGCACGGGGATGCTGCGTTCGCCGGCCAAGGCGTGGTCGCGGAGACCTTCAACCTCAGCGCCCTGCGCGGATTCCGTACCGGAGGAACCGTCCATATCGTCGTGAACAACCTGATCGGTTTCACCACGGCGCCGACCTCGGCGCGCTCGTCGACGTACGCGACCGACATAGCCAAGATGATCGCGGCCCCCATCATCCACGTGAACGGCGACGACCCCGAGGCGTGCGCCCGCGCGATCAAGACCGCGTTCGAATACCGCCAGGCGTTCCACCGCGACGTAGTGATCGACCTCGTCTGTTACCGCAAGTGGGGGCACAACGAGAGCGACGAGCCCGCGTTCACCCAGCCGCTGATGTACGCCAAGATCGAAGAGCGACGCTCGGTCCGCAAGCTCTACACGGAGTTGCTGCTCAACCGTGGCGATCTAACCGTCGAAGACACGGAGAACATCCTCGAAGACTTCAAGGGGAAGCTGAAGGAGGCGTTCGAGGAGACGCGGGGATCGAAGGCGAAGGAAGAGATCCCGGCGGTGCCCCCGAAGTTCGACGAGCGCCTGCTGGAACCGGTCGATACGGGGGTCGAGCGCGAGCGCCTCGAGCACATCCACGGCGTCCTGACGAGCTTCCCGCCGGGCTTCGAACCTCATCCCAAGCTCAAGCGACTCATCGAGAAGCGTTCGCCGATGCTCGAACAGGACGCGATCGACTGGTCCGGCGCGGAGGCCCTGGCCTTCGGTTCCCTCTTGATGGAGGGCAGCACGGTCCGGCTCAGCGGCCAGGACTCCCGCCGGGGGACGTTCAGCCAGCGTCACTCCGTTCTCGTCGACTACCGCACCGGTGAGGAGCTCTTCCCTCTGAGCCGTGTCGGCGACGACCAGGGACGATTCCGTACACACGACAGCAACCTCAGCGAGTTCGCCGTGCTTGGTTTCGAGTACGGCTACTCGATCGGCAACGGCGATGCGCTCGTGATGTGGGAGGCGCAGTTCGGCGACTTCGTCAACGGAGCACAGGTGGTCATCGACCAGTTCATCGTTGCCGGCGAGGACAAGTGGGCTCAGAACAGCGGCTTGGTGATGCTGCTGCCGCACGGATACGAGGGTCAGGGTCCGGAGCACTCCAGCGCCCGTCTCGAGCGCTTCCTTACGCTTGCGGCCGAGGGGAGCATCCAGGTGACGCAGCCGACCACGCCGGCTCAGTACTTCCATCTGCTTCGCCGCCAGATCACCCGCTCGGTCCGGAAGCCCCTCGTGATCCTGACGCCCAAATCACTGCTGCGCCAGCCGGATGCTCGCAGTGCAACCGTCGAGTTCACGGCCGGGCATTTCCGCGAGACCCTCGACGATCCCAAGGTCGAGGACCGTTCTCGCGTCCGGCGCATCCTCCTGTGCACCGGCAAGATCGCGTACGCGGTGGACGCCGAGCGCGCCGAGCGCGATGCACCCGTCGCGATCGTCCGGCTCGAGCAGCTCTATCCGTTCCCGGAGAAGCAGCTCGCGGAGATCTTCTCGCGCTACCCGGAGGCGCGCGAGGTCTACTGGGTGCAGGACGAGCCCGAGAACATGGGGGCCTGGACCTTCATCCACGCCCGTTTCGACCACGAACCCTTGGATGCATACGAGCTCACGTGCGTGAGCCGAGCCGAGTCCGCCAGTCCCGCGACCGGCTCCGCCCGGGTGCACGAGCAGGAGCAAGAGCAACTGGTGGCCGCGGCCTTCTCGAACCTCTAGCTCTCAGACGCCGAGTGGTCGTCAGGTTGCCCATAAGCGCAATCTCGCGACCACTCGGCCTTCAGGTGGGGCGGTGGATCAAACCCTTGTCGATCGCCGCGTGCACGGTCGCATTCAGGGTGTCGAGCGCGTCGTAGCGCGGTTGCCAGCCCAGCTTCTCCCGAGCCTTCGTGCAATCCATCAGCACCGGCGTCCTCACGGCGTTCAGCCACGCGGTCGAGGGTGGCAGGTACGGGAACTTCGAGACCACCTTGATGGTGGCATCGAGAACGATATCGGGTAGCGGCACGGCGTAGTAACCGAGGGCGTGGGCGATGTCGGTGATGGTGAGCTCACCCTCGCCGGCCAGGTTGTAAGCACCCGGTTCGCCCTTGCCCAGCGTTCCGGCGACCAGGGCTTGAGCGACGTCGTCCTCGTGCACCAGTTGCAGCGGAACGCCGGGATCGGGCACGACGGGCCTCAGGACCGGCAGCGCACGCGCCACCCTCCTGAGCGACGAGGGGATCTTCTCGCCGAGCTTCACATAGGGGATCTCCTGGATGAGCGATAGTGCGGTCGGACCGGCGACGATGCAAGGGCGGAACACGTAGACCTCGGTTGCCGGCTTCGCCGCCGCCAGGTTGGCCAGCAGTTTCTCCACCTCCGCCTTCTGCGCGGAGTAGTAGTGGTCATCGCTGCCGCGCGGCGCTACGTCCTCGCTCATCACATCGGGGTTCTCCTCGTGGAAACCGTAGGCGGCGACCGACGAGGTATAGACGAGTCGCCCGATCCCGGCCCGGAATGCGGCCTCGAACACGTTGCGGGACCCTTGCAGGTTGATCTCCCGCGTCTCGGCCGGTGAGCCCATGATCATGAAGGCGAGGTGCACGACGACGTCGGCCCCCTCGACCAACCGTGCAAGCGATCCGGCATCGAGGATGTCGCCCCGCCGGTACTCGACCTTCGTCAGGCCGCCGGGATCGAAGGGGCTACGCGCCATCCCGACGACGCGACCGACCTCCGGAGCCTCCTCCAGGGCTCGGAGGAACGCCATGCCGATATCCCCCGTGGGACCGGTGACCGCGACGGCGAGCCCGCCCTGCTCGGATGTGGTCATGCCCCGTTCCCCATGTGGCCGCCAAGGTTACGCTGCCGCGATGGCGGAGCTCGTCGAGATCATCGCCGACCTAAGAGCCGAGCACGACGCGCTCGACGCGGTCGTGGCAGGACTGGAGGCCGACGACTGGGACGGATCAACGCCGGCAGAGGGATGGAGCATCCGTGATCAGATCACGCATCTCACGTTCTTCGACGAACAGGCGCAGATGGCCGTGGCGGATCCCGATGGCTTCGCCGACGCCCTTGCATCGGCCGCAGAGGATCCGCTCACGTTCACCGATCGGCCCTTGGCCGAGGCTCGCCTCCAGCAGACTGGCGAAGTGCTGGGCCGGTGGCGCGCGGCTCGCGCGAAGATGCTCGAGGCGTTCGCGAGCCTCGAGCCGCGTACCCGCATCCCGTGGTACGGCCCCCCGATGAGCGCCAGGTCGTTCGTCACGGCTCGCCTGATGGAGACGTGGGCGCACGGGCAAGACATCGTCGACGCGCTCGGCGTGCAGCGAAAGGCGACGGGGCGGCTGCGCCACATAGCTCATCTCGGTGTCCTGGCGCGACCGTTCGCCTATCAGGTGCACGGCCTCACCATGCCGGACGAACCCGTGCGCGTTGAACTTGAAGCGCCCGACGGAGCTGTGTGGACCTGGGGAGATCCCGGGGGCGCATCCGTGCGGGGCCCCGCGCTCGACTTCTGCCTGGTCGTCGTGCAGCGCCGTCACGTCGACGACACGCGCCTCGAGACGCAAGGCGCCGCCGCGCGGCAGTGGATGGAGATAGCTCAGGCGTACGCGGGACCGGCCGGGCCCGGGCGGCGGCCGGGTCAGTTCCCGGCCGAGGCTGGATAGCCGCCTAGGGTTGCGCGGTGGCCATCGATCTGGAGCTCGCCCTCGAACGCGTTCTCGCCGAAGGCGACGACTGGCAGTCGTGGCGTGCCCTCAGACTGTCCGGGGACGACCTGCCCGACATGCCGTCGCCTTCGGACCAGGACGTCGAAGGCGGTTTCATCGGCCCGAGCGAGAGACTATCGCCCGGTGCGACCGGTGAAGCGCTCTGTCACCTGCGGGTGATCGGCGCGGGGGAGTCCGGCACCGCTGCGATCGCGGCGGACTGGCTCGAATCCGCGCGAACCCCTGCGAAGGCGTGGCTCGACGCCCCCGATGACGTGCCCGGCGAGCTCGACACCGCGGGAGGCGCCCGCGTGTGGGCGACGGCCTCGGCCACGTGCGGGCTGCTTGCGATCGGGCGCGACCCGGGCCATCGGGCGATCGACCTTCTCCGCGGCGAGGCCGATCAGGAGGGCCGTTTCACGGGCGGCGCCTACCCGACCTTCGCGGCTTCGGGCGCGTACTGGCTGGCGGAAGGAGCAAAAACCGAGATGGCCGAGTGGGGCCTGCGGTGGGCGCGGGAGGCGGACGAGGAGTGGTGGGGGCCGTGGGAGTGGGTCGGGGGCCTCACGTTCTGGGCGGCGGCCGGCGTCCCCAGCGAGCACCCCACCGTCGAGGCGTTCATCGAGGAGCTGCGCTCCGGGCCCCCCGAGGGTTGGCCCGACGATATCGAGGTCACCCTGAGGACCCTCGAGCTCTTCGCCCACAACGGGGCCTGACCGCCCGGGGTCGTCGGTAACCAGTTAAACGGTTATGATGGTTAGCGATGTCGAGCACCTACCCCCCATTGCCTCCGCCGACGAGCCGGCTCACGCTCCGCCTCGCCGGCGTGGGAGGGGAGCCGGTCGACCTCTGGCGCACGCTGATCTCACACGGGATGGTGTCTCTCCCACCCATGGCTCTCGACGAGGATGCCCGGCGCCTCGAGCTGACCCTGCCGATGGACGGCTACCGCCCTCGAACCGTGCGAATCGCTGGCCGCGGTCCCGACGCACGGATCGACGTGTTCGGGCCCCGAGCGAACGCGGGTGAGATCAAGGAGATCAAACGGTCGGTGGGACACGTGCTGCGACTCGACGAAGATCTCTCGCCTCTCTACCACGCGGTGCAGGACGATCCCGATCTGCGCTGGGTGACGTCGGGCGCGGGCCGGATGATCCGCAGCCCGACCGTATTCGAAGAGGTCGTCAAGACGATCTGCACGACCAACTGTTCCTGGGCGCTGACCGAGAGGATGGTCTCCGCGCTGGTCGAGGACCTCGGACGTCCGGCTCCCGGCGTTGCCCACCGCGGCCCTTGGGGCCGCGCCTTTCCGACGCCGGAGGCGATGGCGGGTAAGGACGAGGCCTTCTACAGAGACGTGGTGCGCGCCGGATATCGTGCTCCGTATCTCGTCGCGCTGGCAGGATCCGTCGCCGGCGGAGCGATCGGATTGGAAGAGCTCGCCCACGCGCCCGCGGAGGAGATCCCGGACGAAGAGGTCGAGCGCAGGCTGCTTGCCTTACCTGGGGTAGGTCCTTACGCGGTCGCGCACATCATGATGATGCTGGGCCGCTACTCCAGGCTCATCCTCGATTCCTGGACCCGGGCCAAGTACGCCCGGCTGATCGGATGCAAGACGATCAAGGACTCGACGATCGAGCGCCGCTTCCGTCGTTACGGGCCCTACGCGGGTCTCGCCTTCTGGCTGTTCGTTACGAGCGACTGGGTGACGGAGCATCCCGAAATCGCTGCTCAGGATTAGTTCCTGCTGGGCCTCCGCCGGGCCGGGCCGCGCTCGCGGCCCGTGAACCCCTTTGTGAAGCTGAACGAAATCACCCGCCGAGGAAGGTAAGGGCCGGTACGTCACGAATCTTGTGGGCAGAGACCCGCAAGGAGGGACCTACCCGTGAACCGCACCCGGTCGGCGATGCTCGCCGCCGCTCTGTCGGTGGTTCTCGTTGCCATCGGCCTCGTGCTGGCCCCCGCCGCCCATGCCGGACCGACCCATTACGTGACGGTGAGCGACGGCACGCAGATAGCGATCAACATCCGCATGCCCGACGACTTCATCGAGGGCCGGTCGTATCCGACCATCTTCGAGATGTCCGGCTACGACGGTGGCTCGTCCGATGGGGACACGCCGTTCGACGTCGGGGGCGAGGGTAGCCGCGGGCTCACGAAGATCTTCAACGAGGAGTACGTGACGATCCACGCGTCGGTGCGTGGGACGGGGTGCTCGAGCGGTGAGTTCGACCTGTTCTCGTGGCGAAGCGCGCTGGACGGTCGCGAGGTCATCGAGTGGATCACCACACAGCCATGGTCCGACGGGAGCGTGGGTCTGTACGGACACTCCTACGGCGGGATCACCGGGTTCATGATCGCCGCGACCCAGCCGAAGGGTCTCGAGGCTGCATCGCTCTCCGGGCTGATAGACGATCTCTACCGCGGCATCGTGTATCCGGGCGGGGTGAGCAACTACGGGTTCCCGTTGCTGTGGACGGGAGGCATCCGGAACGTGTACGACATCGGCGGCGGAAGCTACGACGGCATCGTCGAGAACCAGGACCAGCAGTGCGCGCGCAACACCGCGAGCCACAGCCGAACGATCCTGAACGATCCGATCGTGCAGGGGCTCAGCGACACGGACAACACCTGGTACCAGGTCCGTTCGCTGATCAACTACGCCGAGCGCATCCAGGTGCCGATCCATATCGCGGGTGCCCACCAGGATGAGCAGACCGGCCCCCGCGGGCCCTACCACCTGTTCGAGGCCGTACGCGACGTGCCCAAGCGGCTGCTGATGAGCAACGGCGACCACGGCACTCAGACCAGCGACCCGTTCCAGGCCGATCGCAAGGCCTGGATGGACCATTGGCTGCGCGGCGTGAACGGGGGGTTCGGGAGGTCGCGGCCGCAAGCAGCCGAGTCGGAACAGCCGACATCGGTGCGTGTGTTCTTCGAGATGGGCCGCGACGCGCAGGACGATTACGGGCCCAACGGCACGAAGGACGCCACGACGTTCCCCCTGGAGGACACCGATTGGACGAACGTGTACCTGCGGGAAGGCAACGCGTTGTCCTACGATGCGCCGGCCGGAGCGGAGACGGGTGATCAGTACTTCTCCGGGAGTCCTCGTCAGTCCTGGAGCTATCAGGCGGGCCCGACGGCCGGCAGTCAGGTCTCCACGGCCGAGGGGCCGGACGAGGTCGAGTACCGCTCCCAACCGTTCGTTCAGAACACGGCGCTCGCCGGACCCATCACGGCGACGCTGTTCTCGTCCTCGACCGCCGTCGACACGGAGTTCTTCGTGCAGCTCATCGATGAGGCGCCGGATGGGAGCCGGAGTTACCTTCAACGCGGCATGCTGAAGGCGAGCCATCGCGAGTACATGCCGACCCTCAGCGACAAGCTGGATGACGGAACGATCTATCGCCCGCACCGACCCCACACCAACCCCACGAACATCACGCCGAACGAGGTCTACGAGTACCTGATAGAGGTCTTCCCGGTGAGCCACGTCTTGCGGGAGGGCCATCGCCTGGTGGTGAAGATCCATACGCCTCCGGCCGTCGATAGCTATTACGCGTACGTGCCTAAGCGCCCCATCGGGATCAACACGATCTATCACGACTCGGATCGGCCCTCGCGTCTCATGTTGCCGATCGTTCCGTTGAACGGGGTACAGCTGGGCCCCGAGAGGGACTGTGGCTCGCAGGATTCCGTCCGCTGCATCCCGGGCTAGGGCTCGCGTACGGCAAACTGCAAGGCGTGGACTTCGCGAAGGTCGTTCGCAAGAGGCGGATGATCCGCAACTACGCGGACGAGACGGTCGACCGCGCCACCGTCGAACGGATCGTCGACCTTGCCCTGCGGGGACCGAGTGCAGGTTTCTCACAGGGTCAATACATCGTGGTCGTGACCGACGAGGAAACCCGGCGCGACATCGCCGCACTTGCCGATGAGGAGAGGTACGCGGCCCTCGGTCTGCCGCGGTGGATCTCCGGCGCCCCCGTCCACATCGTCGTGTGCACCTCCGAGGCCGACTATCACGAGCGCTACAACGAACCCGACAAGCTCGAAGGCGGGTCGGAGATCGACTGGCCGGTCCCTTACTGGCACGTTGATGCGGGAGCCACGATGATGCTGTTGCTGCTCGCTGCCGTCGACGAGGGCCTGGGGGCCGGGTTCTTCGGCGTCCGGCGACTAGGGGGGCTCAAGGAGCGCTTGGGGATCCCGGACGAGGTCACGCCCGTGGGCGTCGTGACGATCGGTCATCCGCGCGGAGAACAGCCCAGGGGTTCGGCCGCGCGCGGACGCAAGGATCGGTCCCATCAGGTCCGGTGGGAGCGCTGGTGACGTCCGGAACGGAGATCGGGAGGCCGACCCAACCGTCAAGATCGAGCCGGGAGGCCGGCGGGCCTAGTCGCCGCCGCCGTTCCCACCGCCGGGTTTGTCGCCGCCGCCGCCACCACCACCACCGTCACCATCGCTCTCGCGCTTCTTGTCGGGCTTGCTCTCTTGGGGTGGGGGAGGCGGCGGCGGAGCCTCGTTGAGGATCTCATCGGGCTCGTCCACGGGCGGCGTGAAGTAAGCGATGTCGAACGATTCCAGCACGCGGCTCATGAACGCTGCCCAGATGTCGGCCGGGAAGCTGCCTCCCGTCACTTCGATCCCGTCCACCGGCCGGCACCGGCGCGGATCGTTGCAGTAATGCATGAGAGGGACGAAGTCGTCCGCGCTGCCGGTCTTCTTGTCGGGCCCCCTCTCGATCGGATAACCCATCCACACCACGGTCGCCAGCTGCGGGGTATAGCCGGCGAACCACGCGTCTCGGTGGTCCTGCGTGGTCCCGGTCTTACCGGCGACGGGGCGCCCGATGTCGGCCGCCGTAGCGGTTCCGCCCGTAACGACTCCGGTCAACGTCCGGGTGAGCACGTCGACGGAGTTCTCGTCGACTGCTTGCTTGTGCTTCAGCTCCGATCTCTTCCCGCACTTCTGCCCCTTGGCCGGACGGAACTTCTGCAGGCACTTGCCCTCGCTGTCGAGGACGTACCTGAGAGGCATCACGTGAGGCAACCGGCCCCTCCCGGCGAACCCTGCATAGGCCCGCGCCATCTGCAGGGGCGACGCTCCCAGCGTTCCGAGAGCGAGCGAGCAGTGAGGGCGGATGCGCCCGTTCTTCGTGGCATCCCTGAACCCGAGTCGCTCGAGCACGTCGGCGACCTTGTCCGGGCCGATCTCGGCTATCAGCTGGGCGAACACTGTGTTGACGGAGTTCGCGGTCGCCTCCTCCAGCGTGAGGGTCCCGTACGAGGCGCCGCCGTAATTCTCGGGCTCCCAGATCCCGTCCGGTCCGGTGCACTCCGGCTCCTCGATCGTCTCGGGACTGCTTCCTCCGAATCGGGATTCGGTCGAGATGTCCTGCTCGATCGCTGCCAGGAGCGTGAAGGGTTTCAGCGCTGAACCTGTCTGACGCTCGCCATCCGATGCGTAGTTGAAACCGCGTGCGCTCTTCACGCTTGTGTACGCTCGGCCCCCGACGTAGGCCTTCACCTCACCCGCCGGGGTCATCGAAACGAGGGCCGCCTGAGGGTCGGCTTTGTCGTTCAGATGTGCGCGGATCGCGTCCTCTGCGGCGTCCTGCATGTCGAGATCCAGCGTGGTGTAGATCTTGAGGCCGCACGTGTAGAGACAGTCTCCATACTTGGGGTAGAGGTAAGCCTTTCGCACCCACTCCAGGAAATACGCGGCCTTCTGCTCCTTGGGGTTGTGGATGTTGATGTCCGTAACCTTGATCTTCCTCTTCGATGCGCGCTTTGCCTGACGTGCGTTGATGAACCGTTCTTTGAGCATCGTTCGCACGACATAGTCACGGCGCGCTTGAGCGGCCTCCCGGTCGGTGTCGACCTGATACCTCTGCGGAGACGGGATGATGCCGGCCAGGTAGGCCGCCTGACCTACCGAAAGCTTGGATGCGTGTTTGTTGAAGTACGCTCTGGAAGCAGCCTCGATGCCGTACGCGCCGCGACCGAAGTAGACGGTGTTCAGATACATGTCGAGGATCTCGCCCTTCGTGTATCTGCGTTCGAGCTTGATCGCGAGGATCAGTTCCTTGAGCTTGCGCTCGACGGTGCGGCTGCTGTCTCGGAGAACGGCATTCTTGACGTACTGCTGTGTGATCGTCGATCCACCTTGCTTGATTCCTCCGGCGCTGACGTTTTGCCACGCCGCCCTCGCGAGACCTCGGACCGATACGCCCTCGTGCTCGAAGAAGTCGCGATCCTCGGCCGCGACCACTGCCTGGCGGACGTGGTCGGGCAACTTGTGTGTGTCGATGAGGAACCGGGTTATCTCATCGGAGTAGGTGGCGATGAGTTTGCCATCGGCGTCATACACCTCGGAGGAGGATGCGAGCTCGACATTCTTGGGAAGCGGGATGTTCGCAAAGGCGTACTGGATGATGATGTTGGCCAAGATCGCCGAGCCGATCAACAGGATGGTGAGAACGCCGTACCGGACGATCCGACGACGGCGCTTCTCCCGGCGGCGTTTCTCGGCGCGACGCGCGGCTACACCCTTGGAGGGGCTGGTTGTCTGGGGTTTCCTGGGACGTTGGGTGTCATCGCGGCCCACGGGCGAGTTCTTCCCGGACGGCACCGGTTCAATCACGGCCCCGTCTAGCCTCTGTCTGGCGGTTCCGCGCTTAGGCTGGCCCGCACTGGGGAATAGCACCGACGTGGAGATCCAACGGGAGGGTGCATGAGCATCGAGACGATGATGACGCTCGGGCTGACGGCGATCATCTTCGTCAGCTCTCTTCTCCTGCTTGGTTTCCTCACCATCCTCACCAGGCTTTGCATGTTCGTCATGCGCCACGCCGCCGTGGGAGGCTACGCCTTGACCCGACGCTACGCCCCGGTCGCACGGGCCGGGCTCGTCACCTTCTGGGAGCGGACATCTCCCGCCCTAGCGGCGCTCGGCGAACGTCTTGGAGCCGAAGCCCTATCTTCGACCGAGCGCGGCGCGGCCGCGCTGGGTTCCTTCGTCAGGCGTTTTGCATCCGAGGCCGCTTCGTGGGGCAGGCGGTCGGCGGCGGGAACCGTATCTCTGAGTAAGCGGTCGGCCGCCGGAGCCGTCGCGCTGAGCAAGCGATCCGCGATGGAAGCCACGACGCTGAGCGAACGCTCCGCCGACGGCGTAACTACCTACGTGATACCGGCGGTGCGCTCGCTCTACAACCACGACGAGGACCTCGGACTGGAGCCCACCCTCAGGCGGCGCCGCCCGATCCGCCACTCCTAGGGGAACGTTCGGCTAGAGCTGGGGAGGGGGAGCGGGCGTTCCCGGCCGATCAGGCCGTTTCGTGCTCGCCGTGCTGTTCTGCGTGCTCGTGCTCCGCGACCTTCCGGCGAACGTCGTCCATATCGAGCGCCTTGGCCTGGGCGATCAGGTCCTCGAGCGCCTCCTGGGGGATGGCCCCGGGCTGCGCGTAGAGCAGGATCTGGTCGCGGAAGATCATCAGTGTGGGGATGGACATGATGTTGAAGGCGCCGGCGACCTCCGGCTGAGATTCGGTGTCGAGCTTGGCGAAGACGGCGTCCGGATGCTTTTCAGAAGCCGCCTCGTAGATGGGGGCGAAACGCAGGCATGGCCCGCACCACGATGCCCAGAAGTCGATCAGAACGAGGTCGTTCTCGTCGATCGTCTTGTTGAAGTTGTCCTGGTCCAGGGCGATCGTTGCCACGTTTTCTCCTCTTCTTGGATAGGGGAGGGCCACGGGGTCCTTTGACCCTTACCTTCCCGGCTGTTCCAACGCTCGACGCATGCCTGGGTATTCCCCGGGAGACGCGGGCGTGATGCAGGATGACCCGTGTGGAGACGGGGCTGCTCGTGGGCGACGACGGCGTGTCGAGATGCTGGTGGTGTGGGGACGATCCTCTCTATCGCGGCTATCACGATACCGAGTGGGGCTGGCCCGAACAGCGCGACCGAGCTCTGTTCGAGAAGATCTGTCTCGAGGGCTTCCAGTCCGGGCTGAGCTGGCTGACCATCCTTCGCAAGCGGGAGAACTTCCGCACCGCCTTCCGAGGGTTCGATCCCTCCCGGATAGCGGGTTTCGATGGAGGTGACGTGGAGCGGCTGATGAGCGACGCCGGCATCGTGCGCAACCGGGCCAAGATCCTGTCGACGATCAACAACGCGGCACGTTGTCTCGAGACGGTCGAGGAATGGGGATCACTGGCCGCCTACGTGTGGAGCTTCGAACCGCCTCCCGAGGCACGTCCGGGCCGACTGGATCACGCCACGCTGACGACCATGGGATCGACGCCGGAGTCGAAGGCGATGAGCAAGGACATGAAGCGACGGGGATGGTCGTTCGTCGGACCGACGACGGCTTACGCGGCGATGGAGGCGATGGGCCTCGTGAACGATCACATCGAAGGCTGCAGCATCCGGCCCCGGGTCGAGCGCGCCCGGGCGGCATTCGTCCGCCCGGTGCCCAACACCTAGCCGTGGGACGGGAGAGATCCGAGCTGGCCTTGTCCCCGGGTCAGCCTTCACGGTCGGGTCCCGCGCGCTCGAGCTCGATCCGCAGCAGGACCCGCCGATCCTTCTCCATCGCGGACCGGTACTCGTCCCAGTCGGGGTGTTCGCCCGAGATCCTGCGGTAGTAGTCGACCAACTCATCCATCACGCCCGGTAGGGACGCGATGTCGGCCCGGCCGTCGATCTGGATCCACGCTCCGAAGAAGTGATCGTTGAACACGCACAGGGTCGCCCTCGGGTCGCGCTTCAGGTTCTTCGTCTTGTAGGCGGTTTCCCGGCTGCTGACGACCGCCCGTCCTTCGCCGTCCATGCCGACCGTGACCGGAGAGGTCTGCATCCGTCCATCCGGCCGATGCGTGACCAGGACCGCTCGATGGTTGTCTCGTATGAACGCCCTCGCATCGTCTAGTTCCATCCTCAACTCCTTATCGAAGTGCCGTTCGCCCCACCATGACCGTCCGTCCGGCTCTCGTCGACCGCCTCCCGGCGAGATCACACCAGCGCACGCAGGTTGCTGCCGGCGGAGGAACTGCTTTT
>WHSQ01000599.1 GCA_009380005.1 Actinomycetota bacterium | reverse complement strand
CGGGCCATTCGCTGGTGTCGAGCATCCACGGTTGCGCACCAGACGGCGGCGGCACTTTCCCTTCACGGATAAGGGATTTGGACAGTTTGGCGCCGCTGTCGGTGAGCACCATCGGGGTGAAGATCCTGGGCGGTGCGGGTGGCCCTGCGAGTTGGGCGAAGGCCTCGTCGACCAGTTGGCACCCGAATGCCCAGTCACCGCCCTTGATCATCACCGACAGGGTGACCTCATCCAGGGCGGCGACGCGTTCCTTGACCAGGTTCCGGTACAGCGTGGCCAGGTCGAGGTAGCCGTTGTCGGATCCTGGCTGCTCGGGGTTGACGCTGATCTCGTAGTCGCCGTGGTCGGTGCACACGGCGGCGAATCGCGCCGCGGTGCCGGTCGCGGTGATCAGCTGGGTCCGTTCGGCGCGTTTCTCCGCCCAGTGGCAGTCCGGGCAGGGAAGCCGTACGTGCACCACGCCGTGGGAGGGTGCCAGCGGCCAGCGGATAGCGTCCAAGTGCCGCAGGGTGTCGATGAACTCGGCCCGGAACGCC
>WHSQ01000598.1:263-536 GCA_009380005.1 Actinomycetota bacterium | reverse complement strand
AGGTTCGGCGCGTAGCCTCCCTCGTCGCCGACCGACGTCATATGACCAGCCTGCGTGAGCAGAACCTTCAAGGCATGGAACGTCTCGGCCGTCCATCGAATCCCCTCGCCCATCGTCTGCGCGCCGATCGGGACGAGCATGAACTCCTGGAAGTCCAAGGCGTTTGCGGCGTGGGCGCCGCCGTTCAGCACGTTGACGGTCGGGATGGGCAGCGAATAGCGATCGCGCACCTGGAGATGGCGATAGAGCGGCACACCCGCACTTGCCGCCGAC
>WHSQ01000598.1:0-253 GCA_009380005.1 Actinomycetota bacterium | reverse complement strand
GCGGGTCGCCGTCTCTGAGCTCGAGTGCCTCTCGCTCACCTGTGGAGGCGCCCGACGGCACGGCGGCACGCCCGCGCGATCCGTCTGTCAAAAGGACGTCCACCTCGACTGTCGGATTGCCGCGCGAGTCCAGGATTTCGCGCGCCTTCACCGTCTCTATGTGCGCCATGGTTACCTGTGATGGGCTCACTCCGCGCCGCATCGTCACCGTTGATCAGGCGAGACATATCGGACGATCCTGACGGCCTCGAGC
>WHSQ01000597.1:319-537 GCA_009380005.1 Actinomycetota bacterium | reverse complement strand
AGCAGGGATGCAAGACGAGGAGTGCGCTGGTGAATATCGGCGAGCCGTGGCCCGACCTCGATGAGGCCGAGACGCGGGTACTCGCGATGCAGAGGAAGCTGCACCACTGGGCGAAGGACGACCCTGGTCGTCGCTTCGATGATGTGCACAATCTCATCTATGACCCGTTCTTCCTGGTGGTCGCGTGGGAACGGGTGCGGGGCAACAAGGGTGCACGC
>WHSQ01000597.1:0-309 GCA_009380005.1 Actinomycetota bacterium | reverse complement strand
CTGGTGCTCGAGCCGATCTTCGAGGCGGACTTCCAGCCATCGTCGTATGGCTTCCGCCCGAGACGCCGAGCCCAGGACGCGATCGCCGAGATCCACTACCTCGCTTCGCCCACCCGCAACTACGAGTGGGTGTTCGAGGCCGACATCGCGGCGTGCTTCGACGAGATCGACCACACCGCGCTCATGGCGCGGGTCCGTGGGCGGATCTCTGATAAGCGGGTCCTGGGCTGGGTGGCGGCGTTCTTGCGGGCCGGGATCCTCTCCGAGGAGGGCCAGAGCCGCGACACGATCACCGGCACCCCGCAAGGC
>WHSQ01000596.1 GCA_009380005.1 Actinomycetota bacterium | reverse complement strand
TGCCACGCGGACGCGGACGGCCGCGCCGGACGGATGGAGGCGGCCGAAGCCGAACGAAGGAGGAGGCGCGCGATGCAGCTCGGCATGGTTGGTCTCGGCCGGATGGGAGCGAACCTCGTCCGCCGCTTGATGCGGGCCGGTCACGAGTGCGTGGTCTACGACCTGTCCGAGGAGTCGGTCCGGATCCTCGAAGCCGAAGGAGCGATCGCCAGCTCCTCGCTCGACGACCTGCTCGCGAAGCTCACCCCGCCCCGCGCGGCCTGGGTCATGGTCCCGGCCGGTGTGACGGGGACGATCGTCACGGGCATCGCGGAACGGATGGACGCCGGGGACATCGTCATCGACGGGGGCAACTCGAACTACCGCGACGACATCGAGCGTGCGATCGAGCTGCGGGACGAGCACGGGATCCACTTCGTCGACGTCGGGACCAGCGGCGGGGTGTTCGGGCTCGACCGCGGCTTCTGCCTGATGATCGGCGGCGAGGCCGAGATCGTGAAGTACCTGGAACCGGTCTTCGCGACGATCGTCCCCGGGG
>WHSQ01000595.1:227-539 GCA_009380005.1 Actinomycetota bacterium | reverse complement strand
CCTAGCCCTAGCCTGTTCGACGCCAGTTAGCGCTGCCAGTCGGCTGTCACCCGCCCGTGGCGGCGCAGCATGGCCCGTCCGATCCAGATGGCGCCGGGGCCAGCCAGCTGGTGAGGGCCACCAGCCGCCACGACCAGGCGAACGACAGGTGCTCCGCCACCACTCCGAAGAGCAGGGGGCCGAGGACCACCCCCAGGTAGGTGCCGGTCTGGGTGACGCCGGTGGCCGCCCCCGGTGACGCCGGATTGGCGAGGACGACGGCCAGGTTGAACAGGCCGGGCCAGGCCCACCCGGCGCCGAAGGCCAGCGGGA
>WHSQ01000595.1:0-217 GCA_009380005.1 Actinomycetota bacterium | reverse complement strand
CGAGGAACGGACCCGGCGTCCCGGTGGCGAACAGGAGGTAGCCGAACGCCCCCACCGTCAACATGGCCGCCACCCAGCGGAGATGGCCGCCGGAGCGGCGGTCGGCGAGCATCCCGGCGGCCAACCGGCAGGCGATCCCCACTCCGCTCCCCACGCTGAGGGCAAGGCCGGCCGACGCTTCCGTCAGACCGGCTTCGACACCGGCACTGACGAGGAA
>WHSQ01000594.1 GCA_009380005.1 Actinomycetota bacterium | reverse complement strand
AGACGCTCCAAGCGACCGGACACCGCGGTGTCGACCGCCAGCCGCTCGGCGAACTGGCCGATGAGCCGTCTCGTGATCGAGGGAGCGAGCAGCGCGGCGCCGGCGGCCACCGTGCGCACGGCGGAGACGAGGTCGGCGGGCGGGATGTCCTTGAGCACGAAGCCGCTGGCGCCAGCGCGCAGCGCTCGATAGACGTACTCGTCGGGGTCGAAGGTTGTCAGGATCAGCACCTTGGCATCCGGATTCTCCCGGGACAGCTCTCGGGTGGCGGCGATGCCGTCGAGGTCCGGCATCCGCACATCCATCAGCACGACGTCGATCTCCTGAGAACGCACCCTCTCGATGGCGTGTTGGCCCGAGTCCACGACATCCACCAGATCGATGTCGTCGATCATCGACAGCATCATCTCGAGTCCCTCTGAGACCAACTTGTGGTCCTCCGCGACCAAGACCCTGAGCGTCATCGGCCTACGCGGGCGGGTAGCACGGCCTCGAGCTGCGTGCCGGTCACCGGCGATGACTGCAACTCCAGCCTCCCT
>WHSQ01000593.1 GCA_009380005.1 Actinomycetota bacterium | reverse complement strand
ACCGAGGCTCCAGACCGGGGAGGCGCGCCCACGGAAAATCCGGAAGCGCCCTTTTTCTCACCGGCCAACCAGCCGCAATGTCGGCTGAGGAGAAGGGGGTCAGCCGCGCTGCGACATGAGAGGTCGCTCATGTCCCTGTCATCCTCATCTCACCACAGGCGGCAACAGTTGATGGCGAGCGATGAAGAAGCGATGAAAGGACGAACACATGATCTCGCGTAACTGGAAGCTCGCCACCGCGGGCACCGCTGTGGCCGGGTTGACCGTGGCCACGCTCACAGGGCTGGGTTCCCAGTCCCCGGGGAATGCGGCGGACCCGATCGATCTCACGTCCCGCACAGGGCAGGTCATGTCCAGCGAGGCACGCTCGCCGGACCCGCTGACCCTGGACGCTACGGACTCCCCGGACTCGGGGCCGAACTCCCCGAGCAGCCCCGGAACCGGGAACTCGCCCGACAGCCCCGGGGACTCCCCGGACTCCGATGACGGGGCCCGGCAGGTAAGGGCCCCCGTAGCCGAACCCGACTCCCCCGACTCCCC
>WHSQ01000592.1 GCA_009380005.1 Actinomycetota bacterium | reverse complement strand
CTAAGGAGTGCCCGCGGGTCCAAGCTGGCACGGGCATTGCTGCACATCTCCCTTCGGTAGACACCGCGTCGCGTTCGCCGCGAAGGAAGCGGAGCCGGCGCGCTGAACAGGAGGAGGTCTTGCGCAATGAAGTCCGCACTCGCTAATCTCCGTGCCCAGCGATCCGGCTGGCCGGGCTTGGGGCGCGCTCTCGTAATCGGCATCGTACCAGCACTCCTGCTGGTGGGAGCCTGCACGCAGCAACAGCCGACAGAAGAGCCGAAGGCCGAAGCTCCGGCCGGCAAGACAGCCACGACCCCCATCCCGACCGTCGGCGGCGCCGCGTCGCCCGCGCCCAAGGCATCGCCGTCGCCGGTGAGTAAGGCGGCCACCCCGGCTACTGCTCCATCGCCGGTTGTCCGCGCGCCATCGCCATCGCCATCGCCGTCGCCGGTGGTATCACCGATTGCCTCGGGTGTCTCGATCACGGTTACCCTAGAGGCCCAGAGCAACTCACAGCAGACCGGCACGGCGGTCCTAACCAGCGAGGGGCCCAACGAGACA
>WHSQ01000591.1 GCA_009380005.1 Actinomycetota bacterium | reverse complement strand
CGTGAACGCCCAGTTCGACCGGCTGCTCGACTACGTTGCCGAGAGGCTCCCCGTGGTCGCCGAGCACCTCGCCGGGGCGCGGGAAGACATCCTGGCGTTCACCTCGTTCCCGAAGGATGTGTGGACCCAGATCTGGTCCAACAACCCCGCCGAGCGCTTGAACAAGGAGATCCGCCGGCGCACGGATGCGGTCGGAATCTTCCCCAACCGCGACTCCATCGTCCGCCTCGTCGGCGCCGTGCTCGCCGAGCAGACCGACGAATGGGCTGAAGGACGCCGCTACCTCGGACTCGACCTCCTCGCCCGCTGCCGCATCAACCTCGTCCCCGACACCGAACCCGAGATCGGAGCTAATGATCTACCCGCGCTGACCGCCTAAACCTTCAAGAAGGAGAGCGCAGCACTACACCACTACCAGGGACTTGACCGCGTCTATCTCATCGCCGGAGGGGTCATCGTCCGCGCAGTACACCGCCTGACATCCGAGCAACCCCGGCCGCTTCGTGCCGACTGATGCCGTGATAGATATCATTCGTCTTGTCC
>WHSQ01000590.1 GCA_009380005.1 Actinomycetota bacterium | reverse complement strand
GGACGCGAGGGTGGTGGTCCTGGTCCACGGGTGGTGTTTCTCGCCGGTGACAGGGTGGGGGACGAGGGGACGGCCGTATTGGTCGCGGTTGATGTCGACCATGTCAGTTGTGCTCCTTGAGGAGTTGGAGGGCGGTTTCGAGGTCGGCGCAGAGACGTCCGAGGACCGGTTCGAGGTAGGGGATGTCGTCTTCGGTGAGGTGGATGCGTAGGTAGCGGCGGGCGAGGGTGAGGTTGTCCCGGGCTCTGGGCAGATTGAGCGGTCGTTTGCAGGTCATTGTTCGGTCTGCCCGTTGTTATTGGGGTTGCTGTGGTCGCATGTTGAGGCGCAGTGCGGTTGATGTTGGATGATGTCGATGTCGGCTCGGGTGGTGATGGTGGGGTGGCATTGGTTGCAGAGGTGGCCGCGGGCGGCGAGCTGGCGGCGACGCCGGTGTTGCGCGGCCCACCCGGAAACGTCAGCTTCGACAGTCATGCGGTATCGTCCTCGGTGAGTAGTGGCAGGCGGTCGTCGCCGACGCGTTGTTCGATGAGCGGCAGGTAGG
>WHSQ01000058.1:846-16411 GCA_009380005.1 Actinomycetota bacterium | reverse complement strand
GGCGGCACCACCCGAGACGAGCACCCCGGCTATGCCGAGTTCCCCCAGCCGTTCAGGACCCTCAACCCCGGGCCTCCAGCCTTCGGCGACGTCTCACTCCTCGTACTCGGCATAGTCCCGCCCTCGTCATAGCCCCCGCTATGTCGAGCTTCGCATAGACGGGGGAAGACCAATCAGCCCCGCCAGGTGCAGGTAGCGCAACAACGACCGCAGCGCGCAGACTAGGTCCCGCGCTCCCGACACGCTGCGCTTCGGGCACTCGCGCGCCAAGAACGAGCTCACGTCCGCCGCGCACAGCCGCCCGAGCCCGACCCCGAGCCCGTCCGGGCCCTCCCGCTCAGCCAGGAACAGTCGCGCGACCGGCCCATACGCATCCAGCACCGTGTGCTGGGAGAGCCCACGCTCGATCAGCAGGTAACGGCCGTAGTCAGCCAGCAACCCCTCGAGCGGGCCCTCCGAGACCGCCGCTGCCACCGGCGTCGGCGCCACCCCCAACTCGCACAAGTACTCCAGCGGCAGCAGCACGCTTTGCGGCGACACCCACGTCACCCGGCCCGCGGCACGACGCGCCGAGACGAACCGCTCGGCCTGCTCACCAGTCAGCTCGCCCACGCCAAGCCCCCCGCGCTCAAGCCACCGGCTGAGCTGGTCGAACTGATACAGCCTGTCCGCCGCCGAGGACGAGTACGCCCGAGACCGCAGCCAACTCTCGAACCCTGCTGCGTACGGCGCCAACGGCCCCGACACGACCGGGACCCACACCTTCCTGCCCATCGCTGCCTCCTGTCGGATCGCGGAACACGGTCCGCGAATTCTCGACAGGACAGGCACGATTATGTGGAACGCATCATCAGCAGAACCCGCGCTGAGCAGGGAAGACGCTGCTGGCGTAGCGGCTGTTCAACATAACCGCGTCTTGGACATACAACCGTTTACGTTGAATTCCAAGTAACCGGTTCGGCGGGCGGGGACGGGAAAACCGACGGTCGAAAGGTCGCACGGCGTCCCGTCCCCGACCCAACTCCTCGGCACCGGTCCCCGGCGGCGTCCCCGCTTCGTCACCGGGCTGGTCGACCTGCGTCGCAGCCGCCTGCTCGACGTCGTCGACGGCCGCGCCGGCAGCGCCGTGTCCGCCTGGCTGGCCGGGCGCGACGAGGCGTGGCTGTCGGCGGTCGAGCGGGTCGCGCTCGACCCCTACCGGGGCTGATATGACCTCCTACAACGCCCTGGTCGGCGGCCTCGACGCGCCCGAGGTGGTGGTGGACTGCTTCCACATCATCCGGCTCGGCAACCAGGTGGTCGACGAGGTCCGCCGCCGCGTGCAGCAGGAGACGCTCGGGCACCGCGGCCACGCCGGCGACCCGCTGTATGGCATCCGCCGGCTGCTGCTGTCCGGCGAGGAACGCCTCACCGACCGCGGCCGCGAGCGCATCCGCGCCGCGCTGGCCGCCGGCGACCCCGACGACGAGGTCTGGTACGCCTGGTGCGATAAGAGCTGCTCCGCGGCGTCTACCGGGCCGGCGACGAGCCCGCCGCCCGCGACGCGCTGGCCGAGTTCTACGACACCGCCAAGGCCGCCAACATCCCCGAGGCCGACCGGCTCGCGCGCACCATCCGCCGCTGGGAACGCGAGATCCTGACGTACTACCGCACCGGCGGGCTGTCCAACGCACGCACCGAGGCGGTCAACGCGCTGTGCAAGAAGGTCAAGCGCATCGGCCACGGGTTCCGCAACCTGCGAAACTACCGGCTGCGGCTCCTGCTGCACTGCGGCGGCATCACCTGGCAAGATCAACCCGCCGCGAGACTACGCACGCGCCGCCCCATCAGCCCTACTCCCCACTTGGTGGCGTAGAGCCGTCAAAGCGGGGCAACTCAGGTTGGCCATCCGCCCGAAACGTGGGACGCAGGCTTACGGGTCTGGCCAACGACGCATTGATGGCGGTGCCCTACCGTTTCTCGCATGGTGAAGCGCGTTGGGATCCCTGTCGAGATGAAGGACCACGAGCGCCGGGTCGTTCTCGACCCGTCCGGCGCGGGACTGATCGTCCGGGCCGGGCATGAACTGGTTGTACAGGCGGGCGCGGGCAGAGGTGCCGGCTTCAGCGACGAGGCGTACGTCGCCGTCGGGGCGCAAATCGTCGACGACGCTTCGAAGGTGTGGGAAGCCGACGTCGTCGTCAAAGTCAAGGAGCCGCAGCCGAGCGAGTACCGGTTCTTCCGGGAGGGGCTGACTCTGTTTGCGTTCCTCCACCTCGCCGCGGATCCCGGTCTGGTCGAAGCACTGAGCCGGGCGCGGGTGGAGGCGTGGGCGTTCGAGACGCTCGAGGATCGCGGGGCGCTTCCATTACTAACGCCCATGAGCGAGATCGCAGGACGCGCCTCGGCCATCATCGCCGCCCAATGTCTGGGCTCGCCTGCGGGGGGAGGGGGGATTCTCGTGGGTGGCGCCGCGGGCGTTCCGCCGGCGCGCGCGGTCGTCGTCGGGCTCGGCATCGCAGGCGCGAGCGCGGCACGGGGGCTGCGAGGGCTGGATGCGCATGTCACCGGTGTGGACATCGACCTATTGCGCCTTTACGGGCGCCTGCGCGACGGCACGGTGAGCGCCACCCTCGTGTCGTCCCCGGACGCGCTTATGGAGTCGGTCGCCGAGGCCGACGTCGTCGTCGGAGCGGCCCTTATCACGGGCGCAAGGGCCCCGGTGATCGTGACGGACGAGATGGTGCGGGCCATGCGCCCGGGGGCAGTCATCATCGACATCGCGATCGACCAGGGCGGATGCGTCGCGACATCCCGGCCGACGACGTTGAGCGAACCGACGTATGTCGAGCACGGGGTCCTGCACTACTGCGTCACAAACATCCCGGGCCAGTACCCCCGTACGGCGAGCCGGGCGCTCGCCGCTGCAGTCGCCCCTCGGCTGTTGCGGTTGCTCCAGCGTCCCGATGACCCGGGTCTGGTCGGGGCATCGAATGTGTCCCAGGGCCGCATTGTCCACCCCGCTGTGGCTGCGGCGGTCTCCGCGTGAGGGCCACGCACGCTTGCAGACAGTACGACAACGAGGGGCTTGGAAGAAAGGCGAAGGGCGGCGACCCAGATGCGCGGTCTGTCGAAAGCCAGCCGGACGGATGAGGGTCTACTCTTCTAACGGTGGGTCCGCACCGAGCGACGAAAGGCCAGGTACGTGACTCCTCCTCACTTTCTGCACCCCTTCGCCCGACCGGCCGCGTCCGATTTCATCTCCATTGTCTCTGGCGAGGGGGCGACGGTCAGGGACGACCAAGGCCGCTCCTATGTCGACGCGCTGGCCGGTCTTTGGTACTGCAACGTCGGACACGGCCGCGCGGAGATCGTCGGAGCGGTCACTGCACAGATGAAGCAGCTGGCGGGATTCCACACCTTCGATATCTTCAGCAATCCGGCGGCTGACGAAGTGAGTGAACTCATCGCCGGGATAGCACCGTTCCCTAATGCGCGCGTATTCCTCACCAGCAGTGGCTCTGAGGCTGTCGACTCCGCGATCAAGATTGCCCGCCTCACGCACATGCTTGATGGGCGGAGCGAGCGCCGTGTCGTGATCAGCCGTACTCCCTCCTATCATGGCGTGACCTACGGAGCCTTGGCTGCGACCGGCCTGCCCCGCAATCACTTCGGCTTCGGTGAGATGCTCGCGGACGTCGTGCCCGTACCCCACGCGGACCTCGACGCCGTCGAGCGCGTCTTGACCGAACGCCCCGGCGAGGTGGCTGCGGTGATCGCCGAGCCGGTAATCGGTGGTGGAGGCGTGCGTCCACCACTACCGGGCTATCTCCAGGGTTTGCGACGGCTCTGCGACGACCACGGAGCGCTGCTCATCCTCGACGAGGTCATCTGCGGGTTCGGAAGGCTGGGAGCCTGGTGGGGCGCCGAACACTACGGCGTACGGCCAGACATGATGACGTTTGCCAAAGGTGCGACCTCGGGCTATCTCCCTCTCGGAGGTGTCGTGATGGGGACCAAGGTCCGCCAAGTCCTTGAGGCAGACGACTCCTTCGTGCTCCGGCACGGTCACACCTACAGTGGCCATCCCGCCGCATGTGCCGCAGCGATCGCCTCCATTTCGCTGCTCCGGGACGATGCGCTCCTCGAGCAGGCATCGAAGATCGGCAAGAGGCTGGCCGCTGCGCTCCATGACTTTGCGGACGAAGGGCTGGTTGCCGAGACGCGCGGGGTGGGCGCGATATGGGCCGTAGAGCTTCATCCGAACGCGGACGGGAAAAAGGTTCGTGATAGCATGCTTGAACGAGGGGTGATCGTCCGAGCGCTCGACAATGTGATCGCCCTCTGCCCACCATTCGTGATCAGCGATTCGGAATTAGACCATTGCGTGGAAGCGCTAGCCGAGTGCATCCCCAAAGACGGCGCAGCCTAAGCCTCAATCCACCGTCCTGCTCGTGGTGGGTGGTCTTGGGCTCGGGGTAAAGTAAAGGAGCAGAATGAGCATGGATGTGCGAATCCGTAAGGTGGTCGCCCAGGTTGAGCATCTCCATGCCGAGGCGGGGCGCCCCGTTACGCCCCCGCTGCGGTCAGCGGTGGTTGCGGCTGTCGTGTCCAGTCCTTGGGCGGGCCGTGGCTTCGTTCAAGACCTAAAGCCTGACATTACCGAGCTCGCGCCGACGCTCGGTGATCTCCTAACTGACCGGCTTCTCGAACTGCTCGGCACCAAGGAGGACGTCGAGGCTTACGGCAAGGCTGGGCTCTGTGGCCTCGACGGAGAGCTTGAGCACGCATCGGCTCTCATTCACACGCTGCGATTCGGCAACCGGTTCCGTGACAAGGTCGATGGTAGCAGCTATCTGAGCTTCACGAACAAGCGGGGGTCGGCCGGTTCGGCGATCATTGTGCCTCTCATCCACAAAAACGACTCCTCCCTGCGTTCACACTATCTCACCGCAGAGCTTGCGATTCCCGACGCACCGCGTAACGACGAGATCGTGGTTGCGATCGCTGCTTCAACCGGCGGGCGTCCGTTTCCGCGGTTGGGGAACCGTCAAGAGGACATGGTAGAATTGGGGTTGGCCTGATGCTCATCGATTGGCACACCCACATCTGGCTCCCCGAACATCTCGGTAATGAATTTGGGCCGGGGTTGGACGCACGATACCTGGCGCGGCACGGGCGGCGGTTGAGCACTGCCGCTGCTCCTGAGGAGCACGACCGCAGGATGCGTGAGAGCGGAATCGAACACTCTATCGTCATCGCGCTCACGAGTCGCCACCTGGGGATGGAGATACCCAACGATTTCGTTGCGGAGTATGTGTCGGACGACCCGTCCCGGCGTACCGGTTTCGCTAGCGTCGATCCGAATAATCCCGGTGCGGTCGCCGAGCTTCGCCGAGCGGCGGCTGTCGGCTTGCGCGGACTCAAGCTCGCGCCTCCGTACCAGAACTTTCATCCGCATAGTGAGGAGGCGTGGGAAGTCTACCGGGCCGCTGACGAGCTTGGCCTCGTCGTCATGTTCCACCAGGGCGCGGTTTTTTCGCCGCGGGGCGTGCTCGAGGTAGCGCAAGGTGTGCTCCTCGACAAGGTGGCGCGGGAATTCCCGGACCTGCGAATCATTGTTGCGCATTTCGGTCAGCCGTGGTCGGACGACGTGGTCGCGCTAATGTACAAGCACGCGAATGTGTACGCGGACATTTCCGCACGTCTTCACCGCCCATGGCAGCTGCACAACATCCTGTTGTCCGCTGTGGACTACGGAGTGCAGGGCAAGGTGCTGTTCGGCTCGGACTTCCCCGCACTCGATCCCGCTTTCTGTCTTTCAGCGCTCCGCGGTCTTAACAGTGAGACGGCAAGTGCGTTGCCGTCGATCGATGAAGCTATCATCGAAGGCATCGTCTACGAGCGGCCACTCGGGCTACTCGGACTGTAGGAAGGAACGAGGGAATTCGTGGAGTTCGGCTACTTCTTCACTATGTATAACCTCGATCACAGGCCCTATGGAAAGGTGATGGATCGAGCCGCCGAACAGACGGTGCTCGCTGAACAGCTCGGCTTCGACTGCGTATGGTCAGGCGAGCATCACTTTGGTGGCGAAGGCTACGACATCCATCCGAATCCGATCCTTACGGGGACTATGCTCGCGGCAGCGACCGAGAGGATCCGCATTGGGCTCGCCGCAGTCATTCTGCCCGGCTGGCATCCATTGCGCCTGGCGGAGGACATCGCCATTCTCGACCACTACAGTGGGGGACGTCTCGAGTGCGGCGTGGGACGGGGGATCACCAATCGCGAGATGTCGAACTTGAGCGCCTTCGACGTGGACCGTCGCTATCCGGAAACCAACTGGGCTATCTTCCTCGAAACCCTGGAAATCCTTCGCCGAGCATGGACCGATGACCCGTTCCGCTGGGACGGTGACTTCTACACATTCCCCCGGCCGGGCGTGAAGGACTCCTATGCGGACTGGTACCCGCGCAACCCTAGCTGGCGCTCCGAGGATGGCGAGTACGTCGGGATGTCGATCGTGCCGAAGCCGCTGCAGAATCCTCACCCGCCGCTTTGGAACGTACTCGACAGCACGCCGAGCTTCGTCGTGGCGGCCGAGCAGGGGTTGAAGCCGATTACGTGGCTGCGGTCAGAAGAAGCACTACAGGAATGTTTCGCGAAGTATCGCGAGGTAGCGGCCGAGGTGCAGGGCCGCTCGGTTGGTCTCGGAGAGGACTGCGCCGTGCTCCGTGTCTGCTTCCTTGCCGGCACGATGCAGGAGGCTCGCCGGATCGCCGAGCCCGCGGTGGAGCGCTTGTTCAGGGACTACATCGGTGGGTTGCGTAGCCGTCAGATCTATGCAGAGCCAGACGAGACCCTGAGCGACGAGGAGTTAGCCAGGCCCTGGTTCGACTTTCTGTTCGATCGCGGGCATCTCATTGTGGGCACGCCCGAATTCGCGATCGAGCGGATCCATTCGATGCGAGAGCGGATCGGCCTCGAGAACTTGCTCATCTTAAGCTGGCTCCCCGGTCTCGAAGAGGCGGATATCAGGCGTTCAATCGAGATGTTCGGCGACAAGGTCATCCCCGCGTTTCAGGGGGGATGACAACCTGTGCAGAAGATGGCCTTCCAGTTCGGCCCTGCCGGAAGCGAGCTTCCTACCGGGGGGACCTCGTACGTATCCCTCTCCGAGGAAGGGACCGTCGTGGTCCTCACTGATCGGAAGACCGACGACTCGTTGAACGGACGTGTGATCTTTGACCAGGGCGATCGCGAGCCGCGGTCGAGCCATGCTCTGATGGTTATCTTTCCCATTCCCGCCGAGGAGCAGCCGCAATTCGATGCATGGTTCTGCAACGAGCACGCGCCACTGTTGCTGGCCATCGACGGGTGGGAGCGCAGCAGGCTCGTGGCGGTCTCCGGGAAGATCAGTCGCGTCGTCTGGCATGACCTTGCGGGTGCTGATCCTCTGCGCTCCTCCGGACGCGCCGCGGCGGGACGCACGCCGGCTTCGTCGGCGCTAGTCGAACGGCCGTGGTTCACTCGTGTGCGTCGACATGAACTCGAGCGGGCCAGTTAGGGTGCCCATTACTGTTGTCCACACCGATGAGCCATTGTTCTTCGACGGGAAAGGCCTGAAAGATGACGACACATCCCGGATCCTCTTTTGACTGGAGCGACCTTCTGCGCCAGCGCCGACCCGACGGCGGCCTGGTCGTCAAGGCCGCCGATGCGCCGAGATTCGAGTGGTCCGACCGCAATCAGCTCGAGATCTACCCCACGGAGCCTTTCAAGCCTAAGACCATCGGATTCCACATCGGGGAGATGCCTGCCAACCGGTCGACCGGCTCTCATCGGCACTCCTGCGAGGCCATCCTGTATATCCTGGAAGGGTCCGGCCACACGATTGTTGACGGGGAGACGTTTGGCTGGGAGGCCGGCGACTCGGTATACGTGCCTCCGATGGCTTGGCATTCCCACCACTCTGGGCCTTCGGGTTCTCGCATGATCGGCGTGTGGAATGTCCCGTTGATGGAAGCGCTCGGCCTCTATGTGAACGAGGAAGCCGGGGATACGGGCAACGCCGATGCGGAGCCCTCGGTACGGACCACATTGCTCCCCTCGAACTAAGACGACGATTCGAGGGGATGCTGTGAGAGATCCTGATGCACCGGCCGGGCGCTGGGGACTGCTGTTAACCCCCCTGCTAGCCTTTTACACCCTTGTCTTCGTCGCGGGCCAGGTCGTCTTCTACCGGCTGGCATTCCATCCGTTCGTCAGCAGGGCCCGGTACGACGACAGCGAGTGGACGCTTGAGACGTTGAAGAGCGTCTTTGTCGACGACTACAACCGCAATCTTGTGGTCGAAACCCTCCGTTTCGGCCTGACGGTTGTCCTCATCTGTATCCTGGTGGGTTTCCCATTGGCCTATGTCATCGCGCGCTCCCGCCGCTTTGGCACGATGCTGCTCGGACTCGTGATCGTCGTTTCCTTCACTGGCGTGGTGGTCCGAGCGATCGGCTGGCGGGCCATACTGAGCGGCAGTGGTCCAATGAACCGCACGTTAATGTCGTTGGGTATTGTGAATGAGCCATTGACGTTCCTGAACACGATGACGGCAGCCGTGATCGGGACAGCCCATGCCGTCCTGCCCTACATGGTGCTGCTGCTGACTCCCTCGATTGAGAGCATCGATCGTTCGCTCGAAGAGGCCGGTTCTAGCCTTGGGGCGTCGCCGTGGTACACGTTCCGCAGAGTGGTGCTGCCCTTGAGTACCCCGGGCGTGCTGGCCGGAAGTCTCTTGGTGTTTGCGACAAGCATGGGAACCTTCACCACCGTAGCCTTGCTCGGTGGAAACCGCACACCCGTCCTGGCCATTGCGATCCGCCAGCAACTCATGACGGCGCTGAACTATCCCGACGCTGCCGCCTTCGCGCTCGTACTCGTCGTATTGGTGCTTTCGATCGTGGCAGTGGTAGTGTGGCGCTTCGGGAGCGCGGTTTCCAGATGACCACGACCGAGCCGGAGACGCTCCGGCAACACGGATATGCTGCTCATCCTCGCCGAGCGGTTTGGCACCGGCGGTCGTTCAACGGATTCATGGTGCTGAGCGCCGTGTTGGCCGCACTCTTCCTCCTGGCCCCCACGCTCATCGTCATAGTCATCTCGTTCGGCACCGATCGATTCATGACCCTGCCGCCAAGCGGTTGGACCGTGGACTGGTTTGGGCGTATCCCCCCCAGGTACTTCGAGTCAGCCTGGCTCAGTGTGCGACTGGCCACTATCGTGACCGTCGCGAGCGTGATGTTGGGAGTGCCTGCGGGGCTAGGCCTGGCTCGGTCGAGGATGCGCGCCAAGGCGCTGGTGGATGCGATTGTTCGCAGCCCGTTGCAGGTCCCCTTCGTCGTCATCGGCGTCATGTCGCTCTTTTACTACTCCCTGCTGAATCGCACGGTAGGGCTAGGACTGCTCGGCACAATGACCGGCCTGGCAATAGCGCACACGATCGTGACCGCCCCCTACGTCGTCGTAGGCGTCGTCGCTTCCATGGCGAAGTTCGACGTCGGTCTGGAGGACGCGGCGCACGGACTGGGGGCGAGCAGGTTTACGACCTTTCGACTGGTCATCTTTCCCATCATAAAGCCGGCGGTGGTCGCAGGCTCCTTCTTCGCTTTTCTTGTCTCATTCGACGAGGTCCCCATCACATTGTTCATCACCGTGGCCGGCGCCGCGACGCTACCGGTCACGATGTTCCTCGATGCAGAACTTCAACTGAGTCCCGTCATTTACGCGGTGTCGTCACTGCTGACGCTGATGTCCATCGGAGCAGTGCTGCTCTTTGCGCGGGTCGTCGGCTTGAGGGGCGCGATGGCTCCGCAATAGGGATTAGGTAGGAGGCGGTCACAGTGGCATCATCAATCGAATTCAGGGCCTTGACCAGGTACTACGGTGCCTTACGGGCGGTGGACGCCGTCGATCTCGAGGTCGAAGCGGGTGAGTTCGTCACGCTGCTCGGCCCATCCGGCTGCGGGAAGTCGACAATAGTCCGCATGGCGGGCGGGTTCCTGCGCCCGACCTCCGGCGATATTATCGTCGACGGCCGGAGTGTCGTCCATTTGCCTCCGCAGGCCAGGGAGATCGGCACGGTGTTCCAACACTACGCTTTGTTCCCGCACATGACCGTGGCAGAAAACGTCGGGTTCGGGTTGCGCGTGCGGAAGTGGAAGCGCGCCCAGATCCGGGACCGAGCCGATGAAATGCTCGAACTAGTGCAGCTGTCGAGCTTCCGAGACTTCCGCCCCCCCGCGCTCTCGGGCGGCATGCAACAGCGTGTGGCGCTGGCCCGCGCATTGGCTCCGCGCCCCCGGATGGTGCTCATGGACGAACCGCTCGGCGCGCTCGACGTCGCCCTCCGCGACATGATGCAGCGAGAACTTAAGCGCATCCAGAGAGAGCTGGGCGTCACCACCATCTACGTGACCCATGATCAGGATGAGGCGTTGTTCATGTCCGACCGAATCGCCGTCATGTCGGCGGGGAAGGTCGAGCAGTATGCCACGCCCCACGACATCTATCATCACCCCAGGAGCCGCTTCGTGGCAGAGTTTGTGGGGCGACTGAACCTCTGGACCGCAGAGAGGGTTGATGAGGGCGCATCAACCGCTTATCGCGTGGGGGATGCGTGCATCATTTCTGCGGGCCCGGATGACGCACCCTCATCCGGCGACGCGCTGGTCGGGGTACGGCCCGAGCGCATCTCCGTTCTTATCCAGCCGAGCATCGGCCAGTCCATGCTGAGGTTCCCCGGCCGGGTGGAGGAGGTCACATTCCGGGGTGATGCGGATCTCGTCGCGATCGACGTGCCAAGGCTCCGCGAGGTAGTGACCGCGCAGTGCCTCACAGGACTGTGGGAACCGGGGAAAGAGGTTTGGGTCGAGTGGTCCCCCTCGGACCTCATCGTGGTCCCGACCGCGAACGCACCGTTCCTTGCTCAGGACAAGGGGGAAGGCGTCGGTGTCCCCAGTTAGAGCAGTCCGCGAGGAGCGGTCCACGCACCCGGCGCCTGTTGCGTTCCTTCTCGCCGGGGCGATGGCGGCTGCCACGATGTTCTCCTTTGCCATCGGCGTGCTGGCCCCGGTGCTCCTCGAGGAACTGGGGCTTTCCCGTCTGCAGGTGGGGACCATCGTCGCTACGTACTACCTGGTCGGCACGGTGCTTTCGCCAGCTTCGGGTTCTGGTCACCTCGTCAAGGAGATCACCTTGCCGCTGCGCCAACCCAACGTCACACCGTGTCCTTCCGCAAGAACCACACGGCTGTGATTCTTGCAGGACTCCCCACCAACACCACAAGCCGCGAGGCGCTCGGTCTGCGCTGACCGCCGCCGGGGTGGCCATGACAGTCGTCGGGACATGCGGGATAGCGGCCCGCATCCTGTCAGGCTCACTGGCTCCACGCATCACTTCGGTGCCTGCGGTCATGGGGGGGATTGGAGTCGCCCCCGTGGGGCGGTCGCCCTGCTCCTCTGGCATCCGAGGCTGTCAACACTGGTGGCTCTGATGCTCGCGGCGGGAATCTTCCTGCGGCGCGTGGGAGCGGAGAAGACCGGTACCGCCTCAGGCATCGTCCAGGTCGGATTCACTGTAGGACTCTTCGTGAACGCCGTGATGTTCGGCGCGCTCGCAGACATGACCGGATCGTATACATCGGGCTGGGTCGCCGTGGCCGCTGCATTCGCCATCGCGTGATGCCTTGGCTACGGCTGGCACGTCCAAGAGAGGATGGCGAGCAAACCGGATTGAGCGTACTCCTCGCGCTGGGGGCTGCCTGCGGGTGGGGGTTCTCGGACTTCGTCCGCGCTTCGCTGAGTCGCAGGATGAGCGTCCTGTCGATCTTGATGGGCGTGCAGCTTTGCGCAATGACTCTGGTGGGCATAGCCCAGGCCCTGCTCGGTGGACCACCTGTGGGGACGGACCTGGCCTGGGGTGCGCTGGCCGGTGTGGGTGGCGTCACCGGGTCTTCGCTCCTCATCTTCGGATACCGGGTGGCACCGGTGGGGGTCGTCTGCCCGACGAGTGCTGTCGCGGCGGCGGGGCTGCCACTTCTCGTCAGTGTCGCCAGGGGTTATGTGCCCCCCGTATCGTCCTTTACCGCGATCGCGGTCGGCTTGGTGGCCGTCTGGTTGCTGAGCCGGGGGCGGGGTGGGAACAGCGAACTCCTGCAGGATGCGCCCCCCCCGAATCTTCGATGGATCGGATCCTGGACCGGATCCGGACAGTCCGGAGTAGGCGATCTCACCGGGGCCCTGATGGGCCTCGGATCGGGAACCGGGTACGCGTTGACCTACTTGAGCTACGACCAAGCGAGCTCGGCGGCCGGACTGTGGCCCGTCCTCGGGTCACAGACCGTGGTCGTGACGGTTGCGCTTCTCCTCGCGCTGGCGCGGCGGCAATCGCTCCACGTACCGGCGAGCGAGCTGCGACTGGTTCTGGCCGCTGGCGTGGCGACGGCTGCGGCGCTCACCTGCTTCCTTCTCGCCACGCGCTCCGGCCCAGTCACCACCGTTGCGGTGCTTGTGTCGATGTCACCAGCGGTGACGATCACCCTCGCGACTGCGCTGCTGAAGGAGCGCACTACCGCGCGGCAGCGGCTCGGCTTCGTCCTGGCGCTCGCTGCGGCGGGCATACTGGCTGCGAACTAGTCCCTCAACAAGCGTGTCGGCGGGGCCGGATCGGCTGGAAAGAAGCGAAAAGGGGGGCCATTGAAGAAGGTGTGGCTCGTGGATTTGGTCACTTCTCGTGTGGGAGGAGCAGGGTGATGGGGCCCAGGCTCAGCATCACGAGGGCGGCGGCGGCCTTGGCGGTGTGGAATCCGTAGGCGCGCCGGGTGATGAGTCGGATGGCGGCGTTTCGGCCCTCGACTCGGCCGTTGCTCAGGCCGAGGCGGATGGCGGCGAGGATGCCTTGGCGGTGCTGACGGATGGTGCGCCCGAGCTTGACGAACGACGGCAGGCGGGAGCGTTGCGCCCAGGCGCACCAGCGGGCCAGGAGGCCGGCGGCTTCGGGTTCGGGCAGGTCGCCGGCGAAGATCGCGCGCAGCGCTTCTTTGCCTTTGTAGGCGCGCCAGGTCGCGCCGCCGCTGCGGCGGATCGCGGCGAGCGCGTCGGCTTGGCGGTCGGAGAGGTCTTCGGGGTTGCGCAGCAGCGCCCACCGCGCGCCCTTGAACCGGCGTGCGACGGCGGGGTCGGCGCTGGCGCGCAGCTGGTTCCAGTGGCCGCGGCGCACCACGTCCATCGCCTTGGTTCCCATCGCCACGACGTGGAACGGATCCCAGCAGACCGTCGCCTGAGGAGCGTGGCCCTCCTTGGCGACTGACTTGGGGTAGGCCTTGCCCATGTCCAGCGAGATCGCCCGCAGCCGTGCGGCCCGTCGGGGGCCGAGTTCGGCGAAGAAGGCGTCCAACGCGGCGGTGTCTTTGCCCTCGCCGGTCCAGATGACGTCGCCGGTGGCGTGGTCGACGACCACCGTCAGGTAGTGGTGATGCTTCTTCCACGAGATCTCGTCGGCGCCGATGTCGACCAGCCCGTCGAGCCGGCCAGGGTCCAGCCCGTCGGCGACGACCCGTTCGACGATCGCGCCGACGGTCGGCCAGTTGATCCGCAGCAGCCGGGTGACGGCGGTCTTGGAGCGCCGGGATAAACCGGCATGGAGGAGAGGATGGAAGAGCCTCACATCGAAGGAGTAGCGATCCACGGTGACCCCGAGTCATGCGTGGCCGCCCGGGAGGGCGGTGGCGAAGCGTTGACAGGGGCACGCGTAGGCCAGCCATCGAGCCGCGAAATCAGGTTTTCGGGGTGCCGACGTCGTCAAGACAGGCGGAAGGCAACATCGCCGGCAGCGCTATGCGCGAGCTGTCGGAGGACCCCGCGCGGTCAAAGACCCTGTGCATGCGCGGAACCTTCATGTGCGAGAACCGGGAGATCCCACGATTCGCCCGTCGTCGTGATCTGGCGGCGGGCCGTCCAGGGAAGGCCGAGGCCGTGAGCCTGGGATGAACGAGCGTGGGAAGTCTGACAGCCCCGTAGCACCTGCGAAGCCATCGAACAACGCCGTTGATGATGCGGTGGCGGAGGTGGTGGAGGGAAGGGGGCTGGCCGAGGGGAACGCGGCCAGCAAAACACGTCCCGGACGCAGAGCCGGACAGGACGTGTCCAGTGCGCTGGATCGCGTGCGCCAAGCAGCACGTAGGGACAACAAGGCACGGTTCACCGCGCTGTTGCACCACGTCGATGTCGAACGCCTGCGGGTGGCCTACCGGGGGTTGAACCCTCGGGCGGCCGTCGGGGTGGATGAGGTGACGTGGCGGGACTACGGACGGGATCTGGAGGGCAACCTTCGGGACCTGTACGACCGGGTCCAGCGTGGCAGCTATCGGGCGAAGCCGTCTCGTAGGGTCGACATCCCGAAGGCGGACGGGCGGCTGCGGCCGCTCGGCATCGCTGCGTTGGAGGACAAGATCGTCCAGCGCGCCGTCGTCGAGGTGCTGGGCGCCGTGTACGAGATGGATTTCCTCGGGTTCTCTTACGGGTTCCGGCCGGGACGCGGCCCGCATGATGCGTTGGACGCGCTCGCGGTCGGGCTCACCCGCAGGAGGGTGAACTGGGTGCTCGACGCGGACATCCGCGACTTCTTCACGCGCCTTGATCGGGACTGGTTGGAGAAGTTCCTCGAGCACCGGATCGGAGACGACAGGGTTCTGCGGCTCATCCAGAAATGGTTGAACGCAGGGGTCATCGAGAACGGGGAGTGGTCGAACGGGGAGCAGGGGACGCCGCAAGGAGCATCGGTTTCGCCGCTGCTCGGCAACGTCTACCTACACTTCGTGTTCGATCTTTGGGCCTACGATTGGCGACGTCGGCACGCCGGCGGTGACGTGGTCATCGTCAGGTTCGCTGACGACGTGGCCGTGGGTTTCGAGTACGAACGTGACGCGCGGCGGTTCTGGGCTGATCTTCGTGAAAGGTTTGCGAAGTTCAACTTGGAGCTGGCCGAGGACAAGACGCGTCTGGTCGAGTTCGGGCGGTACGCCGCCCGCAACCGAGCAAGGCGCGGCCTGGGTCGGCCGGAGACGTTTGCGTTCCTGGGGTTCACCCACATCTGTGGGGTGTCCAGGAGCAGGGGCTTTCTGCTCAAGCGCGTCACGATCGCGAAGCGGATGCGTGCCAAGCTGAAACAGCTCAACGTCGAGCTGAAAAGGCGGGCACATCAGCCCATCCCCGAGCAGGGCCGTTGGCTGGCCAGCGTGGTGCGAGGTCATCTCGCCTACTACGCGGTGCCTGGCAACATCCAGGCGGTGGCGGCCTTTCGAGACCAGGTGGTGCGGCTTTGGTGCAAGGCGCTTTGAACCGCACTGGATTTTGCGGAGGGTTCGGTTAGGCCACTTCGAGGGTCGAGGCGGCCAGCGTGGTGCGTTGATGGTAGCGCTGTTCATACTCAACTGGCGGGCGATGTCCGATCGAGGAGTGCAGCCTGGCCGTGTTGAACTTATGTGGGTGATCCTGTCCAGACCAGGCTCATGAGGCTTGCCCGTCGAGGCGAT
>WHSQ01000058.1:0-836 GCA_009380005.1 Actinomycetota bacterium | reverse complement strand
AGCGCGTTGTCCAGGGCGTCGCCGACGCTGCCGATGGACCCGGCGATGCCGGCGTCGATCAGCGCGTCGGTGAACGCGATCGAGGTGTACTGCGATCCGGCGTCCGAATGATGAACCAGGCCGGTCGCGGTGAACCGCGCGTCGGCGCGGCGGCGGGTGAACACCGCCTGCTCGAGGACCGACGTCACCAGTGGCGTCGTCTTCGACGTGGACACACGCCACCCGAGGATCCGCCGCGAGTACACGTCGGTGAGCAGCGCGACGTAGCAGAACCCCGCGAGCGTCCACACATACGTGAAGTCGGCGACCCACCATTGGTCCGGTCGGGTCGGGGTGTCCCAGGCCCGGTCGAGCAGGTCGGGATGCCGCGGCGCAGGCGCCGCGCCGCGCGTTGTGGTGGTCGTGGAGTGCTTGCCGCGCACCACACCGGCGATTCCGGCGATGCGCATCAGCCGGGCAACCTGGTCGCGGCCGAGGTCGTGGCCGGCGCGGCGGGCCGCGTGCCACAGCTTGCGCGCCCCGTACACACTCCGGTTGGACCGGAACAGGTCCACGAGCGCGTCCGCGAGGTAGGCGTCGGCCAGATCCGCTGCGGACACCGGGGTCTTGGCGGCCGCGTAGTAGGTGCTCGGGGCGATCTTGGTCCCGTGCGCGGACAGCACACGGCAGATCGGCTCAACCCCGAAGCGGGCCTTGTAGGCGTGGATGTAGGCGACGATCACTTGAGTCGGCGGTCGAGCTCCGCCTGTGCGAAAAACGCTGACGCGGTCTTGAGGATCTCGTTAGCACGGCGCAGCTCGGCGTTCTCCCGCTGCAGCGCCTTGATCTCGGCCGCG
>WHSQ01000589.1 GCA_009380005.1 Actinomycetota bacterium | reverse complement strand
ATCTTGTGGACTACGAGCGCATCGATGTCGCCCTCGGCGACGCGCACGAGCATGGCTTTCAAGTTGGGGCGGTCCGAGCTGCGCGCCGACTCGCCTGCGTCGACGAACTCGTCGGTGACATTCCAGCCCTGTTCGGCGCAGTGCTTTAGGCACGCCTCTCGCTGCGCCGGGATCGAATATCCCTCGGCCGACTCGCCCTTAGCGACATCGGCTCAATCGCGGGGGGAACCGTCAGTTGAATTACGCGCTCTATGTGATGGCGCTCGCCCGGTGCCGGGGTGACGCCGACACTCAGACCTACGTCGCCAAGCTCCGCGAAGAGGGGAAGACCGAGAAGGAGGTACTCCGCTGCCTCAAACGGCAGCTCTCGAACCTCGTTTTCCGACACCTTCAGTCCGACCTGATCTCGGACCTGGACCGCAGCTTGACAACATTCCGAAGGTCAGGTCATGAAAGTCATCCCTAGCGCTCAGTTCCCGGGAGGCCCTCAACAAGATGTTCTCGGCGTGGGCAGCTATCTTCGGCGAGTCGGTCGCGGTCGCCGCC
>WHSQ01000588.1:271-546 GCA_009380005.1 Actinomycetota bacterium | reverse complement strand
CCTACCAGGTCGTCGGCGACGCACCGCTCGACCTCGTCCTGGTCCCCGGCTTCGTGTCGCACGTCGAGGCGTGCTGGGAGGAGCCGAACTACGCGCACTTCCTCACCCGGCTCGCGTCGTTCTCGCGCCTGATCCTCTTCGACAAGCGGGGTACCGGCATGTCCGACCCGGTCGCGTCGGTACCGACGATGGAGGAACGGATGCAGGACATCCAAGCCATCATGGACGCGGCGGGCTCGAAGCGTGCCGCGATCTTCGGGATCTCCGAGGGCGGC
>WHSQ01000588.1:0-261 GCA_009380005.1 Actinomycetota bacterium | reverse complement strand
ATCGCAGATGGTGGGCTCGTTACCTGCGTCTGTCGGCGAGCCCTGCGATGGCGCAGAAGGTGATCCGGATGAACACGCAGATGGATCTCCGCCATCTACTGCCGAGAGTCCGGACGCCGACGCTGATCCTCCACCGCTCTGAGGACCAGTGGATTGAGGTGGGTCACGCCCGGTACATGGCCGAGCGGATCCCCGGGGCGACCTACGTCGAGCTACCGGGCGAGGGTCACCGGATCTGGCTTGGCGACGTGGAGGTGATCC
>WHSQ01000587.1 GCA_009380005.1 Actinomycetota bacterium | reverse complement strand
GGTACGCCGCCCTCTTTTCCGGATGGCCCATCCACAACTTCTACGTATAACTCCCTTCCTCGAGTCAATCAGCTCTGCATGGTTCGGTCTGACCGTAACGCCTGCGTCGCGGGGTGGTCAATGACCCATCCACGGCCGCGGGGAACGACCACCACCCCGTAGGACTCCCTGGCGGCCTGTGGTGAGACGTACCGGTTGTTCACGTCCTCCAGGACGGCGTCGAGGTCGCGCTCCAGCGGGTTGCCGTAGCCGCCGGCGCCGGCCATCTCGCGCCGCAGCACGTCCCCGGCCTTCAAGCGCACGTTTCCGTCTCGTGCTGTGACGCGATGCTCGTCGGGCGTCCCGGGATTCACGATGGTCGCGCCGCTGCTGCCCGGTGCTCCCCCGCCACGGCCAAGCGGCGGAGTCAGCCGGTCGCCGTCACGGGTCGAGAACTGCCCGGCGCCGTGCATGCGGTACTCGCGCACGTAGGAGAGCCCGCCGCGGTACCTGCCGGGCCCGCCGGAGTCGGGCACGAGCTCGAAGCGGACCAGCTCGACGGGGAAC
>WHSQ01000586.1 GCA_009380005.1 Actinomycetota bacterium | reverse complement strand
CTACCGCCGGGGCAGGATCGTCGGGATGAAGGAGCCGGCCGACGAGGCCGCCCGGGCCGCGCAGGTGCCGAGGACGGTGGTCCACCGGCGGGCCGGCCGGGACGTCCCGTGGGACGACCGGTACGACGTCTGGTGGCACGACCTCGTCGCGGGACAGCCGGAGGACCTGCCGTGCGAGGACACCGACGCCGAGGACGTCTGGATGATCGCCTACACGTCCGGCACCACCGGCAGGCCGAAGGGCGCCGTCCACGTGCAGGGCGGCTTCCTGGTCAAGATCACGAGCGAGGTGGCGTACCAGATCGACATGCACCCCGGCGACGTCCTCTACTGGGTCACCGACATGGGGTGGATCATGGGCCAGTTCGAGGCCGTGGGCGGCCTGGCGCTGGGGGGGACCGTGCTGCTGTTCGAGGGGGCCCCCACGTACCCGGGGCCCGGCCGCGTCTGGGACCTCTGCCAACGGCACGGCGTCACGATCCTCGGCATCTCGCCCACGCTGGTGCGCGCCCTCATGCCGAGCGGCACCGGGCCGGTCGAGGCCCAC